>JANPLG010000352.1:0-11019 GCA_031426395.1 Actinomycetes bacterium
AGCGTGGTGGCCTTCCGGCGAGCCTCCCTTGCCCGGTCGCTGCGGTTGTCAAACGGACTTTTCGCCTCGGGGAGCGGGGCTCGTCTCCGCGCCTCATCCCCTCGGCTTGCGTATCTTACGTAGACCGCCCCGGCCCGTCAACTCTCTCTTTTCGCGCTTTGGGCGGCTCAGTTCTCAAAGGCAGCACCCTGCCAGCGCATGTTTTCGTTCGTCTAATCTCGGTGCGCAGCCGTTGTCGTACAATGACCGGACGAGACTGACGCAACAGGAGTAATGAGACCATGGACCAGCTCTGGGCGCCCTGGCGCATGACTTACATCGCCAAGGAAGGCAAGCCGGAAGGGTGTCCGTTCTGCACGAAACCGGCCGAAACACGCGATAGGGAGAACCTGATCCTACACCGAGGGCACTCTTGCTTCGTGGTGATGAACCTCTTCCCCTACAACAACGGTCACCTAATGGTGATTCCGTACCGGCACACGGCAGACTTCACCAGTCTGACGACGGGCGAGCAATCCGAGACGATGCAGCTCACCCAGCACTGCGTTCGCGTCCTTGGCGAGACCTTCCGGCCGGAGGGCTTCAACCTTGGGATGAACCTGGGTCATTGCGCGGGCGCAGGCGTGGCGGATCACCTGCACATGCACATCGTGCCGCGGTGGGGCGGGGACACTAACTTCATGCCAGTTCTGGCGGAAACGCGCGTGCTCCCTGACGCGCTGTTCGCGGGGTTTGATCGCCTTCTGCCAGGCTTCCAGAAAATCGCCGGCAGCACCGGCTAACCGTCAGATCGCCAGACAAGCAAACTTAGGACCAACCGTTCACAAAGCCCGCCATGCTAGATCAGTTCGACCTCTTCGCGAGTGGACCGCAACCGGACACCGATCATTCGCCGGAGCAATCCCAGCAATCGCAGAAGTTCAGCTCCCAGGACCCTGCGCCGACGGTGGACGTAACGGTTGCTCCGTTGACGGCCGAGGAGAAGCTTGCGCACCTTGAGGCCATCCGAGCGCCGGCGCTGAGTTGCCCGCGCTGCAAGCTCTCCCGCACCAGGACGAACGTCGTCTTCGGCGAGGGGAATGCCGCGTCACCCCTGATGCTGGTGGGGGAAGGCCCCGGTGAAAGCGAGGATGCGAGTGGCCGACCGTTTGTCGGCCGGGCAGGGAAGCTCCTGGAGGAGGTGCTCCGCCGCAATGGGATGGCGCGCCATCACGTGTACGTCACCAACGTCATCAAGTGCCGCGCCGCCAACTTCGAGGGCGGACGAATGGTCAATCGACCGCCGGAGCCGGATGAGATCTCGGCGTGTCAGCCATGGCTGGAGCAGCAGACCAGCATCATCAAGCCGCTGGTGGTGGTCTGCATCGGTGGGCCTGCCGCAAACACGGTTATCCACAAGAACTTCCGCATCACGGCGGAGCGTGGCAAATGGTGCACAACCAGCCCTTATGCGGCCTGGACCATGGCGGTCTTCCACCCCGCATACATACTCCGGCTGAACGGGCCGGCCTACGACGCCGCTCTAGAGACATTGGTCGAGGATGTTGGCCGTGCGAGGCAGAAGGTGATTGAGGTGAAGCGCCAACTCAAGGAAACCCGCGAGAGCGCCGCCCCTCCCCCTCCCCGGAACCTCTTCGACTGATGGACGCCACCCTGGACCTGCTTCTGGAGCTTCAGCAAATCCCCGGCCCATCCGGGGACGAAGGGCTGATCGCGGATTTCGTCGAGGCGCGCTGCGGGCGCATCGCCGGAGTGACAACCTGCCGCCTTGGCGACCTCGTGCTGGCCCTGCGCGGGAAGCCGCAGGTTGCCATCTTCGCTCATCTCGACACCATCGGCTTTACCCTGGGCTATGACCGCAGCCTCATCCCGATTGGCGGACCGAAGATCACCGGCGACGAGAAGCTGCGGGAGTGCGGTGGGCCGGGCCATGGCCGCGTCCGACTCAAGCAGAAGGGTGGTGAGACGGAGCGGCGCCTCAGCGGCAGGGATGGCCTTCCGGGAAGCCGTTGGATCTATGCCCAGCCGCTCAAGATCAAGCGTGATCGCAAGCTGGGCGATGTCGTTTCCGGTCCGTACCTCGACAATCGCGCGGGCGTCTGGAATGCGCTCCAGACTCTCGCCCGCTGCGACGATGTTCTCGTCGCATTCACGACGGGTGAGGAGCACAGCGGTGGCGGTGCACATGTGGCGGCGCGGGTTGCCTACCAGGAGCATGGCATCACCCGCGCGATCATCTCCGACATTACTTGGCATACGGAGCATGTGAAGATGGGTCTGGGACCCGCCATCAGCTTGCGCGACCGCTTCGTGCCCCGCCAGCGATTCCTGAACGAGGTGGTGGCACTGGCGGAGGAGAGCGGCCTCGCCTGGCAGCGAGAGGTGGAGAGCGATGGTGGCTCGGACGGTGCCGTGATTGAGCGGAGCGCCTACCCCATCGATTGGGTCTTCATCGGAGCTCCGGAGAAGGATCCTCATACCCCTGACGAGCAATGCGCCGCCAGCGATCTGCTTGGCACGGTGGACCTGTACGCCCATCTCGTACCGGGCCTTTCGCGATAGGAGAAACTAGCGATGGCGTTAGGCATTTCCATCCCACAGTCTCAAACAGACTATTGGAGCAGTTCGTGAAACCATCCCGCCTTGGACTAACCTGTCTCATCGCCTGCACTGCCACCCTCTGTGTTGCGATCTCCCCCGTCAGAGCGGAGCAATCCGCGCCCGTCAGCGATCCCGCGCCGATCCGGCAGGAGCCCTTTCCAGATGTTCCCCGGGAGCACTGGGCCTTTGATGCCGTGGAACAGCTTCGACAGTTGGGAATCATCCGCGGATATCCATCACGGGATGGACGGACGACATTCAACGCACCCGCACCGAGGAGGCCAGCGGTCAAGCCTCGCAAGTCTCGTCGTACGGTCTGACCGCGAAAGCCGGTCACCCCTTTGGAAAGGATGCTATGCCTTACATTAATGTGAAGCTCTACCCTGGCCGCACCGATGAGCAGAAGCGGGAAGCGGCCCAGCGGATCGTGCAGGCGGTGATGGAAACCTGCAACGTGGCTGATCCTGCTGCGTTCGCCGTGGTCTTCGAGGAGCTCACGCCGGAACAGTACCAGGCGACGGCGGTGCCCGAGTTCGAGGCGAAGCGCGCGCTCCGGTACGATCTGGCTCAATGAGGGGGGTGGCTGGGTCGGATGGGCGCGTGTTGCCGGAGGCGGTCATTTTTGATGTGGACGGTCTCCTCGTCGATACGGAAACCTGCGACTACGAGGCCTGGCGCGAGCTCCACGAGGCGCACGGGCTGGAGCTAACCCTCCCCGCCTACTGCTGGAATGCCGGAATGTATGGCTCCTGGGAGCGGATGTATGCGGACCTCTCGCAGGCGTCCGGGCACAGCGCCGAAGCGCTCCATTCGCGGCGGGACCCGCGCTTCCGCGAGCTGGTCCGCGCCCGTCTCCAACCATCACCGGAATTGATCCAACTCCTCGACACGCTGGAACTGCACGGCATCCGGCGCGGTGTCGCGTCCTCGTCCGATTCGGACTGGGTCGACTACCTGCTTTCGGGACTTGGCATCCGTGAGCGGTTCGCCGCTATTGCGACCGGACATGACGTAGAGCATCGGAAGCCCGCCCCTGATTTGTACCTGCTCGCAGCGCAGCGATTAGGTGTGGATGCTGCGGCGTGTGTCGCACTGGAAGACTCGTCGCACGGGATCGCCGCCGCGCGGGCCGCCGGAATGCGCGTGGTGACCATCCCCAACAGCGTGTCTGAGCACCAGGACCTTTCCGGTGCTCACGCTCGTGTTCAGCATTTTGGGGACGTAGATCTCGATCTGCTTCGTCGCGTGCTAGCCCTGGAGCAGGCTTGATGGAGCACGATCAAGCCTTCAAGGAACTGCTCACGGAATTCTTGCCGGAAGTGGTAGCGGCCCTCTTCCCCAGGCTTGCGGCAGGTCTGGATTGGCCCACCTTGCAGCTCGTGGACACCGAGACCTTCACCGACTTCCCACGCGGAACACGACGCACGGTCGACCGATTGGCCCTAGTCAAACGCTGCAGGGCGAAGAGGAGTGGCTTCTCATCCATACGGAGGTCGAAGCCGATCCTCGCGCCGAGTTTCCTGCCCGGATGCATGACTACTATGAGGTGCGTCGCCGCCGCAAGCGCCTGCCCGTCCTTCCGCTCGCACTGCTGTTGCGATGCGGGTTCGGGGGCCGCCGCCGCGCGAGGTATGTAGAGCGAGCATTGGGATGTTCGGTCCTGACCTTCTGCTACTGGCAAGCGGCACTGCCCGATCTAGCGCTGGCCGATTTGCCCGAGGACAATCCCGTCACCCACGCCTTCGCTCCCCTACTCCGAGACCGGGAGAGCGATCCGGTGCGATTGATCCGTAACTCCCTCGTTGGCGCGATTCGCACTGAGCGTGATCCGTCGCGCCGGATGCTGCTCGCGGCGTTCCTAGAGAACTACGTGCCCCTTTCCGAAAACCAGCGAGACGAGGTAGAACAAGAGGTAAGTGGAACCACGAGCCAGGAGGTCGGGATGCTGCTCACCAGTTGGCACAAGGCGGGACTAGCCGAGGGCAAGGCGGAAGGCAGGGTGGAAGGCAAAATGGACGGCTTGCGCGAGGCAGTCATCCGTGTCCTTGAGAATCGCTTCGGCACGCTTCCCCGAGCCATGTACAACCTCCTATCTGCCGAGAGTAGCTCTAACACCCTTCGCGCCTGGCTGGACCTCGCTGTCTCGGCGAAGGAACTGGCCGCGATCGAATCCGCAATGCGCTCGCTGGGTGCCCCGCTTGACGCAGCCTGAGCTGATCCGGGTTGCCGGGGTGATCCTCTACCGGGACGGAAAGGTGCTGCTCCAGCACCGAGACGACCGGCCGGACATCGTTTACCCGGGTGCCTGGGCGTTCTTCGGTGGGCACCTGGAGCCGGGTGAGACGCCGGAAGAGGGCGCGAAGCGGGAGATCCTCGAGGAGTTGGAACTCGAGTTGAACGGCCCGCTGGAGCTCGTGCACCACGGCGTCAATGCCACACGCGAGCGGTTCATCTACGCCGCGCCCCTGGACCGCGACCCCTCCTTGCTAGTGGTGAACGAGGGGCAAGGAGCAGCGCTCTTCACCCGCGAGGAACTCGCCCTGCACCCGGTGGTGCCAGCCCACCGGGTGATCTTGGAGCGCGATTTCCACTACTGGCCAGACAGTAGGGTCACCCCCGCCTGAGCGCGTTCAAGCGCTCACTCCTCGTCATCATCGTCGGAGACGGCGTGGTAGGCGTGCTTGGGGAACGGCTTGCCGGGGCGGGCGCTTTCCCAGACGGCTCGGGCCACCGTTTCCGCATGGGCGCGGTCCACATCGGTCCAGTCCAGCTTGGAGCACGCTTCGGCCAGTCGCCGTGCTTCTCCACGCAACGTCTGAACCGCAGGGTTCATCTCGTCCAGCGCAATGCGGTTGGGATGATGCTTGTAGGGTGTGAGGTTCGCCTTGTCCATAAAGCAAGCCGTCATCGGCAGCGCGTTGCGGTCGAAGCGGGTCATCGGAGGGATGCCGAGCACCAGCTCCATGGTGCGCAGAACCGAGAGGTGGTTGTAAGGCTCGCTCACCTTGACGCCACGCTTTGTGTAGGGCGATGCGCAGAAGGCTACGGTCCGGTGCCCATCCACATGGTCGGTGCCCAACTGGGAGTCGTCCTCAATCACCAGGACGAGGGTCTCCTTCCAGAAGCGGGATCGGCTCAGCCCTTCGATGATGCGGCCCAGGGCGAGGTCGTTGTCCGCCGTCATGGCACGAGGGGTCGGCATCCCCGGACTGGTTCCCGCCGCGTGGTTGTTCGGAAGCAGCATAATGCTCAGGTCGGGCATCTTGCCGGAGGCTTCCCAGCTTCGGAGGTCCGCCAGGTATTGGTCCGCCCGCCACTGGTCGGAGACGGTCATCGGGAAGCCGATGAAGCGCGGGTGGAGCAGCGGCTGGAGGGCGGCGTTATCGGTTTCAGCCGTGATCTGATACTGGTTGGCCCCGGTGCGGTAGTCCTCCCAGAGCAGCTTCCAGGTGGCGCGCGCGCCGGCCGGGGGCGTGATCTTGGGCCGGTTGACGAACTCGCCGTAGACGCGGACGCTCTTGCCTTGCTTGACCGCCGCGTTCCAGAGAAAGCCACGCGGGGAATAGGCGAGTGGATCGCCGCCATCGTAGGGGTAGCTGCGGGCGTTGGCGCTGTAGTTCTGCTCGATGTAGCCGTTGGCGACCGCAGAGCCGGTCCACTGGTGACCGTCCGCGGAGTTGGTCCCGCTGGTGTAGGTGTTGTCCAGCAGCACGAACTCCCGTGCCAGGGCGTGCTCGTTGGGGGTGACCTGCTCTCCGAAGATGCAGAGCGATGGGTCGCCGTTCCCCTCGGGGATGTCCCCGAGGTCCATGTCGTAGGTGTGGTTCTCCTTCAGGATGTAGACCACATGCTTGAAGAGCGACGGCTCCCCCACCCGCTCCGGGATGGGCACGGCCTTGATGCCTCGCCGTGGCTGCAGCTCTTCCAGCGGCTTGTCTCCCGCGCCCGACGCGGTGAGCGCGGCCATCTGCTGCTCACGGGAGATGAACTGGACAGTTCCGGTGCTTCCGTGAACCCGCATCTTCCCGGGCGTCGCGGTGGTTCTGGCTCCAAGCCCTTTGGAACTGGCGACAAAGAGCTGGCCTTCGCCAGCTACCACGGCGACCGGATACCATCCCGCCGCGATGTAGCCCACCGGCTTCATCTCCTTCGGCTGGACCACCAGGACCTGGTTCGCGCCGCCGAGTGAGACGTAGAGTTGGCCATCCGGTCCGAGGCTGACGTCGGTGGGGATCTGGCCGAAGCCCGGGTCCTGCGGTCGGCCGACCGAGATGCTGCGCTTGATTGTTCGCGCCGCTACGTCGATCTCGGACAAGGTGTCTTCGTCCGAGTTGGCCAAGTAGAGGGTAGCGCCGTCCGCACTGAAGGCCATCCCTGCGGGCTGCCTGCCGGCATCAATCTCCCGCGCTCGCCCGGTCTCCGTGTCGATGAAAGAGAGCGTGCCTCGGAGCGCCGCATCGGTCTCAGGGTCGATGCGGACGCGGGAGCCGGCGCTGTAGTCTGTGGGGGCGTCTGCGTCGTCTGCTTGGAGCCGCCCGCCACGGTTGCCGGAAACCAGCACCGTGCCGTCCGGGGAGAGGGCTAGGCTGTAGGGTGCCACTCCCACCGGGATCATCGACTCAACCTTGAGTTCCGGCAGCGCGATGACGGCGACTGCATTCCGGATCCCCGCTACGGCATAGAGCCGCTTGCCGTCCGGAGAGACGACGAGTCCCGCCACTTGCGGATCAGCGGGCTGACGGCTCTTACCGGTTCCCATCGGTCCCGGTAGGCCGACCGCAGTTGGCTTCGCACTCCACTTCCCCTGGATCTGCTCCACGCGATAGATCTGCCCGCCGGTGCCACTGGTGTAGAGTGCGGTGCCGTCAGGCGCCCATGCAAGCCCCAGTGGTCCGGGCCGGAGTGCGAGATCGGCAAGCTGCTCACCGGCGGAGGTGTAGAGGAAGACCTTGGTGGTGGTGAGCACTGCAACGGTCTTTCCGTCCGGTGAGAGCGCCATGTCCTTGGGTCGAACGCCCTCCGTGGTGCGCACGAGGCCCACCGGCTTGACCACCTGGTTTGTGGTGACCAGCACTGAGCCATCGGGCTGCGGGCCGACCTGCGCGACGGGCCGCTGCGCAATAGCTACGACGGCACCGGTGAGAACGAGAAGACCTACGATAACGGGAAGACGTGTGCGCATTGCAGAACCTCCTGGGAACACCCCTAGGTTGCCCCGCAGTCCGCTGAATGACCTGCGTTTAAGCCGTTGTTAGTCTTGCTCAAGAAAGCGACTCACGATTGACCCACGGGTCGCACCGTGATGCCGAGGTCCACCGCCCAACCGCCGCTACACTTTGTTTCGCATCGCTCGGCCCTTGTCCGGAGTCGGGTCCAACACCAAGCCGTAGACCTCGCGACCTTCGTGGCCTTCGGGGAGGTGCTCCGTGATCGGGAAGCCCTCCGGACCCACGAACAGCAGGCAATGGCAGTACTTGTACTTCTGCATCTCGTCGCAGGCGCACACCCAGCGGCGACCGTTGACGTCTAGTTCCGCCTGCTTGTCAGGGTAGAAGTTGCAGGGGCAGAGTGGTCGGCCCACCTCCGCAATGTTGACGGCCAGGCCGTTGATGACCGCTTGCGTCACCTCCGGCTCCGGGTGAAACATCGTGCCGGACTTATCGGCGAACTTCTGCGCGAAGACGCGCATCTTCTCAACGTTCTCGGGGGGCGGCTGCTTCAATGGGGTCAAGCTCCAGCAACTACGGGGTCCAGGGTTGGCAGCGGGTGGGTGGCTGCCTGATGGCACTTCGTTCGAGGACGCTGCTACGGAACCTGCTCGATTTCGCGCAGCATTACGGCTGAACGCACTTGTCGGTGCGGCGGACAAGGGATTACGGCCTCGGCCATGGGGATGCCAATCTGCCTCTAGCCCGCTCCATTAGCCCGCAGAGCGGGGTTCTCGTGAGTAGGCATCGGGTTCAGCCGATGCCGGGCGCTGCTCCCAGCAACCCGTGCGCTCTCGAAGCATCAAGCCACGTGCCGAGGGTGCTCCTTCTTCAAATTATGCAAACCCGCGCAAGAGGCGTCTGCCGTGAAGCTCCAACCGTCCCGGAAGGAGTCACCCCGCCCCTCGCGGAAGCATGGGCCGACGGTTCTCGGAGTCATCGGAAGGTGGAGCAGGCCAATGAAGTTGGGGCTGATCAACTCGGCGTGGGGTCAGGCGGGTAAGGAGACGGCATGGGGTCTCCGAAAGACGAAGGAACTCGGGTTCGATACCTGCGATATCCAGGTCGATCCGCTCGACATCGACGTCCGTGAGCGGAAGCTGATCAAAGACACGGCGGACAACCTCTGCCTCCCCATTGTCTCCGTCTGCTGCGTCTCCGTGGGCCTGGTCGATTTCAACCCGAGCATCCAGCGCTTCCACCTGGAGCGGACAAACGCCCACCTCGACCTCTGTTACGAGTTCGAGGCGAAGAACTTGCTGTTGGTGCTGGGCGAGTACATCTGGAACCGCGAGGTCATCCCGCCGGATGAGCAGTGGCGGACCGCCGTGGAGAACACCCGCCGCGTGGGCGAGTACGCTGGGAAGCTCGGGCTGGAGATCGCCCTGGAGCTGGAGCCGTTCCACCTCTCACTACTCAACAGTGTCGACACGATGGTTCGCTTCCTGGACGACGTGGACATGCCGGAGATCGTCAAGGCGAACTGCGACATCAGCCACCTACACCTCGGCAAGGTCGCCTTCGAGGAGGTGGCGCGGCTGAAGGGAAAGATCTCCCACGTTCATGTATCGGATTGCAACGGCGAGACCCACGGCGACCTGCCCCCCGGCCGCGGCTGCACCCCCATCCAGGAATACCTCGCGGCCATCCAGCAGACCGGCTTCGATGGCGTCGTCAGCCTGGAACTGGAATACTCTCCGGAGCCGAGGAAGATTGTCGAGTGGGTCGAGGAAGCCTACACCGGCACCGACCGGATCATGCAAGCGCTGGGAGCGCGGAAGTAATGCCCCTCCGCATTTCACGAGCAACGGTGATCAGCGGTCTCGCCGCGATGGCGGCGATGGGCATTGCGGGCGCACAGGGGTCCGCCGGGATGGTGGAACGCGTCTCCCCGGAGTTGGACGCCCTGGTGCCGAAGGACGCGGTCGTTGAGAAGCTGGCCGGTGGGTTCAAGTTTACCGAAGGGCCGGTCTGGACCCGCGAGGGCGTCCTGCTCTTCAGCGACATTCCCAGTGACGTTATTCTGAAGTGGGACCCGAAGACACGCCAGGTCTCTGACTACCGCCGTCCCTCCGGCAACACCAACGGCAACACCTTGGATGCCCGCCGACGCCTGATTTCCTGCGAGCACACCGGTCGGCGCGTCTCCGTCCAGGGAACGAGCGGCCATGAGTCAGTGGTGGACCGCTACGAGGGCAAGCGCCTCAACAGCCCCAACGACGTGATCTTCAGCAAGTCCGGCGCGATGTACTTCACCGACCCGCCCTACGGCTTGCCGGGGCAGGACAAGGACCCTGGTAAGGAACTGCCCCACAACGGCGTTTACCGGTGGAAGGACGGCAAACTCACCCTGCTCACGGCGGAGTTGACGCGCCCCAATGGCCTCGCCCTCAGCCCGGATGAGAAGACGCTCTACGTCGCCAACTCCGACGGGGCGCGCAAGATCTGGATGGCCTACCCGGTGGAGCGGGACGGCACTCTGGGCAAAGGGCGTGTCTTCTTCGACGTGACAGAGAGCGAGGCCGACGGTCTGCCCGATGGGATGAAAGTCGACGGGAAGGGCAACCTCTACTGCACCGGACCCGGCGGCGTCTGGATCTTCAACCCCGCCGGCAAGCATCTCGGGACCATCAAGCCGACCGAAGTCCCCGCCAACTGCGCCTGGGGCGACGACGGCAAGACGCTCTACATGACCGCCCGCACCGGTCTCTACCGCATCCGACTCTCCGTGGCCGGACCGCTCCCATAAGAACCATGAACCGACGCTCGTTCCTCAGCGTTTCCGCTGGCGTTTTGGCGGCATCCGACTTCCATACGGTATCGGCGGGACCCGAATTGCCAGACCCGCTACTGATGACGGACGGCGGTCGCGTCACTACCCTGCAACAGTGGAAGGACAAGCGCCGGCCCGAGCTCTTGGAGCTCTTCCGAACCCACGTGTATGGCCGGGCACCGGTCGGCAAGCCTGCGGACCTGAAGTTCGACGTGAGGGACACCTCCCTCGGCGTGATCCCGGGGACCGTCCGCAAACAGGTGGCCGTGAGCTACGGCGGCCCCGGCGGGCGTGGCGGCTTCGATCTACTCCTCTTCGCACCGGAAAAGCCTGCGAAGCCCTCCGCCTGTTTCATCCTCCTCTGCAACCGCAGCATGGAGATGATCGATCCCAACCGACAGCGGCTGAGTCCGTTCTGGCCGGCGGAGGAGATGGTGA
>JANPLG010000353.1:0-3969 GCA_031426395.1 Actinomycetes bacterium
GGATCGTTCCCTTTCCAGCAAAGTTCACCTACGACTGGGGTGGCCAGCAGATTCAAGGGACTGGTCTGCCTGTGTTCCAAGGGACTGGTCCGCCTGTGTTCCAAAAGACTGTCACCGATCTCCGCTCACCGCGATTACACATAGACAGCGGCCTTGTGCCGCGTTCGGTGATGGTGGAGGTTTTGTTGTTGCTGCACTCCACCGGTCACAATGGCGGATTGTGGACGAGGGTGCGGCGGAGTCACAGGCCTGTTACCATGATCGAACGCAGTGCTGAGGCTGCTGGCTATTTTCTTGGTGGGTAGTACTGATGATGAGCCGTTTGACCGGAAGCAAGGTATGGGCTGCGCTGGTCGCGCTGGTCGCGCTGGTCGCGCTGGCTGCCGTGCCCGCCGGCGCGAAGTTCCTCCGGACGTGGGAGCCGGTTCCGCTGCCGCGTCTGCTGGAGAACCTGGGCAAGCAGGGCGCGAAGGCGCCGGACGATGCCGCCGTGCATTACACGTTGGGTCGACTGCACAGCTTCGGGTTTGCTCGGGGCGCGCAACTGGGCGATGTGAATGTGGAGGTGGTGGTGAAGCGGGAGGGCGTGGAGTTGCCAATTCCGGGGTTCCCACCGTACGACACGGTCCTCCAGAAGCCCTCCACGCCGTTCCGCACGCTGCCCGAGCCGGTGCGAGACCATTTGCTGGCCTCCATCACCTCCTACCGGCGCGCCACGGAACTGGCTCCCAAAGAGCCACTCTACTGGCTGGGCTATGGCTGGATGCTGGAACAGGGGCTGCCTTGGGCCGAGACGACCAAGGCTCCCTTTCTGGAGAAGCTTCGCAAGGGAGCTGCGGATAACTGGCGCGAGAACATGCTGGAAGCGTACCGGAAGGCGTATGCGCTGGCCCTTGATGCCGATCTGAAACGGCGGGTTTTGGGTCCGGGTGGGGACAGCTCCGTGGCATTGGAAGCGGGCGAAGGACTCCTGCGCTTCATCGTGGCGGGTGCCGTGAATGAGAAGCAGATGGATGAGATAGCGGCGGTCCGGAAGACGGTCAACGCGATGCGCGCCAAGCCGCGCGTGATCACGCCGATCCTCTTCCCCGTGGACCGGCCAGCACCGTTGTCCGCTCTCCTCGACTCCCACCGCACGGCGCGCTTTGACATGGCGGGCGACGGACAGCCGGAGCGGTGGCCGTGGGTCAAGCCGAGCACGGCACTGCTGGTCTGGGACCCGGAGCGGAGCAGCGCGATCCGCAGCGGACGGCAGCTCTTCGGGAGCGTGACCTGGTCGATGTTCTGGCGAGACGGCTATGAGCCGCTCGCCGCGCTGGATGACAACCGCGATGGCGCCCTCACCGGTCAGGAGATGCGCGGCCTCTCCGCCTGGCAGGATCAGAACGGCGACGGTGTCTCGCAGCCCGGCGAGGTGCGCCCGCTCAGCGCACATGGCGTGGTGCGGGTATCGGTGGTGGGGCGGGTGCAGGGAGGTGTGCTGGGCAATCCGCAGGGCCTCCAGCGCAGCGATGGCAGTTGGCTCCCAACTTACGACTGGATGCCGGCCCCGCTGCAAGAACGTTCTGAAACAGACGGCAAGTAGAGAGCCGATTGCATTGGAACCAATGGGGCATCGCCCTGACGGCGGGTGCAAGCGGCATTTCTCAGAAGCGCATCCAAACGGGGGTGTTCGCGACGAGCGAGTCAGATTCTCCTACTGCACTTCCGAGATGCCCCGCAGGTAGGCGACACTCATCCAATAATCGTCCCACTCCCAGGTGGCGATCTCTCCGCCGGTGGCCCCGCGTTCGACGGGTGTCTCCCAGGCATCCGTGGCGGGGCGAAGCTCCCGCCAGACGAGATCCATCGCCGGGAGAATGTCGCGGACATCGCGGGGAGGGAAGGTCTCCCACCAGGATCGCTCAAGGATTGGGATGAGGCGGGCGTTCACCGCTGCAATCTCGACGCTACGTGTGACGGTCTGGGGCAGCTCGTCCATCAGCCGGAGCAAGGCGGGGAAGTCGATGACCCCTTGTCCCATCGGGCATCGCACCAGGCGATAGCCGTTGGGCGCCGGATGAATTAGGTAGTCCTTCATATGGACGTGGCGGAGGTAGGGGGCCACGGCCCGAGCAAAGTCGAGCGGCTCCTCCATCACGGCCAGCGGGTTGCCGGTGTCCAGCGTGATCCCCAGGCTCGGACTCTCGAATCGGGCGCAGAGGGCAACCAGTTCGGCGGAGGTAGCGTCCTGATGGTTCTCCATTGCCAGGGCAACGCCGTGCTTTTCAAACTCCGGTAGGATCTCTTCCAACTCGACTTCGAGCCGCTTGAGGTAGTTCGGCCATCCGCCCTCGACGGGGCGGCGGTCGCCGCAAAGGACGGAGCTGAGGATGCACCGCACGGTTGTCGCACCCACGGCCAGGGCGAGGCGGAGATCGTCACGGAGCGTGCTAGCGCGAAGATGACCGCCCGAGACGATGAAGGATACGTCCTTGTCTTGGCCGATGTCGCAGATCTCCCGGAGATGCTCCGGCTGGGACTCGCTGAACATCGAGGGGGGCATCTCAGCGAAGGAAAGCCCGCTCTTCACGGCAAGCTCAACGATGTCCTTGCCAGCCAGTGGCTGCGGGTTGGCATACGGGGTGCCCGCTCCGACAAACCCGCACGCGTAGGGAATCCCGAAGACGCAGATCCCGGCATTGAGCCTTCCCTGCGCTGATCGCGGCGCTGCCATCAACTACCTTCCTTTCGATAGCCTATCGAACCACGTTGCGCTTGAACGAGTGATGTGTCCAGGATGCTTTGAAAGATTGAAAGAGAGAGTGGGAGAATGGGGCAATGGGCGACATCACGGCCGGAGCCTCTCCCATTCACCCTTTCGCCCATTCTGCTGGAAACCAGGATTCTCTCTGGACAATTCATAAGGGAGCGGCGAACGGCGCTCCCGGTTCAACTCCGTCCCGCAAAATGTCCTCAATCTCCGAGATGCGGGCGACCGCCACATCCGGGTTTCCCAGCACCCGTGGCGAGGTGAGTCGGGCTCCGCATTCTGGGCAGGTCATTCCGCCTCCGAAGGCGTGCGTCAGGGGTGCGTGGACCTGCAGGTCGCACTGGTTGCAGGGCACCCACACCACCTGCTTGACATAGATGCTTCCCGACGGGATATAGTCCGGATCCACCGGCTCCGGTTCCTGGCCCCAGCGAGTTTGCCGGGTGTACTCTGATCGCATTCTGCACCGTTCCTCATCATGCCCGAAGCACCAGTCAGGAGGTGATGGAGAGAGGGAGAGATTGAGGGATAGAGAGACCCGCCAACCGCTTGGCAGGAATGCTCCCCGACTCCCAGCCAATCAGCATCCAATCCGCAACCCGCAATGGAGGCTGGGTGCTGGGGGTCGTTCCTGGCAAGTGGTTGGCCGGTGCGGGGAACGACAGCCTTGAAGTCTCTCCATCCCACAATCCCTCCATCTCTCAATTTCAGCCTGACCGAGGCTCAGAGCTGCTCGGAGAACTCGTCTTCCTCACGCATCACGCGCCGCACCCAGTCCTCCGGTTCATCCGGTGGGGAAAGCAGCGTGTCGCCACAGCCGGGACAGACCAGTCCCGCGTAGAGGAACTGGGTGACGGGCGTGTGCACCTGGATGCCGCACCGGTCACACGACGCCCATGTGATCTGCTTGGCAAAGGGAGCGCTCGGCGCGAAGTCGTCTGGATCAACGCGTTCCGGTTCCAGGGCCCATCGCGCCGTGGCTTCTGCATCCTGTTCCATCGGATTCCCCGCACTCCCCTCCACTGACTTTGGTAATCACCGCGGAGACGCAGAGGACGCGGAGAAGACATCCGCTCGGGTCTACGATCGCGGTTGATTGTCGAATTCTCTGCGCTCTCTGGTGCGCCAGGATAAGCCTGGCCGATCTTGCTGCCTGAAAGGTGGTAGCCATGTGACCTGCCCATCACACATGTAGCCGCGCGGGCGCGGGCCGGAGT
>JANPLG010000354.1:0-3908 GCA_031426395.1 Actinomycetes bacterium
ATTTGGCCTCATCTACCATCCGGATGGTTTGGTCCTCAACCTCTTGGGCTACTTGGGCCAACCCGGCATCTTGAGACAGGGCGGCCAACATTTTCGCCGGCCTGATCAACCCGATCATCGTCTTGCCCTTCTCCGTGAAGACCGAGATGCGACAAGGCAACGCCATGTTCAGCCGCATATCTGCCGACAACACCTTTGCGGCTTGCCCCGGATTGCAAACCTCGAAGATCTTGCACTCCTCGTCGAATTCAATCCCCTTGCTGCGGAGGGTGGTCCCCAAGTCGTGAACATGCAGCACGCCGAAGCGGTGACGCAATACCGACGCCTCAAGGTCTTCCGACGCTTGGCTGAATGACTTCCCGGTTTCGACTATGTAGTACATGAAATCACCTCTATGTGGATGGTAGGCGCTCGTAGGCGCCCGCGGTCGCGCTGGCCGCCTTCCCGACTCTCTACATTTCCAGCCCACTTTCCCGACTGGGGAACTGCGGAAAGCGGCTGATGGGCGATCTGATCACGGTGGCGCCATCACAGGGCGTCCGCTGGGCCAGCAAGGTACTATTATGCCTGATCGATGTCCTCCTGAAAGTAGGCGTTGAGACGCTTGCGGAGACGCTGGCGCGCACGGTGAAGTCGCGCTTTCACCGCCGTCACAGAAAGTCCGGTCCGCTCGGCCGTCTCGGCGGCGGGCAGCTGGTCGATATCTCGGAACCGAAGAACCGATTGATCCGGCTCGGGGAGATCGGCGACCGCAGCGCGGACCGTCCGCTTCAGCTCCTCCTGAAGGGCGCGTTGCTCGGGCGTGGGACCTTCGATCGAGGGCACGCGGTCTGGATGTCCCTGTTCTTCGCGCGCCAGCTCTTCGAGCGAAACCGAGGGCAACTCGGCTTTCTCCTGCCGCCGGAAACAGATGTTGGTGGCGATGCGGCCGAGCCAAGTGACAAAGGACGAACGCCCCTCAAACTGAGAGAGACGCTCGTAGGCGCGGACGAACGCTTCGGACACGACTTCTTCCGCGTCCTGGGGGTGGTGACAGGCGCGGACCATCAGGCGGTAGAGGTACTCTTGGTACCGCCCCACAAGAAGGTCGAACGCCGCCGCATCACCGGCCTGCGCCGCCTGGATCATCTCTCGTTCCCAGTTGGCGTCCAGTGGATCGCTGCGCGGCCCTAAAGTTCTTAGCCGCAGAGCCAGACCCTTTCCAGCGGCCTGGCAATGCCGATAGCGCCGAACAGGACGGCGGGGAAAGAGGTGAGAGTCGTCGTTCGCTTTATGGTGATCTCCAACTCTAGGCCTGTCGCCGTAAACACAAGGAAGCACTCCTGCGTACCGGTATGGCACGCAGGAGGCGACCCGGACATCCGGTCGCTCGTGCGGTACGGACTATCTGATTCTGCGCCAGACATGCCCACCTACGCGGTGGCCGGTGTCCATGGAAGTGGCTAGTGGTCGTGACCCGGCAGCGCCTTCAGGAGCTGCACCTCGAAGACGAGGGTGGCCCCTGGCGGAATGGTGCCGTCCGGCGTGCCCTGCGCCCCATAGCCGAGTGCTGCAGGAATGACGAGCTGCCGGGTCTCGCCTTCCTTCATCCCCTTCACGCCCAAATCCCACCCCTTGATCACTGCGCCGTGGCCCAACTCGAAGGTGAACGGCTTACCGCGTTCGAGCGAGCTATCGAACTTCTTCCCGTTGCTCTGCAGCCAGCCGGTGTAGTGGACCTGCACATTGCCGTGGTCCGCCGGCTTGCCCTTGCCCTGCTTCAGCACGGCGTACTTCAGGCCTTCGGCTCCCGCCTTGTACTTGCTGGCCGCAACCTTGGTGGGAGCCTTCGGCGCTTTCTGGGCCAGCACCGGCGCGGCGGCGAGGCCAAGGCCCGCGAGAATCGCGAGCGAAACGGTCATGAGCTTGTTCATGCGGTGGTTCCTTCTCTCCGGCGGAACGCCGGCCTACCAGCTAGTTCCTACGGGTGACGCTGCGCTCTCTGATCCAGCCGGGTTGGGGGCAGGGCTGGGGGCATCCCCCTTCGGCTGCTGGATGAACTCCCTCGCTCCCATCCGGGAGAAGAGGGCGGGGGTGACGACCTGATCCAGCAGCGTACTGCTGATGAGGCCGCCAAGAATGACCACGGCAATCGGCTGGAGCAGCTCCTTCCCCGGCTGCCCGACCGAGAGTGCTAGCGGCAGGAGGCCCAGGGCCGCAGTGAGGGCGGTCATCAGCACGGGTGCCAGCCGCTCCAGGGTGCCGCGCACGATCATCTCCTCCCCGAACGGCTCCCCCTCTTCCCGCATCAGGTGGACGTAGTGGGAGAGCATCATGATCCCGTTCCGGGTGGCGATCCCGAACAGGGTGATGAACCCGACCAAGGAGGCGACGGAGAGCACGCCGCCGGTCAGGAAGACCGCCACCACCCCGCCCACCATGGCCAGGGGCAGGTTCACCATCACCTGGAGCGCCAGCCGCCAGGAGCCGAGCGCCATCAGGAGCACCAGGAAGATGGCGAGGACGGTGAATGCGCCGAGGAGCAGGATGCGCGCCATCGCGTTCTGCTGGCTCTCGAACTGGCCGCCGTACTCCAGGAAGTAGCCGGGAGCCCAGCCCGCCTGGACCGTCCGCATCCGCCCTTGCAGGTCGGTGACCACGCTGTTGAGGTCCCGCCCCTGCACGTTCGCCTGCACCACGACGCGGCGGCTGACGTTCTCCCGGTTGATGGTGTTGGGGCCGGCGGCGCGGCGGACCTCCGCGAGCTGGCCGAGCGGCACACGGGGACCCGCCGGGGTGCTCACCAGGGTGTCCCGGATCACGTCCGGGTTGCTGCGCGACGCCTCGTCGAACCAGACGACCAGGTCATAGGTGCGCTGGCCCTGGAGCATCTGGGAAACGGTATGGGCGTTGAACGCGGTTTCTAGTGTCTCGGCAAGCGACGCAGGCGTGAGGCCGTAGCGGGCGGCGGCGTCACGGTTGATCACCACGCGCAGCTCCGGCACCTCCACCTGCGGCTCCACCTGCAGGTCCACGACGCCCGGCACACCGGCCATCACCTCCCGGACCTCGCCAGCGCGCTGCCGTAGCTGCTCCAGATCAGGTCCGTAGACCTTGACCGCAAGCGCGGCGCGGACCCCGGAGGAGAGGTGGTCGAGACGGTGGGAAATCGGCTGCCCAATGGCGATCACCACTCCCGGAAACTGCTCCAGCTTCTTCCGGATCTCTTCCTGGATCACAGGGAGCGAGCGCTTTGAGGCCCGCAAACCCACATCAATCTCCGAGTAGTGCACCCCCTCGGCGT
This sequence comes from Actinomycetes bacterium, assembly GCA_031426395.1. Taxonomy (GTDB): domain Bacteria; phylum Armatimonadota; class SYMT01; order SYMT01; family SYMT01; genus JANPLG01. The sequence continues at coordinate 3,284 of JANPLG010000354.1, forward strand.
GCTCGTCCATCTCCGCGCGTCCGGTCCGCCGACCCGTGTGCTCCACCTCGGGCACCGAAAGCAGGGTCTTCTCGATGGCCGTCCCGATCCGGTTCGACTCGTCCAGCCCGGTTCCGGGGGGCAGGATGGCGCTGACGGAGAGCGAGCCTTCGTTGAAAGGCGGCAGGAACTCGCGGCCCATCAGCCCGAAGAGCGAGCCGGCGATGAGCACCATGACGGTGGCACCGACGATGACCGCGCCGGAGTGACGGATGGACCGGCGGACGAGCGGCGCATCCAGGCGTTTCAGCCGGGTCACCAGCCAGGTGTCCTCCTCATGGGTGACCCCGCCGAAGAGCCGCCCCAGCAGGCCAGGGCGCGGTGCCCGGGGGTTGCGGGCCAGCAGGAAGGCGCAGAGCGCCGGGGTGACCGTGAGGGAGACGACCAGCGATGCCGCGAGGGCGGTGATGTAGGCGAGGCCGAGCGGCATGAAGACCCGCCCCTCCATCCCCTCCAGGGAGAGCAGCGGCAGGAAGACGAGGACGATGATGACCGTGGCGAAGACGATGCTGTTTCGCACCTCCGCGCTGGCTCGGTAGACCACCACGAGCGGCGGGTCCGGGTTCGGCTTGAGGCGGTTCTCCCG
>JANPLG010000355.1:0-7849 GCA_031426395.1 Actinomycetes bacterium
GAGTGAGTGGAGGCGCCGGGAGTTGAACCCGGGTCCAAAGGGATGCAGAAGAGGCTACTACGAGCGTATTCGATGATTTAATCTCGCGTCCGGCCCCCCATCGACAGGGTGCCATAGACGCCATCCCGCTATTTAAGCAAGACGATCCGCGGGCGCAATCGTCCGGCTTGGCCAGGTTTATCTACGCCCTAGCCGCGCCCCTGGCCAGGCTCGGGTCGGACGGGCGGCCCTTAGGCTGCCAGCGCGTAACTGTTGTGGTTGGCGCTTGTGTTTTTGCCGCTTTTTACGAGGCCAGCGGCGCCTCGGCTCGCAACCTAAACCGTCGATCTCCTCTGTCGATACCCGTCGCCCCCTTGGTCGCCCCCGTGATCGATCCTATGATCGCTCGTGAGGGGCGCTGGTTCATGCTACCCCTGCGTCGGGTGCCTGTCAAACGGAGCGATTTGAGCAATCGACGAGTGGCGGTTGTCAGGTGAAGCTCTGCGCAGAGGAGGCCCTTCATCGCAGCTTCATAAGTTGGCGGCATCCTTGCCAAGGGGATTCCTTCTGGCCGGAGAAGCAAGCATGAAAGCGCGTCGTTTTCCAGTAGCATCATCCGTCCTTTCATTTGCGGGCGCTCTCTGCACTGGGGTCTGCCTAGCGCAGGGCCAACCGCGACCCCCGATGGGCCCAGGTGTGCCGCCACCGCCGCAGAACGGCCCGTGGAACGCGGATGTCCTGGTCTACTCCCTGCCGGAGGACGGGCTGCCTCAACTGCTGGCGCGGTTCGAGAGAGCCGGCGTTCCGACCCTCGCGCGGATGAAGGATGGGCGGCTGATCGCGGCGCATCAGCACTTCCCGGCCGGGGCTCCCGAGGACTTCGATAAGGTTGCCGTGCACTTTTCCGCGGATGACGGGAAGACGTGGTCGGCCCCGCAGGTGATCCGCGTGGTGGGACTGCCGGAGGAGCTGCGCTTCCCCTTCGATCCAACGCTGGTGCCGCTACCGGATGGCCGGGTGCGGCTCTACTTCACTTCCCGTCAGATGCGGCAGCATCGCGAGCTTCCAGCGATCTACTCGGCGATTTCGGAAGATGGCGTGGCGTACCGCTTCGAGCCAGGCGTGCGGTTCGCCATCGACGGGCGACCGGTGATTGACTGCGCAGCCGTCCTGCACAAAGGCACGTATCACCTCTACGCGCCGGACAACGGAGCTGGTCTCGACCCGTTGACCGGGTGGGTGCATTCGCGCGTGCCTGCCGGAAGCGGTTACCACGCCACCAGCACCGACGGCCTCAAGTTCACTCGGGTGGACGACGTCCGGGCCGGCCTCCGTCAGCGCTGGCTGGGCAACGCGCAGTCGGATGGCACTCGGATCACGTTCTTTGGCACGGCTGATCCGGAGTTGCCCGGCGGCAGCGGCCTCTGGCGAGCCACCAGTGCCGATGGTCAGACGTGGCGGATGGAGAGCACTCAGGTCGTCTTCGGCGGCGATCCGGGGATCGCGGCATCGAAGAGCAATGGGTGGGTGATGGTGATTACAGGCCCGCCCAAGCCAGGCACCATCAGGCGACGCACGGACTAGCGGTTGATCAGCCCGCCTCGGAGTTGGAGATCGGCAAACGCACCACGAACTCCGCTCCGGTTCCAGGACCCTCGCTCCGGGCTTCCAGCGTGCCGCCGTGCAGCAAGAGTAGGTTCCGGGCCAGGGTGAGGCCGATACCGAGTCCACCCTGCGCTCGGTCCATCGTGGCTTCGAGCTGCGTGAAGAGCTCGAAGATCGACCCTAGCTGGTCCGGCGGGATGCCGCGCCCTGTGTCCATCACCCGGAGAATGGCCGCCATTCCGGAAGGTATCCCTACGGTCTCGCCTTCCATCACATCCGACTCTTCAACCGCAAGCGAAACCGTAATCTCGCCGCCAGCAGGCGTGTAACGGATGGCGTTGTTAATCAGGTTGTACAGCACCTGTTCCAACCGCGTGGGATCACCGGAGATCGACACCGGCGTGTCCGTGAGGTCCAGGTGGAGGATCAGCCCTGCCTGGCGGATGCTCTCCTCGCTCGCGTCGAGCGCGTGCCGCACTACGTCCCGCAAGTCAATGGGTTGTCGGTCGAGTGAGATGCGCCCGCGGGTGATGCGGGAGACGTCGAGCAGATCCTCCAGCAACCGGCTCAGGTGGCGGACCTGCCGGTGGATGATGGCTCGCTGGCGAACGGCCCGTGGTTCGGGGGAGCCGATATGGTCCAGAATCTGGACGGCATTCATGATCGGCGCGAGGGGGTTGCGCAGCTCGTGAGCCAGCATGGCCAGGAACTCGTCCTTGCGGCGAGCCTCTTCCTTAAGCGCCACTTCTCGCTGGACTCGGTCCGTGACATCAACGGTCGCTCCCAGCATTCGGACCGGGTTGCCAGCGGCATCGTAGAGCGCGTTGCCGTTGGTGGAGAGCCACCGGACCGTGCCATCCGGGCGAAGGGTGCGGAACTCCAGTTCATAGGGAGAGCGCGTCTGCAGCGAGTGCTGGACCGCTTGCTGCACCCGCCCGACGTCTTCCGGGTGAACCACCCGCGTAAACCCCTCCACACTGCCGTCGAAGTCGCTCGGCTCGATGCCGTGGAACTCGTAGAGGTGCTCCGACCAGACCACGCGATTGGCGGTAATGTCCCAGTCCCAGACCCCGCAGCGGCCAGCGGTCAGCGCAAGACGCAGCCGCTCCTCGGTGGCTCGCAACTCGTCCTCGCGGCGGCGAGAGTCGGTGTTCTCCACCGAGGCGATCCAAGCTATCTCACCTCGGGGCAGAACCCGGACGAGGTAGCTCCGGCCGGAAACGGTGCTGACCGATTCAAAACTTCGAGGCTTGCCGGAGCCGAGAGCCGTCTGGACCTCCGCTTCAAACGCCGATTCCGGGAGGTCAGAACGAAGCTTGCGGAGCGATTGTCCCAGTAGTTCCGCAGGCGTGCTTCCCAATCGCTCTGCTGCCTCCTGGTTGAGGTAATGCAGCCGCCATTCGTGATCGACGGCGATGATTCCGTCCGTTACTAGGTCGAGGACATCAGGCGGGACTTCGGCAGGGGGCATAGGGAGGACGCGGCACTGACCGGCGAGCGAAAGGTGGAACGCGCTTATCCATTCCGGGCGCTCGGCCCGGGTTCACTCTTCAAGCGCGGCATATCACTCGTAAGGTCGGTTGTCCACTCACCCGTCCGATAGGCGCTCCGTGCTCTTCTTGGCTGCCGTGTAGGCGATGTTGAGGCCGTCTGAGATCGCCTTCACGGTCAAGATGCTTCCTGCCAGGCGGGTCGGCCCGGGCGCGAAGACCATGCCGTAGCTGAACCCGGCGGCGATCCATGCGCCCACGCAGAACGGGCAAGTGAGCAGCTCGCCTACTGCCCGCCGGGTTCCTTCGCCTACCGGCTGGTCGTCCAGCTCGCCGGCGCCCGCGCTTCCCTGCGTCTCCGCGAATGGTGCCCGCAACGGGCGGGTGATCTTGTCGGCGGTGATGATGCGGGAAAGCTTGTGGGTAGCCACGCCTAACAGGACGATGTCGGCCGTCTCCACCCGCTCCGGGAGGGCTCGCTTGCGCCGATTCGCGACCAGCACCGCGGCACCGAACGAGAGCGCGAAGAGCCCCATGAAGGTGATGTAAGTCTTCGTGGGGATTGCTGCGTCCTCATCGTTGCCGCGCTCGGATTGAGGCTGCCAGTTTACCGACCCCACCGTTGCCTTCTGCGTATCGGTGGTCGGAGTTGAGAGTGTGGTCATCGGTGGAGCCTTTCGGAACTGCAACTGGATGGCGAGAATGGTCTACTCACCCACGCCGCCATCCTCAACGGCGATGGAGTCTTCAAGCTCTGCGCCACCCGCCGCCTCGCGTGCAACTTCCAACACCCGCTCCTTGAGCGCCGCGCTCGGCAAGATGCCCTGGAGGCGCACGACCCCATCGGCGACGGTCACGTTCACATCGCGCGGATTGATCTCCGGGGCCAGACCCAGGGATCGCTGGATCTCATAGACGAGGCGTTCGTCAGTTGGGGCGCTCTGGGTCTGCAATGCTGAGGTCTCCGCAGGTCGCTCTTACCAGACGCTACGCCCACCAGAACGCAGGGGCGTGCGCAAACGAGGATTACCCCCTGTTCCACCCGGCGAAACGGTCGCGGTGAGCGGAGAAAGCAGGGCCAGGAACTCCGATCCCTCTGGAGGTTACCTTGCTGGAGCGGAGGGTAAATCGCCTGAACGAAGCCATCGAGGGCACACGCAGGGGCTATGCATGCTCCCGGAAGTGATGGAGTGTGCATGGCTGCATCGCAATCATCCAAGAGAAGGACGGTTTCATGGCTACCGAAGTGAGAACGCGAGAAGTTCGAAGCGGCCGACCCGGTGCCGGCTACCTGATCGCCGGGCTGGTCACCGGGCTGGTGGGCGGAGTGGTGGGTGGTCGGTTGACTGTGGGCAACCAGTTCGTCGCGGCGGAGTCCCGCGCACCGATCAACACCTCGAGTGCGTCGGCCACTAACAACGCTACTGAGCCAGCCTCACTTGCAGGACGGGCCGGGGCACCGCTGGCGGCCACCAGCAACAGCATCGTGGAGATGGTGGAGCGGGTCGGTCCGGCGGTGGTCGCCATCGACACCCTTTCCACCGGCGAGGGGCCAATGAGCGGCTCTCCGATGCGCGGTTTCTCGTTCAGTTCCGGCCAGCCGGTTCGCCGCGGTCAGGGTTCCGGCTTCGTCATTGATGGAGCGAAACGGCTGGCGGTGACGAACAACCATGTGGTCGAGAACGCGTCACGCATCCGGGTGAACATGCCGGATGGTCGCACCTACACGGCGCGGGTGGTGGGCGCGGACCCCATCGGCGATATCGCGCTGCTGCGTCTGGAAGGCACCGGCACGCTGCCGCAGGTGGCCCTCGCGGACTCCGACCGCCTCCAGATCGGGCAGGTGGCGGTGGCCATTGGTAATCCGCTTGGTTTCCGAAACACCGTGACGCAGGGGGTGCTGAGCGCCATCGGCCGCCAGCTTCCCGAGGGGCAGGTCGCAGGCATCCCGCTCGACGACCTGATTCAGACGGACGCTGCCATCAATCCCGGGAACAGTGGTGGCCCGTTGCTTGACGCCTCGGGTCGGGTGGTCGGCATGAACACCGCCATCGTTCCGCAGGCGCAGGGCCTCGGGTTCGCGGTAGCGTCCAACACCATTCGGAGAGCGGTCGCCCAGATCCAGCAGACGGGCCGGGTCATTCGCCCGTGGATAGGGGTATCGCTGGTCGATCTGACGCCCGAGGTTGCCCGTGAGTTGAACCTCACCGCTGGACAAGAGCAGGGAGTGGTGGTTATGGGCGCGCGCGCCGGCGATCCGGCGGCGGAGGCCGGACTGATCCGCGGCGACGTGGTGACCCGCGCCGGCGGTCAGGCCGTCCGCTCCTCCACCGACCTCCGCCGAGCGGTCAGCGGCGTCACGCCCGGCAACCGGCTGAAGTTGGAAGGGATCCGCGACGGCAAACCCCAGACCTGGGACGTGAAGGTCGGCGAGATGCCCGACTTACAGCGGATGGAGCGGTAAGCGGCTGGGGTGGTAGAATGAACGCAGCAGAGACGCGATCCGAACAGGAAAGGCCAAGCCCAAAGGCTGGCCTTTCCCGTCGGCACCCAGCGATCTTGGTGCGAGCGCCCCCTTGATTGCAGTGGCCGGGACTCACCGTGACGTTCACAGCCTGGATTCCAAGGGGTCAGTGAACGACAATGGACTCGAGGGGGAGTTCAGCTGTGTATCTGCTTGCGCGCTTCCCCGAGGACCTTCAGGAGGTCACGCTGCGGACCTTGGAAGGCGGGAAGTCGCTTACATCGGTGAGACTTGTGGCCTGATGCTGGTGAAGCGGCGTTACCAGTTCAATAGGTCGGCGATTGAGGAAGAGGGTGCGCATTCGCGTGGCTGGATGTGTGCACGCCTGAACGGAGACGCAGAGACCCTTTACGTGCCGGACTGCGCCACACAGCTTACAGAGCCGTATGCCGCCACCTTTTCCCGCGTCTTGGAGCGGCTGATCTGGGAGTAATTGGCGGCGAGCCAGGAACCACCTCCCTGCAATCGCAAGTGGTTTTCAGGACGCCGCGCCCTCCAGGTGCGGCGTCTAACGCAGATATGGAGTGTTTTCTGGTGCGGCTACCTGTCTCTGACCTGGAACCCTACTATTCCACGGATATGGGGAGTGCCTTCCTGGGCGACTCCCTGGAGTTACTACAGAAGGTCGAGACGGCTTCGGTGGACCTCGTCTGCACTTCGCCTCCCTTCGCACTCCTCCGCCAGAAGCGGTATGGGAACAAGTCCGCTCAGGAGTACATCGGCTGGTTTCTTCAGTTCGCGCGGGAGTTCAAGCGGGTCCTCAAACCTCAAGGGTCCCTCGTGGTAGACATCGGCGGCACCTGGGTGAAGGGGGTGCCCGCCCGCTCTCTTTACCACTACGAGCTTGTCATTCGCCTGTGCGCACCCGAGGAGCAGGGCGGTTGCAGCTTCCACCTAGCCCAGGAGCTCTACTGGTACAACCCCGCGAAGTTGCCCACCCCCGCCGAGTGGGTGACGGTGCGCCGTGAGCGTGTAAAGGACGCGGTAAACACCGTTTGGTGGCTCAGCCCGAGTGAGCACCCGAAGGCGAACAATCGCAGGGTCCTCAAGCCCTATAGTGATTCCCAACGTGCCCTGATGAAGAACGGCTACACGCCCAAGCTGCGTCCTTCCGAGCACAACATCAGCGACAAGTTTGGTAAGGACAACGGCGGAGCGATCCCACCGAACATCATCCAGGACGGCGAGGTTGACCTGGAGATCGGCGCGCCACTCTTCGTCCGTGAATGCGAAGTTGACTACGATGGCGAGGCAGGCGTCGAGGTTCCCGTCAACCTCATTGCCGCGTCGAACACCTCTAGCAACGACCACTATCTTCAACGGTGCCGTAGGGCGGGCCTTGAATCGCATCCTGCGCGATTTCCGCCCGCGCTCCCAGAGTTCGTCATCAGCCTCTGCACCGAGGAGGGTGATCTGGTGCTCGATCCCTTCGCAGGCAGTAACACTACGGGCTGGGTAGCGGAACGCCTCGGCCGGCACTGGATTGGATTTGAGGTCACCGAAGAGTACCTCCTTGCCTCGAAGTTCCGCTTTGACCCAGCAGATTCACCGGACAACACAGTGACCTTGGCGCGACCCAACCTGAAGAAGAAGGCTGACTCCAGCTATCCACTGCCCTCGCCACTGCAAGGGACCCTCATCCTCTCCGACCGAGCCAAGCGTAAGCTGGAGCAACAGGGATGAGCGGACTTGCTAAGCAGCGCTTTACATACGGCGCGCAGTTTTCTCCCGAAAAGACGCCGCTCGCCGCTCTCCTTCAACTCTGCACCCAACATGAGGACGACCGTGCATCTCTTCAGCAGGCCGTCCAGGCGGCGTTCTTCGCTGGGCATGGCGCCTCCAGTTCGCGCCTGGCGGGGAATTGCATTCTCTCCGTGCAAGCATACGGACTCATCCACTCAGGCGATCGGGGCAAGAAGTTCACGCTCACGGTTACGGGCCGCGAACTTGCCGCCCTCGCTGGCGACGATTCTGCGATGCTCCGCGCGTTCGCCATACATATCCTGGTGAACCTGGGTGGCCTCTTCCTCGTGCGCCTGATTGAGAACATGCGCGCCAGGGGTGAGCAGATCACCATCGAGGCCATCGGCCAGGAGATGAATGACCTCGACATCGAGATACCGCCTAACAGCACCTACGTGAGCACCATGCGAGCGTGGCTGGCACAAGCGGATGTCTTCCCCGCGAGCGGTTACTCCATCAATTGGGATGTAATTGACAACCTGCTCGAGGTCGATACCGACACGATCAC
>JANPLG010000356.1:0-10160 GCA_031426395.1 Actinomycetes bacterium
GTCTTTCTGGGAGAGCAGACCCTGGGGAGCCTTGCCTCGTTCTGCTGGTGCATGCAGGCGCTGAAAGAACGGGGAGTTGACCTAAGGCGAGTGCGGCTGGCGGTAGATCCCCGGACGTTCCCTGGGCTTGATGATCCATACGCACTTGCTTCGATCCTGGATGGGTCGCTGCCGGTGGCGGAGGTGGTTGAAGACGCGGCACGGGCGCGCCTGGTCCTCCTCGGATTGGAGACGAGCTGCGGGACTTGGCAGACTGGGCGATTCCAGGACTGGTTTCACCTGGCGAACCGCATGGTCGAGCTTCTGCCGGACGCGGCTGGCCGGGACTACCTCGACCGTCAGTTGCTGAATGCAACGACCACTAAGGCGAAGTGTGCCGTTTTCGTGGTTTGCCCTATCCTCACCGGCAGCCCACCGGAGTACGGGATGTTCGAACTGCCGCTGTGGTGGAGGATGTGCTGGCTGAGCCAACTGCGCGCGGTGCTGCCTAACGAATGCCCGTGGATGTCGACGCCGCCCCTGGAAACAGCCGTGAGCGGAACGCCAAGGCTAAGAACGTCAGAGGTCCGGCGCACGAACGTGGGCGCGCGGATCGCAAGTGGGTCGGCGGCACTGATAGGGCGCGCTGATGGGCTGCGTTGGTACGGAGCACGCTGCTTCGACATGTCCACAGGAAAGTGGACGATCGGCGGCTAGCGGAGGAGCATCGCTTTCAACGCGGTGAGCGGGGCGTACCAGAAGCTGGCGGGGAAGCGGCGGCTGCGCTTCCTGTGAGGCGAGCTGTTGTTTGGAGAAGCGGATCGATGAGGGGCTGGCAGGGGATCGTGCTGATGAGTTGCATCGTCCCAACGGTGCTTGCGCTGTGGCTTCTGGCGAGCCAGCGAAAGCCGTTGGCTGACCCCGCGGCAGAACCAATCCTGCAATCGGTGGCAACCGGAGACACTCTGAGGGTCACCCGGTACCTGGACGACGGCGGCAACCCCAACGTACAGGACTCCTATGGGTGGACGCCGCTCATGTGGGCGGCCATCGAGGACCGGCGTGAGATCGCCAGGAAGCTGCTGGACGCGGGAGGGTGGCCAGATCAGGTGACGACCGGCGGAAACGTGAAGTGTTTGGTGCCGGGGAGTCCCAGCGAGACACGCCGCAAACTGGATGAACTCAGGGGCCTGTTCAGCCGTGAAACCACAGCGCTTGATTTCGCAGTCTACCTGCGGCACCGAGAGATGGCGGAACTGCTGCTGACCAGGGGCGCGACAGTCAAACGGACAGATACCAGACACGAGGGTGCGCTCGCAATTGCGAGACGTGCTGGGGACCTGCGAATGGTGCAGTTAATCAAGCGCCACCAGTGACCGCAAGCCCAGACGACCAGGTGGACGCGGTGAGCGGGGCGTATCAGATGCTGGCGGGTAAGCGGCGGCGGCGGCTCCTGTGAGGTTGACCAATGGACCATATCCCAAGCACGGAAGGCTCGATGAATACGGCAACACCGAACTGGTGGTCGAACTGGAGCCGGACAGTGCTCATCACTGTGGCGGTGGTGATGATGACCACCTGCGTGGGCGGCATGGCGGTTTCAGGGGTTGTGGGCGTGGCCCTTGTCTCTGGTTTCGAGCCACGAACACTTCCGTTTGACAGGAGCGTCTGGGATCGGCGATGGGAAAGGACAGAAATTCGAGATCAAGCAAAGCGAATGGCTGCAGGACTTGAGAAGTCGAAGTCACTCGTTGGGAAGACAAAGGCACAGATCAAGACGCTTCTAGGTGAACCAAATGAAGTGGTCAGTCCAATCCCTTCTTGGTATTACGAGTCCCCCAATTCAAAGACGTGCTGGCAGTACTTCATCCCGCACCGAGGCGGATATGACACACACACGCTGCGGGTTTTCCTGGACTCACGGGGCACGGTCATTTATGCCCAGTTGATCTATGGATAGTGCCTCATTACGATGGTGGCTTGTGCGATACTGCACGAATGCGGTGAGCGGGACGTATCAGATGCTGGCGGGGAAGCGGCGGTTGCGGTTCCTGTAGCTCCGTAACCAATCGCTATAACCGCGACCGAGAGAACGGATTCTGACCCTTGGCAATCCGGGAACGCCACCTTCGGAATTGCCACCTCCCGAGCTGCCACCTGCCATTTCCCCAGAAGCGCTCGGAGGCGTCGAAGAATTCGAGCACGGCGTCGCGCTCCCCGGCGTCAAGCAGTTCCGCAGCAAGCTCCGTCCTGGGACCGAAGCTACTGAGCTGTGGTGACGAAGGCCCCATCGCTGAGGCCAGGAGATGCCGGATAGCCCCCTCAGGATCGCCGTGCTTCAAGGCAACGAGTCCGAGATAGGTGTGCCCGCTTTGGCAGGCGTTACCCCATGTGGGGTGAGCTTGCGAATAGCGCACTAACAGCGACGCATAGGTTGTCGCCAGATCGAGGTCTCCCACCAGGTAACAGGTGTGGGCTAGTGCGGGAAGGTACGAGAAGTCGTCTGCGATGGCTGGTTGAAGCTGGTACCACCTCTTGAGTGCCTTGATGGCAAGTGCGAGCAATGCCGCGCGTTGCGGCTCCGGAGCCCGCAGCGCACGGAGATAGTAAAGCTGACCGAGACGGCCGACTGGCAAGGGGGCGTTTGGCTCACAGGCATGTGCCCGCAGCAGATGTTCTTCTGTGGCAGAGCTGATGAATGATGCCGCCCACCAGCGGAGCAAGGCGATCAACATCCAAGAGAGCAGTCCTGCAACTAGCAGGAGGACGATGGCCAAATGAACGAAGAGCATCCTACTCAGAACCACGATGTGACGGATGAGTTACGTTCGCAGACTGTTGGCGGACAGGACACGGTGAGCGGGGCGTATCAGATGCTGGCGGGAAGCGGCGGCTGCGGTTGGTGAGAAAGTCTCCTTCGGAGGGTGCGTGGCTGTAAAGTAGGTAAGTAGGTTACGGTTCCGCGTGCCCCGGGAGGGCCGGTTGGCGGACGCGCTGAAGGAATACGGGCGGATTCCGGGAGGGCACGGGTGCCACGAACCAGGCGTCGCCTCTCCCGGAATGACGGAGGTGGCGGGGGACGGGGGCGAGTACCTGTATCCGATAGGGATGGCGCGGCGCCCCGCTAGGCGGATGGTGCCGGACCCGCTTTCATGCGTGGGGGTGCCCCGGGAGGGGCATAGGGTAGTTCCTGTGAGGATTAAGCGTGCTTCAGCGATCTCTGGCGATGTGGACGCCAATGATTTGGTTGATCAGTGGAAGTTTCGCTGATGATCCTGACCTCAAGCTGCACTAATCCGAGGCTCGGGCATTGGTCCGCTTCGATACACCGCAACACTGCACGCCGGGCACCGTGGGCCCACAGGGTGTATCGACATGCTCCAACGGCAACGTCGGGTTGGAAAGCCGAGTTGGTTGAGCGGTATTCGACATGGGGCACTCGCAGCAAATCCTCGATAGTTGCCTGAGCGTCGTTGTATGCAGCTAGGGTCGCTTCAGTCAGTGCGGGATACGCTGCTTCCCTGATCCAATCATCCTCTTCGATTACGCAGAGATCGAACTCGAATGTGCGCGCATTCGCAACAAAGACGGGGGAAGCGCAAGTGCCATCGGGGAGCGTGATCGAAGCCTCCGAATCTGTTGGCATCACATCACAAGCAGGAAGAGCGGCAGCGAGATCCGCGGTGGTGCACCGCATGAGTTGGGTGCTATTGCACATCAACGAGACCGCTACGTCAATCGGCTCGAACATGCTTCCTCTAGAGGATGATATGGGTTGGTTTGGGACCATGCCGTTCGGGATCAGCGGTGGGCCGTCCAGTTCCTCGCCCACAACCGTCATCCTCGAAGGCGACCACGATTGAGGGGCGCGGGAACTTCTTTGAAGCGCGTGCGCTCCCTGTCGCGCCAGTTGGTGTCCTGGGCGCACCAGTCCCGGATGGCGTCCGTCTCGGTGGCGGAGAGGCCGAGGGCTGCGGAGACTGCGGCTTCGATCTGCTCTTCAAGCTCGATCCGTCGATGCTCGTCCGTCTCCCGGCTCCGTTTATCCACCGCGTGGGCCACCCGTTCCATCAGGGAGGCGTCCCAGGTGCCGAGGGGGATATCGACCAGGAAGCCGCGCAGGAAGTGGAGGTAGCCGCCGTTGACATGCCCGCCGTGGAAGACGTGGCTGTAGAAGAAGTGGACGGCGCGCGAGCAGAGGAGGCCGACCATCACCTGCGGCTCGGCGGCGAGGGGGTGGTGCCCCTCGCGGGGGACGCCGCAGAGGAAGGTGTCTTTGAGCACGTGGTCCTCTCGGTCGACTGCGGCGCGCAGGGTGCGGCCGTTCTGGCAGATGACCACCTTCGGCTGAAGGAAGAGGCCGAGGTCGGGGAGAGGGTTGCCCTCGCGCTTGAGGCGGTCCTCGTCGTAGTCGATCCACCAGCCGCCCCACCGGACGGAGTAGCGGGTCACCTCGCCATTCCCGCTGAAGGCGCCGCCGCCCAGGAACCGCCGGGCGAAGAGAGTGCCGGGGTGATGCGGCGTCACGAACCGCTCTCGAAGGCCGCCTCGATGAAAGGAGATAGTCCAGCGCACATCCAGCGCATCTCCCAGGCAGCCGTGCGAACGCGACACCATGAGGTGCTCCAGCGCACCGGCGAGCACCGAGGAGCGGGGGCTTGGAAAGAGTGCCCGGCTCTCGGTGGCACGGTACGCCGCTGCGGTGACCGCAGGCAGGTCCGACACCGCCAGCGAAGCCCCGCTGCCTTCCAGCGACCGGAGGCGCACGGGGTCCGGATTCTCGCACGGCGCGCCCGCGTGGATCACCACGGGGTAGACGGAAGCATCCGGGAAAACATCCGCGTGCGTGGCAAAGTCGATGCCCCGCAGGCGGCCCTCGTCCAGGAGGCGCTCCCGGAAAAGGCGGGCGTTGGCGTTCACGAGGCACTTGTTCGGGAGGACCAGCGCGAGGCGGTCGTCGCCGGAGAGCCAGCCGAGGGCTACGTGGAGGAAGTAGAGGTAGAGATCGGCGGCCCCGTCGGTGGCGCGGGGGTAGCGGCGGGCGAGGTCGGCCTTCAGCGCGGCGGGCAGCCGTTTCGCTTCGACGTAGGGAGGGTTGCCGAGCACGAGCAGCCGACCACCGGGTGGCAGGCCCAGCCGGGCGCGGAGGTCCGCCGGGTCCGGGTACTCCAGCCCATTTCCGGTGTGGATCAGCAGGTCGCCTACGGGGGCCGGGCCGCTTTCGCTCAGCGTGCTGCGGACCCGTTCCCTCGCGGCAATGACGGCTTGCGGGTCGATATCCAGCCCCGCCACGGAAGCGGCGATCATCTCCGGAGAAGCCCCCCGCTCCGCCAGGTAGCGCACCGCACCGACCAGGAACTCACCGTCGCCGCAGGAGGGATCGAGCACCCGATCTCCGGGTTGGAGGTCGACCGCCTCCAGCATCAGCCGGACCAGCGCGGCGGGCGTGTAGTAGCGCCCGCGCAGCTTCTCCGCCGTGGTGGCCGCCGCGAACCGGTTGGGCGCGGCGGTCGGCATGGAGGTAGTGCGCCGGGGAGTGGGCTTGGGGGTCAAGGCGTTTGGGGATCGGGAGCGGGTTCAAAGCAGTCCGCATCCCAATTATACGCCCCCCCGCTTGGAAACTCGACGGACGCCTGAGCCGGGGTCTCCTCATCCGCAGGGAAGAAGTCGACCACCTCGCCCAACTCTTCCTGGGAGAGGGCGCGGTGGAGTCCCCACGCTTCCGGCATGGTGCGGACCTTCGCCTCTCCCAGGGGGCTGAAGCGGACAGGCAGGCCCTGCCGAAGGCTAAATGAGCTCTTCAACCGGCTGGTTCTCGGCGAACGGATACATCGGGCGCTCTCCGGGGCCGGGGACCGGCTTATCGTAGAGGCCGACGTTGCGATAGAGGGTCGCCATCACATCCTTGTAGTGGACCGGCCGCTCATCCGCGTAGCCGCCATCCGGAGTGGTGGAGCCGATCACCTGTCCGCCGCGCATCCCGCCGCCCGCCAGGAGCGCGCAGCTCACCGCCGGCCAGTGGTCGCGGCCGGCGTCCTTGTTAATCCGCGGCGTCCGCCCGAACTCGCCCCAGACCACCACGCTGACATCCTGATCGAGGCCTCGGTCGTGCAGGTCCTCAATGAGAGCGCTGACCCCCTGGTCCAGGAGCGGCAGCCGTTCCCGGCACTGCTTGAAGTTGGCGCCGTGGTAGTCCCACCGGCCATAGCCCAGCGTCACGCAGCGGACCCCCGCCTCCACCAGGCGGCGCGACATCAGGAACATGTCGTTCCACATCGGGCCGCCGTCGTCCACGTTCTTGGTGGTGCCCCGTCCGTAGCGCTCCCGCAGCTTGGCGTCTTCCTTGGAAAGATCGAGGGCGCGCAGCACCTTGCTGTCCGTGAGCACGTTGAAGGCCTGCTTGGTCAGGGCGTCCGCACCCTCGACACCCCGGTCGGCATCGCGGCGGAACTGGTCGACGGATGCGAGGAGGCGGCGGCGGTCGTTCAGCCGTGCGAGGGACATGTCCTTCAGGGTCATGTCGGTCATGATCCGGCCCTGCGGCTGGAACGGCTGGTGCGCGAGGCCGAGGAATCCCGCCTCGCCGGGGTTGGCCCAGGGGGTGTGGCCCATGGGCTGGGAGAGGCTGACGAAGGGCGGAACGGTGGGGTCGACCGGTCCCCGCACGCGGCTCATCACCGAGCCCAGCGCGGGCCAATCCCCCTTGCGGTACTCCGCGAAGGAGTAGCCACTCATGCAGACGTGGGAGGTGTGCTCGTCCCGCGCGCCCACCAGCGAGCGGATCAGGGAGTACTTGTCCGCGATCTTCGCCAGCCGGGGCATCAGCTCACAGATCTCGATCCCGGGAACGTTCGTCTTGATCGGCTTGAACTCGCCACGGATGTCCGCGGGGGCGTCCGGCTTCAGGTCGAACATGTCCTGGTGCGGGGGGCCGCCGCAGAGGAAGACCATGATCACGGCTTTGTGGCTGTTCTTGATCCCCGCCCGCGCTTCCGCCGCCAGCAGGTCTGTCAGGCTCAGGCTGCCCGCCGCGATGCCGCCCGTCGCCAGCCCGCCGATCTTCAGGAACTGCCGCCGGTTCAGGCCGTCACAGAAGCCCTGACTGCTCTGATCTTCCTGGTCATGAATGGTGAGCATCGGAAAGCGCCCTCGGCCGTTGATAGAGGCGACGGAGCAGCCTCATGATCGGATGAGAGGCGCTGAAGGGGTGCCGGTTTCGGTCGCTTTGCGGCTGATGCGGACAAACTGAAGTAACGGATGACGGAAATTGGCGGGAGGGGATGAGCAACATGCAGCAGTCAGGGCTGACGCCCGAAGAATTGAACCAGGTGCTGAACCGCGCCGCCGCCCGCCAGGAGGCCGTCACCGGCCGCAGTGATGGCCCCGCGCTCACCAGCGACCAGGACGCACAGGCGATAGCCCTGGAGCTGGGAATTGCGCCTGAGCATGTACGGACGGCGCTGGCGGAGCATCGCAGCGGAGCCATGCTCACCCGTCGCGGGCCGCGCAAGCCCAACCCGATGCTGATCGGCGGCATCTCCGTGATCGCTGCGGCGGTGGCGCTGAAGATCATGGGCTTTGGGACGCTCCTGGTGATCGGCTTGCTGATCGCCGGCCTGGGCCTGGGACTGGCGGCCATCATCCGGGGCATGCGGGGCGGCCTCGCGTCCGGCGTGGGAACGCTGCCGGTGGCTGGCACCTGCCGCGTCTGCGGTGCGCCCGCCTACAACGAGCGCGCCACCTTCTGTGACGACCACCGCTTCCGGGGAGCGGGAGCGGCCCCGTGATGCGCGCTGACACAGCAGGAGCGCAAGCCGCCTCTCCGATTCCGTTTGTCACTGAGTTTTAAGGTCCAGTTCAGTCATCGGGCTCCCTTGGAACCTTTGCGTTAAGGTGGGTTGAGGAGAACTGCTCCAGCCGCTTCCTTGCTGACCAGACGCGGCGGGAGCGTCCGCGTGACACAGGCCACCCACCTGCCCCGGATTAGAGACCACGCCAGGCGGCGCACCGCGCGCGAAGCGGCCCGTCGGGACCGGCGTCGCTGGCTGATGAGGGTGCTCTCCGGCGCACAGTCCTTCCAGGCCGCGAAAGACGCCACGCTCTCTTGGAGCAACTTCGGCGCAGTTCCCAGTTCCCCATACTGCGGTGCTCCACCATCGTGTGCGGTGATTCCGGGAGCGGTTCACGCACACACCCGGCACAGCGATGGCTCAGGAACTGTCTCGGAAGTGGTGGCGGCCGCTCGCCGGGCGGGGGTCAGCTTCCTGATCATCAGCGACCACGACACCCACGCGGCAGCGCTTGCCGGTTGGGAGGGAAACCACACCGGGCTTGTGGTCCTGGTCGGCTCTGAGATCAAGACGGACTCTGGCTACCTCCTCGGCCTGGGCCTGCCGCCGCACTTCGACGCCGGAACCAAGCGGGCGGAGCGCGTGCTGGATGCGATCGCGGAGTGCGGCGGGATGGCGTTCGCGGCACTGCCGGCCCATCCGTTCATTGGCTGGAAGGAGTGGAACCACCCGGCCCTGGTGGGACTGGAGGTTCTCAACATGCACAGCCTCGGGCGGCAGGCGGCGTGCCCGCTGGCGGTACCGGGCCTGCTGGGACGTCTCGCCCTGGGCCGCTCCCTGGAGGGGCTGTGCACCCTGGCCCGGCATCCGGCCGCGGAGCTTCGGCTCTGGGATTCCATGTTGGAGCGAGGTCGCGCCGTAGGCCTCGCCTCCGCGGATGCGCACGGACCGGTCCGCCTGGGCAAGTGGTCGCTTCCCTTTCCGGCCTACGAGGACAGCTTCCGACTGGTCCAAACTCATCTGGTGCTTCCGGCCGGCCTGACCGGAGACTTCCGCATCGACCGTGATCGCATCCTGGCCGCGCTGCGGAATGGCAATTGCCGGAGCGCCTACAGCGCGTTCGGAGAGGCAACCCGCTACGCCTTCTGGCACGAAGGTTCGCAGACACGACGCCCTTCGAGCACGGCGCTGGAGGGGGAAGCCGCGACGGCTGGGGGCGTTCTCCATGTGCGGTCGCCTCATCAGCAGTCGCTGCACCGCCTCATCCGCGATGGTCAGGTGGTGGGGCAAACGGAGGGGGTGAGCGCTACCTTCCCTTGCGAGACTCCGGGTGCCTATCGGGTGGAGAGCTTCCTTTTCAGAGGGAAGATCGGCTCGATGCGGCTGGGCGTGAGGCCCTGGATCTACACCAATCCCATTTATCTGGATGCGACCACACGATGCCAGAGGTCAGCCTCCGGTGAGGAGAGGACCACCTCCGCCGTTCCAGGCGGGTCCAGCAGCCGATAGATGACCGCTGGGGCCTCGGCGCGGCTCACTCGCAGCGTGCCTTCATCCGGCCCGAGGATGAAGCGTGGACTGCCCAGCGGCGTTCCCGCCACAGCCTGGATTCCAGCAGCTACCCGGAGGGAGCACCGGCACTCCCACGTTAGTAGCGGGCTGTTGGCGGGCGAGGCGAGGTCAGTATCAGCGGCGGCGGCGAGGCGGGCGGCCAGCGCAAGAGAGGCGTCAAGAGGCCCGCAGAACCGCTCGGTCGTACGGACGATGCGGGCGAGGCGTTGCGCCGGTTCCGCCGCCCGCCGCCACGCCGGATCGGCCGGGCCGAAGATGCAGTCGAACTCCCGCACGTAGGGCTTGATGTCGAGGAGCGGCGTGCCGTCGCAGAGGTCCAGCGCGTCGACGATCAGCACCCCTCCGTCGATCTCGAGCAGGCGCGCTGCCGTGATCGCGATTGGGTTGGGCCGGCGGGGGGAGCGTGACGCCAGCGGTCCCCTCCCCGATCCCGCTCCCGTGTCAGCCGGGATGCTCTCAGGCGTGACCCATCCTGCGGACTGGTGGAGCCAGGTCAAGATCCAGACGTACCCCGGTTCGAGTCCCCTCGCCGCCGCCAGATACTCCGGAAGCAACTCGAGGCGAGATGGGCTCCCGTTATAGGGAATCGATTCGGGCGAACCCGCTCCGTTGCGGACGTACCCAATGGGGCGCAGCGCGTAGTTATCCATACTCTTCCCCTAACCTGGCGGAGCCAGACCCATAAGGGGTTCGGCTGCGCCGAGGAGAAGGTTACCCGCGAGCCTCTCCTCTTGGCTTCGTGGTTGGTGGCCCCGATGCAACTGCTTACCGAACGCTACGCTTCGCAAATCCTCGGCACCCTCTCCTGCTTCGACCGGC
>JANPLG010000357.1:0-3252 GCA_031426395.1 Actinomycetes bacterium
GTCGTCAACGCGAGCAGCGTGCCGGTCACCATCAAGACCCGCGTGGGGTGGGATGGCTGCATCGGCAGCGCCGTGGAGATGGCGAAGGTTGCCGAGAGCGTGGGGGTCGCCGCCATCGCCATCCATGGGCGCACCGCCGTCCAGGGTTTCACGGGTCGCGCGGACTGGCGGCCCATCGCTGAGGCGAAGGCGGCGGTCGGCATCCCCGTCATCGGCAATGGGGACGTCTGCTCCGGGCCGGATGCCGAGCGGATGTTTCGGGAGACCGGCTGTGACGCCGTGATGATCGGGCGGGTGGCGCTGGGCAATCCCTGGATCTTCCGGGAGGTGAGCGGCTACCTGCTGGACGGGGCCGCCCCGCCCCCGCCCACGCTTGAGGACCGGCTGGACGTCTGCCTGGAGCACGCAACCTTGCTCGCCCGTCAGTGGAACCGCGTTCCGGAGGCCACCGCTTCCTCCCGGCTTCCCCCGGTCTGCCGGACGCAGCTTTCCCATTACCTGCACGGACTGCCCAACGCAGCCACGGCCCGGCGTCAGATCAACCAAACCGAGACGCTGGGCGATGTGGAGCGGCTGGTCGACGACCTGCGGGAGGCGGTGCGGGCCTGGAGTGCCGGCGACCCCCGGTTCCAGAACGATGCACGATTTGTCGAGGCGTAGCCGGGAGAAGCGAGTCTGCGTCAATTCCACATCACCTCGCGCCGATTGACCGTCTTAGACTCTTGGTGGATTCTGAACCTGGAGAGCGGCCCTGGATGAAGATCGATGCCTGGGATTGGCCAGTCCCCTGGCACGGCCTCGAGTCCGGCCGCGATGCCTGAACTAACGATTTGCCGCCCCTGTTGCCGCCTGTTGAGGGCGGCTGCTCAACGTGAGGAGAAAGAACCGATGCTGCTGACCCGCCGCCTAACCGCAATCACAAGCGTGCTCTGCCTGGCCGCCGCGCTGGCAGTGCCCGCCGCCGCTGCTCCCAAGCCGACCCTCGACCCCAGCCAGCCGAGCTACATCGACCTCAATAAGGTGGTGGCCGCCTACCGCAGGACCGCGGCCTTCCAGAAGTACGGGGTCCGGATTCGGGACAAGGGTCGCAGCTTCGCGCAGGAGATGGAACTGATCGCGCAGATGCGGTATGCCACCCCGGAGGAGCGGCAGGAAGCGATGGCGCTCAAGGCTAAGCCGAAGCTCGCACCCGCAGAGCAGGCCCGCTTCGATGAGCTGATGAAGACGGCCGATAAGGTCGAGAACGAGCTGACCGCCCTGAGCCAGAACCCGGAGCCCACCGATGCGGAGCGCAAGCGCATCACCGAGCTTTCCAACAAGCGCACCGAGGCGGTGAAGGCGCTCTCCAAGGAGGACGCCGACCGCCGTGAGCAGATGCGGAAGTTCGAAGCGGCCCTCCTGGAGGAGGTGGAGAACGAGATGCTCACCCTGGTGGGGAAGGTGGCCAAGGACCAGAAGCTGGGAGTGATCTACGAGCGCCGCGCCGTGCTCCTCGGCGGCAACGACCTCACCGAGGAAGTGATCAAGCGCCTCCCGAAGTAGGCCGTACGAATTCGGATTGGGGGTTGGCTGGAGGCGGGAGATTACATCGTCTGCCGGGCGAGGCGTGCGGGCATCAGGTCACGGGCCACGAGATCCTCGTAGTTCTCGCGGCGGACCAGCAGGTCTGCCTGGCCCTCGCTGACCAGCACCACTGCGGGGCGGCGGAAACGGTTGTAGTTGCTGGCCATCGCGAAGTTGTAGGCACCGGTGGACTGGACCGCCAGGATGTCTCCCGGTTGCGGGTCCGCAAGCGGCGTGTCCGGGAAGAGGAGGTCCGTCTCGCAGTGCTTGCCGGAGACGGTGACCACCTGATCGTGCGGCTGCGCGGCCTTGTTGGCGCTGATGACGGAGTACTTCGCCTCGTAGAGCGCCGGGCGCGGGTTGTCGGAAAGCCCGCCGTCCACGGCCACGTAGGTGCGCGTGCCTGGGATCTGCTTGATGGAGCCGATCGTGTAGAGGGTCGTCCCCGCCTCACCGACGAGCGATCGGCCGGGTTCCTGCAGCAGGGTGGGGAGCGCCACGCCGGCCGATTCCAGCCGGTCACGAAGCACCCGGGTGACCACGTCGGCGAAAGCTTCCAGCGAGGGAGGCTGCTGGGAGGCTAGGTAGCGGATGCCGAGGCCGCCGCCCACGTTCAGCTCCGGGCACTCCACGCCCAACTGCTGCTTCACCTGGATGACGAGGTCCGCCATGATGCCGACGGACGCCTCATGGCAGTCTGTGTCCAGAAGCTGGGAGCCGACGTGGCAGTGCAGGCCCCGGAACTCAATGCCGGGGATTTCCAGAGCGCGGCGAACCGCCATCAGCACCGCGCCGCTGGCAACGTCGAAGCCGAACTTGGTATCCGCCTGGCCCGTGCTGATCCGGCGGTGGGTGTGCGGATCGATGCCGGGCGCCACGCGAACCAGGATTGGCTGCGGGCGGGAGAGGCCGCCCCTCATTTCAGAGAGGAGGTCAGTGAGCAGGTCCAACTCCAGGAAGTTGTCGACCACGATGTGGCCGACGCCCGCCTCCAGCGCCATCCGCAGCTCTTCGACCGACTTGTTGTTCCCGTGCAGCGTGATCTGCTCCACCGGGAAACCCGCCTGGAGCGCGGTGTAAAGCTCCCCGCCGGAAGCCACGTCCAGCGAGAGGCCCTCCTGCTCAATGACTTTGCAGATGCCGGTGCAGAGGAACGCCTTTCCAGCAAAGGAGACCTTCACCTTGGGCCAGCGAGCGCTGAAGGCGACCAGGTAGGCGCGGGCCTTTTCGCGGAGCGCCGCCTCGTCCATCACGTAGAGGGGCGTGCCATACTCCGCCGCCAGACGGGTGGTGTCCACGCCGCCGATCTCAAGGCGTCCCTCGCTGTTGATCCGCTGAGTCCCGAGCAGCATCATCGTTCCATTCCTCAATTCGAGTTGGCCCGCGCACGCGGCAGCCGGACAGTTCCGGCAGGCTGCTTCAGGCGAGGTGGCGCACCACGGCCCCCCAGTCTACCACAGGTTTGGGACCGTGTTGAAGGCAGGCAATCGACGAGGGTGGGTTCCTGGATCTGGGCAACCTCAGCAATTCTCACGAACAAGCCGGTAGCCTAGGAGCCTGTCCAAATAAAAGATGGTGACAAGCATGGATCTCCTGCTGCGGCGGTGAACCTGCCAGCATGGCGCACCATTTTCGCTCGTACACCCCTGATCAACCGTGTCTCCTGCCGGCCGCCCCCCAGGACTGGCT
>JANPLG010000358.1:0-3872 GCA_031426395.1 Actinomycetes bacterium
CACGTTCGCCACGATGATGCCAAAGGTGACGAAGGGGACGATCCGGGTCGGGTTCTCGTCACGAAGGGGAATCATGGTGGAAAGGAAGCGCGGATCGGAGCACCACGCAGTCGGGTGATGCTTTGCTCTATCGTAACGGCCAGGCGGCCGCAACCGCACGGGCATGAGGGAATTGCCCCGTTGGCACGCGACGGGTTCGCAGCGGTGGGCGGGAAGCGTGTATCCTAATGTCGTTGCAGCAGCGTTTAGCAGTTTGTTGCTGCGAAGCTTTGCAGGCGTTGCCCGCCAGGGAGGCCGGACGATGAAAGTTCTGATTGCGGAAGACGACCCCGTCTCCAGGCAACTGCTGTCCGGAATGCTGTCGCGCTGGGGCTATGAGGTGGAGGCGACCAGCAACGGCGCGGAAGCGTGGGAGGTGCTCCGAAAGGAGGGTCGCCCGATGCTGGCGGTCCTTGACTGGATGATGCCGGAGCTGGACGGGATCGCCGTCTGCCGCATGGTGCGCGAGACGCCCGCGACGCAGCTCAACTACCTGATCCTCGTCTCCGCCCGCGCGGAGCGGGAAGACATCCTCAACGCGCTCCACGCCGGGGCCAACGACTACATCACCAAGCCTTACAACCGTATCGAGCTGCAGGTCCGGGTGCAGGTGGGCGCGAAGTTCGTGGAGCTGCAGCGGCGGCTGCTGGAGGGCTCCGAGGCGCTGGAGGCGGCAAACATCCGCATTGCGGAGCTGGAAGCGCAACTCGGCCCGCGATAGCGCGACGGCGGCACGGGACCAGATTTGAACCGGGGAGATCGCAGAGGACGCAGAGATGAGGGCTTGGAATCTGCTGGCAGATCAGAGCATGACCTGCGGTGCGGTGCCCACCATTCCCGCTACCCTGCCCTATGGTTGCATTGTCTGCGATCTCCGCGCCTCTGCGGTGAAAAACGGGTCTCCGGTAGTGCTAACCGGAGTATCGACGCGGCAGGCGGGGGGAGAGGCGGGTCAGCACCTCGTAGGTGAGGGTTCCGGCAAGGCCGGCGACTTCTGCCACGGTGATCTCGGCGTCACCCTCCCGCCCGATGAAGACCGCTTCGGTGCTGATTCCCGCGCCCGGAATCTCCGTGACATCCAGGACGAGCTGGTCCATGCAGATGCGGCCCCGGACGGGAGCGCGCACTCCGCACACGAGCGCTGAGCCACGGTTGGAGAGCGCCCACGGGAGGCCATCCGCGTAGCCGATGGGGACCAGCGCGAGGCGAGAGGGACGCTCCGCCGTCCACGTGCCTCCGTAGCTGACCTGCCGACCCGCCGCCACTTCACGGATCTGGACGATGCGCGCGCTGACCCGCGCCACCGGCGTGATGTCAAAGGGTAGCGGCCGCGATGGGTTGGGCAGAACCCCGTAGCTCAGGATGCCGACCCGAACCCAGTCAAGCCAGGAGGGGGAGAACCAGACCCCGGCGGGGCTGTTTGCGGCGTGCAGCATGGGACGCGGGGTCCAGGCGGCAACCTCGGTCAGGAGTGGTTCGAATGCGTTCCACTGATCTCGCGTGAAGGCTGTGTCTTCCGAGTCCGCCGATGCGAAGTGCGTCATCACGCCCGCGAGTTGGAGGTGCCGATAGTCGCGCACCGCACCACAGAGCGCGAGGCCTTCGGTCGGGTCGACGCCGGCACGCGTCATGCCTGTATCGATCTTCACATGAACCTTCGCCTCTGCTCCCCGCGCGGTGGCTGCGGCAGCCAGCGCGTCGAGCATCTCGTGCCGGGAGACGGTGGCCTCCAGGTCATGCTCCACCAGGAGCGCGGCCTGCTCTTCCAGGCCGAGACCCAGCACCAGGATGCGGCCCTCGAATCCACTCGAGCGTAGCTCCGCGCCCTCTTCGGCCAGCGCGACGCCCACGCCGGCGCAGCCTTCCGCCATCGCGGCCCGCGCACAAGGGACCAGGCCGTGCCCGTAGGCGTTCGCTTTCACGACGGCCAATGCGGGGCGGCCGGTATGATCCATCATCGCGCGCAGGTTGGACCGGTAGGCGCACAGGTCAACATCGATCCAGGCCGGTCTCACGGTCAACTCGCCTTCCCGGATCGCTCAGCCCGCACGTCGGGGAGAGCGTCCGCAACGGAACCATGTTACCGCGAGGTGATCCGGGTCGGGTCGTCGCTCGGCAGACCGGCGGTTCGGGGAGCGGTTGCTTTGGGGTCGCCGGGCTGCATGCGGACCAGCGGCACCTGGGAGGACGAGATCCACCGGTACGGCGCGACAAGCTCCTGCATCCACGGCTTCTGCCACAGCTTCACCGGCTCGCCCAGCAGGTAGACGGGCCGTACGGCGATGTTCTCCGCCAGCACGCTCCTTAGGATGGCCGGGTTCCAGTTGCGCGTGCCTGGGAGCGGCTTAAGGTCCGGCGGGACAGTGGCCCGCACACCCTGTCGGGTCATCCGCGTGACCAGGCGAACACGGCTCGGCATCAGCGTATCGTAGAACCCCACAATGGCGATGTCCGGGCGCACGCCCTCCACGTAGTGCGCGTAGATCAACGGGAAGTACCACTGGTCGCCGCCGCCAACAACCACCGCGCCAGGCTCGAGGGTCGCCAGCATCCTCTTGGCGTAATCCATCGGCTCCGTGTAGCGGCTGCGGTCACTCCGCGTCCAGTTGCTTCCCAGAGCTACCAGCGCCAGCGCACCCGCCGCAACGAGGGCCGCAGAGCGGGGGGCAGACGAGGTGCGCCGCCCAGCAGTAGGCCTCCGCCGCGCCATCCGCATTACGACGGCGCGCAGGAAGGAGAGTCCGCGGCCGATCCAGAGGTAGACGACCATGTGCGAGACGATGTAGTAGACCTCGATGTCGCCGATCCGGTAGTTGAGCGCGTAAATCACGCCGACTCCGTAGACCAGGAGCGTCAGCCCCAGGAGCCTGCGGCTTCCCCGCGCCAGGGAAAAGATTCCGATGGGCGCTAGAAGGAGCATCCATTCGGGGATCTGGGTCCGCAGGTGCCCCAGATTGGTGAGCGACACCGGTCCCGCGTATCGGATGAGCTGCTGCCAGACGCCGGGCAGACCGCCTTGGAAGAGGTTATCCCGGTACTGTTTTCCGGAGACATGCGCCAAAAAGTTGGGCCAGTTGCTGGGATCGTTCCAGTTAGCTGGCGGATTCCGGTGCGCCGCCCAGGGCAGGTAGAGGTAGAACGCCAGCGGCAGCAGGAAGAGCGGTGCCAGCCGGGGCAGCTCACGCCAGAGTTGCCCCCGATGCCGCGAGGTGAGGCCGAAATACACCAGAGCCGGCGCAAGCAGCACGCACTGCAAATGGTGCGTGAAGGCGAAGCCGTAGGTCACGGCCACGGCCCAGAGCCAGCGACGGTCGCCGCAGCGGTCCCAGGTGAGGAGGCAGCAGAGCACGGCCGCCACCCAGAAGAGGTGGAGCGTGTAGACCTCCGCCACCACCGCCTGCGACCAGAAGGTGGAGCTAAAAGCGAAGAGAAGCGCGACCCCTACCCCGATCAGCGGTTGCCGCGAGACGCGTTGCGCAAGCAGCGCCACCAGTCCGACCGCCCCGGCCCCCGCTAGCGCCGAGAGCAGGTTCATGCGCCACGCCACGGACCCGAAGGGAACTGCGTGCGTCACCAGCCACCCCAGCAGCATGTAGACCGGGTAGCCGGTAGGGTGGGACACGCCCGCCTGCCACGCGGCCGTGGTCAACTCCGGACTGTCCCCAGGACCGAGGCCAGGCGCCAACGTCAGGCCGTAGACCACAGCAGCACAGAGTGCAGCAAGCCACGGGAGCAGAGAGCGGAGCGAAGCCGGTCGGTGGGGCATGGGTAATGGGCGAAGGGGCGACTGCGGGCGAGGTACCGAGGAGAGTATCGGCGGGGGCTTCCGATTC
>JANPLG010000359.1:0-4676 GCA_031426395.1 Actinomycetes bacterium
TTCAACATCAGCACCACCGCCGCATTCGTGGTCGCCGGGGCGGGCGTCTCCGTGGCGAAGCACGGCAACCGCGCCATGACCTCCCGATGCGGGAGCGCCGACCTCCTGGAAGCGCTGGGCGTGCGCATCGACCTCTCCCCGGACGCCGTCTGTCGCTGCATCGAGTCGACCGGGATCGGCTTCCTCTTCGCGCAGGCGCATCACCCGAGCATGAAGCACGTCGCACCGGTTCGCCGGGAGCTGCCGTTCCGGACGGTTTTCAACTCCCTCGGCCCGCTCACCAATCCGGCCGGAGCGCGCGCGCAAGTGATTGGCGTCTACGAGGAGCGGCTGGTCCCGTTGCTGGCCCACGCCCTGAACACGCTCGGCTGCGAGAGCGCGCTCGTGGTCTACGGGCTAGACGGCCTGGATGAAATGTCGACCGTCGGCTCGACCCTCATCGGCTCAGTTGCCTCCGGCGACGTGCGCGTGTGGGAACTCCAGCCGGAGTCGCTTGGGATACCGCGTGCGCATCCTGGGAGCCTCGCACCCGGGGAGAGCGCGGCTGAAAATGCCGTAATCGCCCGCGCGATCCTGGAAGGCGAGGCAGGGCCGCGGCGCGAGATTGTCCTGCTGAATGCGGCCGGGGCCTTGATGGCTGCCGGAGCAGCGCCCGACCTACCCGGTGGCCTTGAAAAGGCTGCGGAGGCTATCAACTCAGGCGCGGCGCTCGCGCGGCTGGAGGCCCTCGTTGCCGCGAGCAACGCCTAGAGCGGCAAAATGAGCCCCGCGCGACCGGCCATCGAGATCGGCAGGGAAATCGCGCGGCTCTTCGCCCACACCTGGCGACCTGCCGTGGACGAGGTGGCGGAGCCAATCACGCCAGCATTGGTGGAGCGAGTCCTCGATCTCGGCGGCGCCGCGCTGATCCTTCGGCGGCTCCCGCGCAGCAATGCTTGCGAAGCTGAGCGGCAGACCCTGGAGCGGGTCGCTCGCATGGAGGCGCTGAAGGATCGTGGCAGTCAAATGGAGCTGCTTCGCCTCCTCTCCGCGCTTTCGGACACCGGCATTCGGTGCATGACTTTGAAGGGCTGGGCGCTCGCCAGCCGCTACCCGGAACGGGGCCTGCGCCCCTACGCGGATCTCGACCTTTGCGTTGCGCCGGGTGATCGAGCGAGAGCGTCATCGCTGATCGCCTCCCTCGAGCCAGAACGGCCGGTCGACCTGCACGTTGGCTTTGCACGTCCGCCGCACCTCCAACCGTTCTCAGATCTCGAAGCAAGGGCCGTACGGCGACACCTGGACGGCATTCCAGTGCTCACTATGGGACAGGAGGACGAACTGCGGTTCCTCTGCATCCATTTCATGCTTCACGGCGGCTGGCGCCCGCTCTGGCTCTGCGACATCGCCCTGCTGGTGGAAGAGCGGCCGGACGACTTCGACTGGGAACTCTGCCTTGGTACCGAATCCCGCTTCCGTCAGTGGGTGCTCGCGGTCCTAGGGCTTTGCGCATCGCTGCTTGGGGCCGAAACCCAAGGGACTCCCGCCGAAGCCTATACGGCTCCATCCTGGTTTGAGCCGGCCATCCTGCGCCAATGGGGCACTGGCCCCGGCGCAAGCAGCCTGGGACCGGCCAAGGCCAAGCTGGCACGCAAGGGCTGGAGCGCCCTGCCCGGCCTGATGCGGCGTCATTGGCGCAACCCGATCCAGGCCACCGCCGAATTGCAAGCATCGCTCTACGGACCACGGCTACCCCTCCAGATAGCGGCCACGGCTCGGCGATTCCCCGCCATGTTCGGTAGGTGAGTAATGGGAGGATGGGGGGTGGAGAGACAGGACCACCGCCCGCCTCAAACCAATCCGCCTTTAATTCCGAAACCGAAATCCGAAATCCAGAAGGGTTACTCTGGCCGAAATCCAGAAGGGTTACTCTGGCCATCCAAAAGGCTGGAGCACAGGGCCGTAAGAGTGGCTGTGGTCATCGTCGCGGCCGGATTCGCTGACGGTGTGCCGGAAGTGCGCGGAGTACCACACCACCAGATCCTGCTTATAGATGTTTGCCCGGTTTGCAAACCGCTTGATGTCCGCGCGCGCATCCGAGACGAGAGTGCGGCCGTCGTCCACCTGCTTGCCCTTGCCGGCCCATGCAAAGGCGTAGTAGTCGGGACCGGAGAAGAGGTCACCCTTGCCGTCCATCTCCCCGGAGATGATCTCGTAGCCGGTCTTGGCCTGATAGTTGCGGACGCGCCAGATTGGGCCGTTGTCGTCGCGGCGGAAGCGGGTCGTCTCACGCTTGATCGGCTGCCACACTTCCCCGACCTTCTCCTCCAGGATGTTCTTGCTGCCCAAGACATCGAAGTCGAAGCGCCAGAAGGCGTGGTGGTTGTGGATGTTGCAGACGCAGGCGTTCTGCACCCCGCCGAACCGCATCCGGGGAAGCAGCTTGCCGTCGGGATAGAAGAACCAATCCATGACGTACCGGTACCAGCCAGCCGAGCATTGCGAGGTGAGGCCCAGGGCTCCGTCCGCCGTCTCGTACACCGCCACGCCAACGAAGTTACCGCCATCGACCTCGTTGCCATCCAGCACGGTCTGGGGAAGCTCTCCCGGCGGGCACATGCGGAACCCTTCGGTGCCGGGAATATCGATGCCCGGAACGTTGAAGCACCATTCGCGCCAGAGCCAATCGCGGTACGGGCCGCAGGTGTCACCCTCGTAGTTAACGTTCAGGATCGGCATGTGCGCCTGCTGGAGCACGGTGCGGTCCCGGAAGCGGACATTTCGCAGCTCGATGCCGGAGGCGTTGAGGCCGGAGCTGGCGCTGGGGCGGATCGCACGGAATTTCCAAACCGGGTTCTTCGCCGGCCATTCGATATCCGCGAAGCCCGGACGGCCCTGAAAGCTGGCATCCGAACAGTTGGAATACGGCACACCGCATTCGTGATCACGCACGGACGTCCCGCGCGGCTTCACACCCTCCAGCGTCACCTCCCGCCGAATCATATTCACCGCCACGATGCGGTTGAACTTGCGCTCGGGCGAGTGCAGCCCCACGTATAGCGTCCGTTCCGCACCGCCGTCCCCTACTTCCCGGATGGGCGGCATCGGTTCATAGGCCGTGAGCCGGCCGGACTGGAGCAGCGGTCCCCAGCTTGGGCTAGCTGCCACCAGAGTGACCGCCTCGTTGAACTCGTCCTTGTTGGGGAGCGGCTGCTCTCGCGTCCGCGTGATGCGGTAGGGGCCGCTGCCAGTTCCCTTCACGCGGACGGCCATGTTAGCGGCATAGTCGTAGAAAACGGCTTCAAAGGCCTTGGGATAGGTCCGGCCAGCGCTTTTGTCGTGCTCCTCGTGCGAGAAGACGTGAAGCAGGCGGTGCCGTCCACCCAACGCGCGCGCGACGTCCCGGTTCAGGAGGACGCCTTGTGCAAAGCCGGAGGCGCTGGCGGTGGGGTGTGGATCGCCCACGAGAAACCGTGCGCCGAGGTTCTTCACCAGCTCTTCCATCCTGTGTCTCCTGACGGGGGCCCCTACCTGCCTACCGCGCGCACCGAACCCTGTAACTATACCGACCTCGACCGTTCAGGGGCATCGTCGAAAGCTGGGGGAGGGTGCTCGCTGGATGTAGCGTCGACGTTTCGGCAGTCGGCAGTGGTGGCGGAAGCCAATCAAGCCCGAAAGCGAATGCTACTTTGGCTTGAACCGTTGCAGGAAGTCGAGGAGCAGCGCGGCGACCGGTCCCGGTTCCTCTTCCTGGGGGAAGTGGCCGCAGTGTTGAAGCACCTTGAGGTCCGCGTTGGGAAGCTCCCGTGCAAGCCGCTCACCACTGCGCAGACGGATCAGCGGGTCCTTTCGTCCATGCAGGACTAACGCGGGGCACTTGATCTCGCGGTAGTGCGGACTCATCCGGTCGAGGTCGGGGCCGTAGAGCTGGCGGAGCGTGCGGAAGAAAGCCACGCGACCCTCCGCGCTCCGTAGGTAACTGCCGCATGAGGTGCAAACGTCAGGAGTCACCGAACCTCGCCGTCCCCGCGCGTACTCCAACCCCAGCCGGATCGCGATGCCGGGAGTCACCGGGGTCAGGTAATGCAGGAACGGAAGGGCCGCCAACCGCCCCAGGGGCGGGAGCTCGCTGCGGAAGGCGACGCTTCCCAGCAGCGCAAGGCCCCGCACCCGCTCCGGAGCCAGCTCCGCTACGGCAAGCGAGGTCCCACCTCCCAGACTGTTCCCAACGAGAATCGCGTCATCCCAGCCAAGCTCATCCAGCAGCCCGACCATCCGCCGACCAATGGCCTGGATGCCGTAATCGACCGCCACCGGCTTGTCGCTCTCCCCGTGGCCGGGAAGGTCAGCGGCCACCACGGTGAACTGCTCAGCCAGTTGGGGCGCAATGAGGCTCCAGGTCTGTCGGTTGAAGCCGATCGGGTGCAGGAGGAGCACCCGGGGACCGCGGTCGCTCCATTGGTGGTAAGCGACGCGCGCGTCCTGGAGCGATTCTGGATAGTGCGCTCTCGGTCCTTGGGTGACGCGTCGGTTCATACTCAGTTATGACAGGCCCACCGTTTGCGAACTGCGGCCGAGTCTTTCATCCGCGCAGCGCAGCGTCCAGGTCGTCCATCAGGTCGTCCACGGTCTCGAGGCCGATGTGGATTCGGATACCCCAATCCGGCGCGGTGCCGGGTGCCGAGAACGAGATGGGG
>JANPLG010000360.1:0-4973 GCA_031426395.1 Actinomycetes bacterium
ACCCGGGCCGAGGCGCTGCCCCACGCCGCGGGCAGGAGGTCGCGGGGGAAGACGAACAGGGTCCGCCGCATCGCGAGCTGCTTGACCACCACGCGGTCGCAGTTGTGCGAATCCATGCCGTAGCTGCCCAGGCCAACCGAGTCCTCCGCCTTGCGCCGCCCGAGGCAGTCCGCCTCGGTCACCACGTAATCCGAGACCATACGCCGGGCCTCCCGGACGTAGATCTGGCGCGCCCAGCCGCCGGTGTCGGTGAACTCGTCCTTCGGCAGGCCCCACTCCGCAAGGCGGCGACGGACATCCACAGGCACGCTGGGGTCATTCGTGAGGAACCACATCAACCCTTGCTGGTAGATGACGTGGCGGCGAAAGAGCTTCTCCCGCGTGGCGTAGTCCGCTTCCGGCCAGGCCCAGTTCTGCCCGATGTAATCCGTGGAGATGGCACCGTGGTTGTTCTTGTCGTACTTGCCGTTCTGGAGCAGATCGTACTTCCCGAAGAGGAACTGCGTGTCTCTCTTGACGTAGCGGCGCAGCAACTCATACTCGCGCGGGTCGTAGCCTTCCGGCTTGGGGTAAGGAAGGCGGTTCGCCGGGTCCTTGGTCAGGGTCATGCGGAAGTTGTAGGCCTGCGCCTTGCGGTCACCCGTGCCGTTCGGCTTGACCGGCTCCTCGCTGATCCCCGGAAGCAGGCTGCTCTTCGGGTCGCCCTCCACCACGTAGGGAGAAACGGCGTGCTCGAACTGGTGCTTGTTCTTGAGTTGGACGCCATTGATTGTCTCGCCGTACTGCGCGTTCGACTCCCGGCCGACCGTGTAGCTGACCTTCGCCTTTGCCAGGAGGTCGCCCTCATAGGTGGCGTCGACGAACATCCGTGCCCGCACGGTAAGCCCGCGTTCCGTGGTGAGGGTCTCGATCCGACGCTCCTTCGTCCGGATGCTCTTCAGAAAATGGCGGTAGCGGATCGGCACTTTGGCCTCCGCAACCATCTCGTGGTAGACCTGCTCCGCCACCTTCGGCTCGAACTTCCACTCTTCCGCCAGACCGTACTTCTTCCCGACGCGCTGGTAGAACTCCCGGGAAATCCCGCCAATGGAGCCCTTGTTACCGAAGTCGGTGTAGGTCAGGCCGCCGGTGGTGAGCCCACCAAGGTGGCTCTCCGGCGCCACCAGGACCACCTTCCGTCCGTCCCGCGCCGCCTGCACCGCGGCGATCACGCCTGCAGAGGTGCCTCCGTAGACGCAGATATCAACCTCCATCTGCTCCTCCGCTACTTTGCCCTTCACCGGCTCCCAATAGTGGAGATTGGGGTGGATCGGCATCGTACCGCCGCCATCCTGCGCGAGGCCAAGGCTGGGGGAGCCGAGCGCCACAAAGGTTGCGGCCAATGCCAGCAGGGGAAGATGTCGGACGGGGACCGGATGAGAAGAGGATGGTTGGGCAGGGAGTAGGCGGCGGAACACGTGGCAGACCTCCGGCGGCGAGGAAGGGGACCTTCGCGCCAGGATCAGTTCCACCGACTAGGTTGCTGAACCCTGCCTGCTAGACGGTCGGAATGGGTTCCAATCCATCGCTTTCCGCGTGTCCTCGACCTCGGTGAGTAGGTGCCAGATGAGAAGCGAGGAGACTTCAAACGAGTTCCTCGGACCTCACCCATCCCAGTCGTCCACCCCCTAGCGGATGCGACCGCTTCTCCCTTTGGGGGAGAAGGGCGCAGCTCAGGTTAAGCACCTCTTCGATGGAACGGGAATACGGACGGGCATACGGACGGGCAGTCGTCATGCTGTTGCGTGATGTTTGATGGCTGACGGTGGAGCGTAGATTGACGTTGCAACCGTTGTAATCCCTCGGCCGTCCTCGAATGCCGGTGTTCCCCTCCAAGGGGCGAGGCTGCAACCGATTCGGTGTCTGATGGATGCCGAGGAGAGCGAGGAGCAAGAGAATGCGCGAGTACAAATCACGGGGTCAGGTTTCCGCAGCGATCATCCTTGGGATGGGCGCACTATCCCTTGCGGCGGGCGGAGCACGGCCAGGAGCGGCGCAGGCGGGAAAGACTCCTTTGCTGGAGGCGGGACCTCAAATCAAGACGAGTTCGCCTCGACTTATCCAGCCGAGCGGTCCCACGCCGGAGTGGGCTCCCTCCATCACGCCGCAGATGCAGACCGTGATCGAAGAGCTGATGTCGTTCGAGGCGCCACCCATCCCGCAGCTTTCCGCCTTCCAGGCACGCAACACGCCCTCTCCTGCGGACGCCGTGAAGAGCTTGCTCATGAAGACTGGAATGCAGTCCATGCCGTCAAGGGTCGACATGGCGCACCGTGTTCTGCCTGTCGGCCCGAAGGAAGGGGTGCTGGTCCGGACCTACACGCCGCTGATGCGTAGCAATGGACCACTTCCCGTGGTGGTCTACTACCACGGCGGTGGCTGGGTGATCGCGGACCTGAACACCTATGAGCCCTCCGCACGCGCACTTGCGGAGAAGTCAGGGGCCATTGTCGTCTCCGTCGCCTACCGGCAGGCTCCTGAGCATCCGTTCCCTGCGGCGCATAATGACTCGTTCGCCGCCTACCGCTGGGTAACGGAGAACGCCGCCCAACTCGGGGGCGATCCGGCGCGTGTGGCCGTGGCGGGGGAGAGCGCCGGCGGAAACCTGGCCGTGGCCGTGGCGCTGATGGCGCGGGATCGGCGGGTGAGGATACCCGTCCACATCCTCTCCATCTACCCCATCGCAGACGGCGATACGGAGTCGCCCTCCTACCGGCAGTATGCCAACGCAATGCCGCTCAATCGGGCAATGATGGCGTGGTTCTTCGAGAAGTACGCGTCTTCCGCCGGACAGCGGCGCAACCCCCTGATCTCGCTGGTGCGTGCGGAACTTCGAGGCCTGCCGCCGACCACCCTCCTCAACGCGGAGATCGACCCCTTGCGGTCGGACGGCGAGGAACTTGCGGAGAGGCTACGTTCAGCAAGCGTTCCGGTACTGCAGCGGACCTATCCCGGCGTGACTCATGAGTTCTTTGGGATGGCGGCGGTGCTTGCGGAGGCGGAGCAGGCCCAGGATCTGTCTGCAGAGAGATTGCGGGATGCCTTTTCCAGTGCAACTGTCGCGGGCCGGAGACAGGAGCGCCGCTAATCCGTACGCTGCACATTGCTGGGAGTGAACGCGGATGGCACGGATTTGAAGGATCGTCGCGGATCATACTGATCGATGGTGAGCGTTCTGCTTTTGAAGTGGCTGGTGCAAGGGCACTGGATCGATCTCGTATAGGTTCTCACGGACGTTCGCTTAGTCTGATCCGCGTTCATCGTTCCAATCCGCGTCATCCGCGTTCCATTCCGTCACTCCCACAAGTCGACCACGACCCTTCTCGAGGAAGGAGACTCAGACCTCAACGCCTCAAGATCTCGCAGGCGCTTCGTTGGTGACCAGGAGAGGGTGGGAGTTCATGGCAACGAGATCGACACGGCACTTCACGGCTCTGGGCGCGTTGATTTTTGCGGGCCTGGTGAATGGTGCCGCCAGCACGACGGTCTTCGCCGCCCCTCGCAAGACCTCCAGCCCCACCGCCCTCGACCGCTACGTTGCAAAACCGGACGCCGCCTACACCTACCGACTGGTGGAGACGATCCCAGGCAACGGCGTCACGACCTACGTCCTGGCGATGACCTCCCAGCAGTGGCTGACCGAGAAGGAAGTGAACCGTCCCCGTTGGGAGCACTACCTCACCATCGTCAAGCCGGCGCAGGTGCGCAAGAGCACCGGCCTACTCATGATTGGGGGCGGGTCAAACCCCGGCTCGCCGCCCAAGGGTGCCGATCCGGCAATGGCGATGATCGCCGCCGCCACCGGTTCCGTGGTGGCCGAGCTGAAAATGGTCCCCAATGAGCCGCTGACTTTCCTGGCCGAGGGTCGGTCCCGCACCGAGGACGGGATCATTGCTTACACGTGGGACCACTTCCTGAAGACCGGCGATGAGACCTGGCCGCTCCGCCTCCCCATGACCAAGAGCGCAGTCCGCGCGATGGACACCATCACCGCCTTCTGCGGCGCTGCGGAGCAAGGAAAGACAAAGGTCGACCGCTTCGTGGTGAGCGGCGGATCGAAGCGTGGCTGGACCACATGGACCACCGCCGCCGTGGATGACCGGGTCGTGGCCATCGTCCCCCTTGTAATCGACGTGCTGAACGTGCGGGAGTCGATGCGGCACCACTTCCGGGCTTACGGCTTCTGGGCCCCGGCGGTGGGCGACTACCAGGCGATGCGCCTGATGGACAGGCTGAACGACCCCCGCTGGGACGCGCTGATGAAGATCGAAGACCCCTACTCCTACCGCAGCCGCCTCACGATGCCCAAGTTCATCGTGAACGCCGCTGGCGATCAGTTCTTCCTGCCGGATTCGTCGCAGTTCTACTTCGACGACCTGAAGGGCGAGAAGTATCTACGCTATGTGCCTAACACGGACCACAGCCTCCGCAACTCGGACGCCCGCGAGAGCCTCGCTGCCTTCTATGAGGCGATCCTGACCGGCGAGGCGCGTCCCCGTTTCACCTGGAAGCTGGAGCGCGATAGCGCTATCCGCGTGACGGCTAAAGACCGTCCCACCTCCGTGAAGCTCTGGCAGGCGAACAATCCCAAGGCACGCGATTTCCGCCTGGAGAGCATCGGTCCGGCCTACAAGAGCAGCAACGTGGAGATGGAAGGGGAGGGCGCTTACGTGGGCCGGGCGGAGAAGCCCGCCGCCGGTTGGACGGCCTACTTCCTTGAACTCACCTATGACCGCGGAGCCGGCAAGCTCCCATTCAAGTTCACCACCCCGGTGCGCGTGATCCCAGACCTCCTCCCGCACCCGGACCCAGCCGCGAAGAAGTAGGTAGAACGCGTGCCGCCCTTTGTCTGGTTGTACTCCCTGGATGAGCTCAACCTGGCCGTGGACGTTGCGCCGGATCTCTTTTGGGTAGCGCCGGTGCAGGTTGCCGGA
>JANPLG010000361.1:0-15714 GCA_031426395.1 Actinomycetes bacterium
GTCGTCGACGACGAGCCGCAGATCCGCCGCGCGTTGCGGGCAGGACTGGAGAGCCACGGCCATACGGTCCTGCTGGCGGAGCATGGTGAGGCGGGCCTCGACCAGGCGGCGCTCCACCAGCCCGATCTGGTGGTCCTGGACCTGGCGATGCCGGGCATGGACGGCTTCGAGGTGTGCCGTCGGCTGCGGGAGTGGTCGCGCGTGCCGGTGCTGGTGCTCTCCGTGCGGGAGGGCGAGGCGGATAAGATCCAGGCGCTCGATCTGGGAGCGGACGACTACTTGACCAAGCCGTTCAGCATCGGGGAACTGCTGGCCCGTATGCGGGCGCTGCTGCGGCGGTCGGGGGCTGGCGATGCGCCGGAGGAGACGCACTTCGAGCAGGATGGGCTTCGGATCGACTTCGCCCGCCGCCAGGTGCTGCGCGACGGCCAGGAGCTCCACCTCACCCCCATCGAGTACGACCTTCTCCGCCAATTGGCCACCCACCCGGACCGGGTGTTGACCCACCGCCAGCTCCTCACCCGCGTCTGGGGCGCGGAGTATGCGGAGGACACGCACACCCTGCGCGTCCATATCGCCAACCTGCGCAACAAGGTGGAGCCGGAAGCGGCCCGTCCCCGGTTCATCCAGACGGAACCGCGTATCGGCTATCGATTTCGAACGCAGCCGTAGCCGCGATCCTGACGGTGACAGGTGGATTGCGCACGCGTCCGGCGCAGAGCGTTAGCCCCTGCATTATCTTGACGGAAACTTGACGCAGGCAACTGAGGGAATGGGTTCATCATTGGGAAGCCGTGCTGTGACCGCGGTCCCTCCGGGCGGCCCATCCGGGCGGACAGTGCTCTGGAGGTGGCTCCGAGTTATCCCCCATGCCTAATCCCTGGCGACGTTTCCTCTTCGGTCGGCCACTGGCGACCCACCAGTCGCACCACCAGCGGCTGCCGAAGTTCCTGGCGCTCTCTGTCTTCTCCTCGGATGCCATCTCGTCGGTGGCGTATGCCACGGAGGAGATCCTCCTGGCGCTCACCCTCACCAGCGGCATTGCCGCCAGCGTGGCGCTGCAGTCCGTCTTTCCGATCTCCGCCGCCATCGCCATCCTCCTCGCGATAGTGGTCTTCTCCTACCGGCAGACCATCCACGCCTATCCGAACGGCGGCGGGTCGTACATCGTGGCCAAGGAGAACCTGGGGAGGCATGCCGGGCTGACCGCCGGAGCTTCGCTACTCATCGACTACATCCTGACGGTGGCAGTGAGCATTGCCGCAGGGGTGGCCGCGATCATCTCCGCCTTCCCGGTGCTGGAGCCGTATCGGGTCCCGCTCTGCCTCGGGTTCATCACGCTGCTGACCGTCGCCAACCTGAGGGGGTTGAAAGAATCGGGCACGGTCTTCATGCTCCCGACCTACAGCTTCCTCTTCTTTCTCTACCTGCTCATTGGCTGGGGGCTGGTCAAGTACTTCACCGGTACGCTGGGCCATGCCCCGACGGTGGAAGAAACGCACGTGGCCGGGCAGCAGGCTGCGCAACTGGCACCCTTCCTGATCCTGAAGGCGTTCTCCAGCGGCTGCGCGGCAATGACGGGCACGGAGGCGGTCAGCAACGGGGTCCCCGCCTTCCGCCCCCCGGAGTCCCGCAACGCCTCAGTCACGCTCTACTGGATGGCGGGCATCCTGGCCACGCTGTTCCTCGGCACCAGCTTCCTGGCGTGGCACTATGGGGCCGTGCCGCATCACGGGCACGCCGAGACGGTACTCTCGATCCTAGCGGGCGGCATCTTCGGCAAAGGGAGCGTGCTCTACTACGCGCTCCAGTTCGCCACCTGCGCCATCCTCATTGTGGCCGCAAACACCGCCTACGCGGACTTCCCGCGGCTGACAATGCTCCTGGCCCAGGACCGGTTCCTGCCGCGCCAGCTTGCGAACATTGGGGAGCGGCTGGTCTTCAACAACGGCATCCTGAGCCTTGCGCTGCTTTCGGCGGTGCTGGTGGCGGCCTTTGGGGGGATCACCCATAACCTGATTCCGCTCTATGCAGTGGGCGTCTTCCTCTCCTTTACCCTCTCACAGCTTGGGATGGTGGTCCATTGGTTCCGCTGCCGGGACGCCGGATGGGTCCAGAGCGCGGTGATCAATGGTTTTGGGGCGCTGGCGACGCTGATTGTGCTGTTGGTCATCGCGGTCACCAAGTTCACGGCGGGGGAACCCGTTCATCTTGGGCCGGTGACCACGCCGCTGGGGTTGTGGATGATCGTGACCGGTGTCGGTTTCCTGCTGGTATCGATGTGGCACCGCACGTGGGGTCGCTGGCTGGTCGGGATCAGCATGCTAGCGCTGGGGGTCTTTGCGGCGGCGATGCGGAGCGGCATGCTGCGCCAAGTGGAGATCCACCTGGGCGCGTGGCTGGTGATCGCGCTGATTCCCATCCTGGTCTGGATGTTCAGCCGCATCCACGCACACTACGACGAGGTGGCCCGCCACCTCACGATGGAGCGCTACCGTCCGGTCAGGAAGTTCAAGCATACGGTTCTAATCCCCGTGGGCGGTATTCATCGGGGCCTGATGCCGGCGCTGGAGTACGCCCGCTCCTTCTCCACCGATGTCAGGGCGATGTATGTGGAGATTGACGAGGCGAAGACCGCCGCCACGCTTGAGCGATGGGGCCGATGGGTGCAGGACATCCCGCTGGTGGTCCTCGATTCGCCGTACCGGTCGCTCACCGAGCCGATGCTGACCTACATCGACCAGGTGGAACGGGAGCGCGACGATGACGTCGTGACCGTGATCATCCCGGAATTCGTAACGGAGAAGTGGTGGACGGTGCTTCTCCACGGGCAGAACGGCCTGCTGTTGAAGTGGGCGCTGCTCTTCAAGAAGGGCGTGGTGGTGATCAACGTGCGCTACCACCTGGACGATGAACCGGATGACGGACTCGGCGCGCACCCGCTCACCAGCGCGGAGGACCGCGTCGCTGGCGCTTCGCCTACCCCAACCGGATAGACTCCGGTATCGTGCTCATCGGACAGCGACAGGTCGAAACCATCCTCGCCCGCCAGTTGGCGCGCGGGCGCACCAGCCACGCCTACCTCTTCCTGGGGCCGCCCGGCTCCGGGAAGACGACGGCGGCGCGGCTGCTGGCGCAGGCGCTCAACTGCGAGCACCAACCCGCAGCTTCCGGCGATGAGTCCGCGTGGCGGCTCACACCCTGCGGTGCTTGCGAGAGCTGCCGCCGGATCGCGGCGGATACGCACCCGGAAGTGCAGACCATCTTCCCGCAGAGCAAGACCGGCCAGAACATCACGGTGGAGCAGTCCCGGGAGATCCGGCGCAACGCTGCACTGCGTCCAAAGATGGGCAAGAGCCGCGTCTACATCGTGCCGGAAGCGGAGACCTTCAGCGACGACAGCGCCAACGCGCTCCTGAAGACGCTGGAGGAGCCCTCGCCCTTCGTCACGCTGATCCTTTGCGCCCCCAGTCCGAGCCAGGTGCTTCCGACCATCCGCTCCCGCTGCCAGATCATGCGCTTCGGGCTGGCGGCTCCGGCGGAAGTGGCGGCGGCCCTCGTCCAGCGCGGGGTGGAAGTCCCGGAGGCGGAGTTGCTTGCGCGGGTATGCGGCGGCCGGCCCGGCCTCGCGCTCACGTGGGTGGGACAACCGGCCGCGCTGAACCAGCGCCGCGCGATCCAGGCAGTTATCGCGCGCGCCATCCGGCACCGAGTTGCGGCTGGGAAGGAGCTTCCGTCCGGGATACAGTCGCTGCGGCTGGCGGAGCAGCTTCGCGGGCTGGTGGCCGTGGAAAAGGCGGAGAAGCCGGAGAAAGCCGCGAAATCGGAGAAGGCTGACAAGGATGAGGACGAGGGTCGGACCCGTCCCGCCAAGGCGCTGCACAGCGAGAACCTGGAGGTGGCGCTGGACTTCCTCCGTGACCTTCTCCTACTCACCGAGGGGGCCCCGGGGACTCTGGCCCGGAATCAGGATCGGCTGCCGGAATTGGTGGAGCTGGCGCAGGGCACCAGCTCGGAGCGGCTGATGGAGGACATCCATTCCGTCCGCGAGGCGCAGCAGTTGCTGGACCGGAATGTCTCTCCCCAGCTGGTGCTGGAGCGGATGTTCTGGTCGATCATCCGGGGGCCGCTGCCGCTTCCGTCCGCGCTGTTTGATGATGCTCGGCTGTAAGTGCGTGCGGTTGTGCGTTAGCCAGCGGGAGGGTGAGTTAGGGCCGCTGGTATGCCGCTTGGCCGAGGTTCCGCCCCCCGGCCCCCAATCCTGGGGGAGAGTCCCGTCGCCGCGAGTTGCCTGCTACAGGGGACGGGGATTGGGACGGTAGTTGCTCTTGGGACTAGAGGGCGGGGAGCTGGAAGTCGTGGTCGTAGAACTCGAGGCGGCCGCAGTTGCCGCAGCGATAGACGTCCAGGGCCAGGGCGGGCGATGTGTCGCCGATGCTGGGTTGGATGAAGACCTGGGCCTCGGCGGCATCCTTGCGCACCGGCATCCGTCCGACGCTGCGAAGCGGGTTGTGGCAGACGGGGCAGTCGACAATGGGTCGGGGGGTCAGGGGCTGCATGGTGGGATGGTTCCGGGGTGCGTTGCCGCGATGCAATGCTGAGGCGCTCAGATTGAAGTATGGATTAGCGAGCGAGCGATGGCAGGGATGCTACGCACGCTTCCTGGATATTGGGATGGCACTCGGTTGCTGGCATCATCTACGGGCAGGCGGCGATCAATTCGTCAAGGTTCCACTCGTTCAGTCTGAATCTGCCTGGTCCGCGTTGATCCTTCAAATCCGCGTCATCCGCGTTCCATTCCCTGAGTCGCGTCCGATGTCACGAGTGGCCGCTGCCTGGGTTCGGCCCCATGCAGACGAGCAGCTTCAGGCGGGCGGGTCCCGGGTTTCGGACTCCGTGCACTTCGCCCGGCTTTGATAGGACCGCATGACCGGGGCCGAGGCGCTGCTCCTGGCCGTCGACCTGGAATAGGCCCTCCCCCTCCAGGACGTAGTAGTACTTAGCCGCGCCCTCGTGGGCGTGTGGCTTCTGGTCCTGACCGGGTTCCAGGCAGTAGAGGTCGAGGAAGAACTGCGGGACGGAGAAGAGGCTCACCTTGGACAGCTTCTCTTCACGGAACGACTCGCGCTCTGGAACGTAAACCACCGGCATTCAGTCACCTCACCGAAGAGAACCGGAGTCGCCGGCCGTCCTCAATCCGCATTCCGAGATCCGCATTCCGCAATTCCCTAGATGGGAGCACGACTGGCATATCCGGACTCGACGCTGTGCCAGAAGGCCACCCCGTCTTCGCCCTGGTGCCAGCAGAGCAGGATCTCCTGATCCTCGCGCCACGCCGGAAAGTCAACCAGGCCGCGGTCCAAATCCTTCAGCAGGACGCCGTGCTCCGAGAGTTGCTGGACGCGGCTGCTGATCTGGAGGATGTTGCGCAGGTATGGGTTGGCCTCCACGCCGCCACCGTTGTTCGGGATGGCCGCGACCACGGGCGCGGCTCCCTCCATCGAGATGACCAGGTGGTCCCGCACCTCTCGCAATCCCGAAAGGAGGGTCCTGATCTCAGGCAGGAGCGCATTGGCCTCGTCGACTGTGAAGTGCTTCTCGAACCGGGGCATGGTTTGGGACCGTGAGGAGGCCATCGCCTGGCGATGGGACTACCCAACCTTAACTCTACGCGCGGGAGTTAGGCCAGGGACTGAATTGCGATTCTCGGGATTTCGGGATATGGGTAGGCTGCGGGCGGTGCGGATCTCGGCAAATGGAAGATGGGTGCGGGCGGGACGCCCGCGCTCCACGGCTGGTGCAAGAAGGTGATTCGGGGCGGGTGGGCGGACTTCGTGAGGAGTGAGCGTTGGGTTGACGAGAAATGGAACGTGCAGGATGCGAGTGCGGATCGAAGCCACGGTGAGCGCAGGAAAGCTGAGCCTGGGGCTGCTGCTAGGGGGCTGCCTGGTTGTCCCGGCACTGGCCGCGGCGCAGAAGGGACGACCCTCGGTGCCGGTTGGGACGGCGACAGCCCCGGCGCGCGTCAGTTTCAACCGGGATGTCCGGCCGATCCTTTCCGACAACTGCTTCACATGCCACGGACCGGATCGCGCCGCGCTCAAGGCTGGCCTGCGCCTCGATCTGCGGGAAGTGGCACTCAGCCGGAAGGCAGTGGTGCCGGGCAAGCCTGCGCAGAGCCGACTTCTGATCCGCGTGCTGGAGAAGGGGGCGCGGTCGATGCCGCCGCCTTCCGCCCACAAGCAGCTCACCGCTGGTGAGAAGGAGACCCTGCGCCGCTGGATTGCCGAGGGAGCGGAGTATGAGCCGCACTGGGCGTTTGTCCCCCTCCCCGGCCGCGTACCGGTACCGCCCGTCCGGGATAGCGCCTGGGCGATCAACCCGATCGACCGCTTCGTCCTTGCGCGGCTGGAGAAGGAGGGGCTCAAGCCCTCCGCAGAGGCTCGGCGCGAAGAGTGGCTCCGCCGCGTGACGCTCGATCTCACGGGGGTGCCGCCGACCCCGGAGGAAGGGGCTGCTTTTGCCGTCGACCTCACGCCGGGAGCGTATGGCACGGTGGTTGACCGCCTCCTCGCGTCCCCGCGCTATGGGGAGCGGATGGCAGTCCCGTGGCTGGACGTGGCGCGCTATGCGGACAGCTACGGCTACCAGAGCGACCTGCTCTCGCCCACCTGGCCCTACCGGGACTGGGTGGTGAAGGCGTTCAACGAAAACCTGCCTTATGACCAGTTCCTCACCTGGCAATTGGCCGGCGATCTTCTCCCCAACGCCACCCGCGAGCAGCGCCTCGCCACCGCGTTCAACCGCATCCACCGGATGACGAACGAAGGCGGCAGTGTTCCGGAAGAGTGG
This sequence comes from Actinomycetes bacterium, assembly GCA_031426395.1. GTDB lineage: Bacteria > Armatimonadota > SYMT01 > SYMT01 > SYMT01 > JANPLG01. The sequence continues at coordinate 6,853 of JANPLG010000361.1, forward strand.
CGGCTGGAGGGGGTCTCGGACCGGCTGCACACTTTCGGCACCGCCTTCCTCGGCCTCACCTTCGAGTGCGCCCGCTGCCACGACCATAAGTACGACCCGATATCCCAGCGCGACTATTACTCGCTCACGGCCTTCTTCAACAGCATCGACGAGTATGGGATGTACGACCGCGCGGACATCGTCCCAGCCCCATCGCTGCTGCTGCCGACCGCCGAGCAGGATGCCCAGCTTGCGGCGGCGCGGGACGGCGTGACGCAGGCGGAGGAGGCGGTGTCAGCAGTCCGCAAGTCCCGTGAGAGCGCCTACCAGGCGTGGCTGGGCCAGGACCGGACACGCCGCATGGAGTCGCTGCTCCCCGATGAGGTGGGCTACTTCGACTTCGAGGCGTTCGAGGGGACGAAGCTGCCGAACCGGGTCCCAGGCGCCACTGCGCACGGGGTCCGCGGCGACGCAGTTTCCCTGGTGCCCGGCAAGGAAGGCAAAGCGGCGCTACTGGATGGCGAGAACAACCTCTCCTTCCCGGAGCTGGGCCGCTTCACTCGCCACACTCCCTTCACCATCAGCTTCTGGATGAAGGACCCGCGCATCGCTGCGGAGCCGGCGGTCGTCCTCCAGGCGAGCAGCGGCACCGACGCCGGTCCACACGGATGGGACCTGCTTCTGGAGAAGGGCCGTCTCACGGCGCGGATGTTCCGCCACTGGCCGGGGAACGCCATCGCGGTGCGTAGCCGCCAGGAAGTACCCAAGGATGCCTGGAGCCACGTCACGGTTTCCTACGACGGCTCCAGCCGGGCATCCGGCCTGAAGGTGAGCCTGAACGGCGGGCTGCCGGAGCAGGAGACGCTCCGCGATCACCTCTACAAGGGCATCGGGCAGCATGTGCTGGTGTTTGGGCAACGGTTCCGCGACAAGGGGTTCAAGGGCGGGCTACTGGACGAGGTGCGGATCTTTAACCGCGCACTGACCCCGCTCGAGGTGAGCCAGGTGGCGGGCAAGAACGCCCTCCCCACCGCCCTTGCCGGTCCCGGCGCGGAGATGAAGGATTACTACTTTTCGGCCATCGATCCGGACGTGCGCAAGGCCACTACGGAACTCGCTGCGTCGCGGCAGCGGGTCTGGGCCGCCGAAGACCCGCAGTACGAGATCGCGGTGATGGAGGAGATGCCCAAGCCGCGCTCCACGTGGAATCTAGCGCGCGGGCAGTACGACGCGCCCCGTACGGATGCCGCCCGGGTGAGCCGCTCAACGCCGCAATCACTGGGAAGCTACCCGCCGGAGCTTCCGAAGGATCGCTTGGGCCTGGCCCGCTGGCTGACGCGGCCAGACCACCCGCTCACGGCACGCGTGGCAGTCAACCGGACGTGGGAGCTGCTCTTTGGACGAGGCCTGGTGGAGACCACTGAGAACTTCGGCAGCCAGGGGCAGCAGCCGACGCACCCCGAACTCCTCGACTGGCTTGCCCGGCAGTTCGCCGGGGTTTCTGGTTCGGAGTTACTAGTTTCTGGTTCAACCAGTTCTCCAAGGCTGACGGGAAACCAGAAACCAGAAACCGGAAACCAGAAACCCACCCCGTGGGACACGAAGGCATTGGTCAAGCTGATCGTCCTCTCGCGGACCTATCGGCAGGCGTCGGCGCTTCGGCCGGAGCTGAGGGAGCGGGACCCCGGGAACCTGCTTCTGGCGCGGGGGCCGAGCCACCGGCTGAGTGCGGAGGCGATCCGGGACACGGCGCTCTTTGCCGCCGGACTGCTGGATGAGCGGCGTGGCGGGCCGCCGGTCAGCCCGTATCAGCCCGGCGACCTCTGGCGCGAGGCGAACTCCATGAGTCCCGCCTACCGCCAGAGTGTGGGCAGTGACCTCTACCGGCGCACCCTCTACACGGTCTGGAAGCGCACCGCCCCGATGGCAAACCTGCTGGCGTTCGATGCCGTGAGCCGCGAGTACTGCGTGGCGCGGCGGCAGACCACCAGCACGCCGTTGCAGGCTTTGGTGCTCCTGAACGACATCCAGTTCGTGGAGGCGGCGCGGGTGCTGGGGGAGCGCGCCGTCAAGGAAGGCGGAGTAACGCCCGAGGCGCGGGTGGCGTTTATCTTCCAACGGCTAGCGGGACGGAAACCGAGTGCCACCGAGGAGCGGGCCCTGCTCACCCTGTACCGCCAGCAGCAGGCGACCTTCGCGGCGGACCCTGGGGAGGCGGCGAAACTGCTGCGGATTGGCGAACGGAAGGCGGACCCGCAGCTACCAAGTGCTGAGGTCGCCGCAGCGGCGGTGGTCGCGCAGGCGGTCCTGAATCTGGACGCCGTGATCTGGAAGCGGTAGGCTCCTTCCGATGCTCCGATTGAAAGACATTCCCGAAGAGAAGATGTCCGAGGTGCTCGGGATTGCGACCGAGTTGCGCCAACGGGAGGACGCCGACCTGGACCGGTCCGGCCGTGCTCGGGACATTGCTGCGGCTGCCGCGGAAGTGGGCGTGTCCGAGGAGCACCTGGAGCGGGCAGCGGCGGAGTGGCACGCCCGCCAGGTGGTCGATACGGGTTCGCAGCGACGCCGGAAACTCAGCATCGCACTCGTGGCTGCATCAGTGCTGGGGACGGCAGTGCTGCTGTTCGGATTCCGGGAGATGCGCAGCGTCCCGCCAGCTCCTGCGATGGCCGTGCAAACGCAAACTGCGACTGCCATCGGCATGATTCCAGGCCAGTGGAACTTCAGCGCTAATCCCGGCACTGTGGCGACCGTCTCCTATCGGCGCGTTGGGGACCGTAGCCAAGCGGCGGTGATCCGCGTCGAGCGGTTCGCCAGCCAGCCGGGAACGCCGCACCGCGCCAACCTCGATACACCGCTGGCAGGGATTATCTCCGCCCCCAGTTCGGTCGCCTTTGACGTCCGCGGCCAGGGACTGAACAACGTACGCGTCTACTTTGAGAACGGGGCGCTGGAACGGTGGCGCTCGCCAGCGCTTCCGGCTTCCGGTGAGTGGCGCACGCACCGGCTGGATCTCACCCGCTTCGAGTACCAGTCCCGCACGTCATCCAGCGGCCGCTGGCAGGTTCGCCCCTTCCGCTCGCCCGAGGCCGTGAGCGAGCTCTCCTTCAAGTTTGGTGACTTCGTCAACCCCGTCACCGCCAGCGGCGAGGTGTCGCTCGACGGCGTGATTGTCGAGTAGCGGGTCCCAATGGGAGCGTGGATCGGCTGCTATCGCTGCGGCAACGCCGCGACGTCTCGACCCACCTGGGCTCCCAGCCTGGTGCCATGGCCCGGCGAGGAGGTCCGCCTCGACTATCTGCCGCAGCGCGGATCGCGCCTGACGCTTGGGGATCCGGAGGAAGCCGGTTGCGAGGTGCTTGCACCTGGCGACGGGACGCTTCGGCTGCGAACGGATCCCTTCGGGCTGCGAGGCATCTACGCGCTGCGGGTTGAGGAGTCCCTCTGGCTCGCGTCCGATCCCCGGCTGTTGCGGAAGGTGTCCGGTAGCTCGCAGGGGCTTCAACTGGAGGCAATCCACGGGTATCTTTGCCTCTCTCACGTTCCTGCACCGCTGACGCCCACGCCCGGCATCTCGATTCTTCCGCCTGCCAGCGACATCACCCTTGACGCCGTTCCACTCGATCAGAACTCGTGGCACTTCGGTGCGGACAGTGCTCCCTGGCGTGAAGCGGAGTTGCGGGCCGATCCCGAAGAAGTGTTGGCGAGTGAGCTTCGCGACCTCCTCACTGCTTCGGTTCGACGGCGGCTGAACGGGGCGGCGGAGGCGGCGGTCTTCCTCTCCGGCGGGTTGGATAGCAGCCTTGTCGCGGCGCTGCTGGCGAGGGAGGGGGTGAAGCTGCACCTCTTCACACTCGATTTCGGCCCCCCGTTCAACCAGGAGCTCGAGGTAGCTCAGGAAGTCGCGCAGCACCTTGGCTTTCCGCTCCACGTGGTCCCGGCTGACGGGAAGAGGGTCCGCACTGCGCTTGAACCGGCCGCCGCTGCCCTTGCGCAGCCGTTCGGAGACGGCGTGGTGGTTCCGCTCTACTTACTCGGAGGTGCCGCGAGGGATCACTGCGGGGTCGTATTCAATGGCGAGGGTGGCGACCAGCTCTTCGGCGGGTGGGCGAACAAGCCGATTCTCGCAGCGGAGGCGTATCAAGGGGAGGCCTACCGCCGTGAGGATGCTTACCTGGCCACCTACCACCGCTTTGGGGACGAAGCCTCGTCGCTCTTCGCTGGCGGGCTGCAGGGCGACGCGGGCCGCGTTGATCCTCGTGCCTGGGTACGGCCGGCATTGGAGGGGTCGGGATTCCCTCACCTGCTGCATCGCCTTCGCGCGGCCAATCTGCGGCTGAAGGGAGCACAGAATATCGCGCCTCGTTCCGTGCAATTGGTGGAAGCTCACGGGTTGACCGTCCACGCACCTTTCTTCGATTCCGCTCTCGCCCGCTGGAGCTTCGCGCTTCCGCCCCAACTGCTGCTACGCGACGCATGTGAAAAGTACTTACTCAAGCGAGCCGCGGAACCACTCTTGCCTGCTTCCGTTGTGTGGAGGGAGAAGCGAGGAATGGGTGTGCCCATCTCCGAATGGTGTCGGGGTCCCCTGCGACCGGAGGTCGCCCGGAGACTGAATGGGTGGCGCATGCTGCGGAACGGCTGGTTCGATCCCCGGCGGGTGGGCGCGGTCTGCAAGGCGGCCCCCGCAGGCGCAGAGTACCGCGACCGCCGTTGGGGCGAGCGGCTCTGGGCGCTGCTGATGCTTCACGTCTGGGCGGAAGTGCAGTCGCCTGCGGTGTCGTGGCATGACCGGATTCGGGAGAAGATGAAAGCGTGAAATGCATCCACTGCCAGACCGACTCCACCTATCCTGACCGCCAGAAGAGCGGCGGGCGGTGCAAGAAGTGCCAGCACCCTTTCGCGTTTGAGCCGAAGACCACAGCGCTCGCCGGCCCGGTGCTGACCGACGGGCTGTTCCAGCGGCTCATCAAGGAAGTCTCCACCGACGGGAAGACCGCTTTCACGGAGCGGCAGCTCTGGTGGGAGATGAACCGCCGGTGGCAGCGAATGCGGCTGAAGGCGATGCGTGGCGGCGGCATCGCATTCATGGTTATGGGCGCAGTCGGAGGTTTGATCGGTTCGCTACTGACAATGAACCCGATTCCCCTCGTGCTTGGCGCAGCGGCCGTGGGCGGTGGGTTGCACCTCTTCCGCAAGGAAAAGAGTGCATCCGCTGCGCCCGTGGAGCCGGCAGTCCCCTGGGCCAACTTCGCGCCGCTCCTGGCACGCTGGCGGGAGGTCCACGGGGATCCCCCTCGCCTTGCCGACCCGAGGGTTCCCGCGCCTAAGCAGGTAGACTATGAGCCGGATCTGACCACCTACAGTTTTGATCGCGCGGTGGTGACGGAGCACGCGGACACGGCGGCCATGCTGGTGGCGGGCAACTTCCACTTCGAGAACAATTGCGCCGTACTCAGCCTGGACGGCTACCCCCAGGGACGGTCGAAGACGGTGCTGGAGATGCTCCGGCGCAACCCATCGCTCAAGGTGTTCGCCGTTCACGACGCCAGCATACCCGGCTACGGCCTGGCGCAGAGGCTGCGGGAGCCGGACTGGTTTCCCGACCAAGGTATCCGCATCTTCGACCTCGGCCTCCGCAAGGCGCAAGCGGAGGCGCTGAAGCTGAGCGTGGTCAAGGCTCCCTACAGTCACGCGTCCAACTGGAAGAAGCATGGCGAGGCGTGGCAGGAAGGCCTTCCCCCGGATGAGATTGCATGGCTTTCCGCCGGCAACGCGTACGAGTTGGCAGAGCTTCGCCCCGCCCGGCTGATGCGGGCCATCTACCAGGGGTTCTCACGGGCCAACCAGCTTCCGGACGGCACCGACGCGGCCACTGGCTGGGACACCGGCCCGGGGATGATCTGGTTCTACAGCCCCACCGCCGATCTGCACGCCACAGACAGCTTTGGGTAGCGGATGCCGGCTAGCGGGTGTGGATTGCCGTATGAATGACTTCGCCGGTGTCTACGGGGTGCCGGACCCCGCTGCGGCGCTGCGCCGGCTGGGCGTGGAGCCGGTCTGGTCCTGCGAACAGGTAGCATTCGGCGGCGCACCGGTCTGGAACGGCCCGCTGGGGAAGATGGTCGTCTCCGGGGAGCTGATCCTGGACAATGCGCAACAGCTCCGCTCTGAGCTGGAGATGCCGGATGCGCCGTCCGGCGTGCTCCTCGCGGCACTCTATGAGCGGGGTGGCGTTGCGGCCCTCGAGCGTGCGGTCGGGATGTTCGCGGTCGCGCTGTGGGACGCGGACGCGAGCCGACTGATCCTCCACCGCGACGGATGCGGTGCCCGGACGCTCTACCTGGCCCACCAGGGCAGCGCGACATGGTTCGCCGCCCGGTTGAAGACGCTGCGGCGCTCCCCGGCAGTTTCCCGAGAGCTTTCCATGCCGGCGCTGGCGGCCTACCTCTGTCTGGCATACGTGCCCGAAGCGCTCACCATGTGGCGGGACGTGACCGAACTGCGCCCCGGCGCGGCCCTCTCGCTGCCCGACGGACAGACCTTCGACATCTGGAGTCCCCGCCCGACCACGGGGGAACCGGTCCCGCTGGAAGAGGCGACCCACCATCTTCGCGGCGTGCTGGAGGAAGCGGTCCAGTGCGGAATCCCCCCAAGCGGTCCGGTGGCCGTCTATCTCTCCGGTGGGCTGGACAGCAGTCTGGTCGCCGCGATGGCTGCGCGGATGGCGCCGGGACGCGTCACTACATGGTCGATCTCCTTCGGCGAGGAGTATCTGAACGAACTGGAATGGTCGAGCATGGTGGCGCGGCATTGCGGGGTGCCTCATCAGGTGCTGACCCTGCCTCCCGCCCGCATCCGCGCGGAGCTTCCCGCCACGATGGGCGCGCTGGACGACCCCATCGGCGACCCGCTCACGGTGCCGAACTACGCCCTGGGACTGGAGGCGTCGCGGACGGCGCGGGTGGTCCTCAATGGCGAAGGGGGAGACCCCTGCTTCGGCGGACCGAAGAACTCCCCGATGCTGCTCCATGCCCTCTACCCCAGCGCCGAGAGCCGGGAGGCCGCCTACTTCCGCGCCCACCTGAAGTGCTACGACGACCTCCCGGAACTGCTCTCGCCGGAAGCGCAGGCCGGGCTCCGAAAGGAGGCTCCGATTGAGGATCTGGTCCGGCCCTACCTCGCCGACGCGCCGCCGGAGGACTGGCCGCTGTTTCCTGCGTATCTGGACCGTCTGATGCACGCCAACGTGCGGCTGAAGGGCGCAGGGCACATCCTGACGAAGGTGAACAACCTGACGGCGCACTTCGGGTTGGCAGGGCACTCACCGCTCTTCGACCGCCGCGTGGTGGAGGCGAGCTTCGCCATCCCGCCGGAGTATAAGCTGGAGGGGGCGGTCGAAAAGGCGATCCTCAAGCGCGCCGTGGCCAACCTCCTCCCGCCGGAGATCCTCCAGCGGCCAAAGAGCGGGATGCTGGTGCCGGTCCAGGCCTGGTTTCGGCGCGACCTCCGCCGCTATGCCGCCGGTCTGCTACTGGGTCGCGGCGCACGGACCCGGCCTTACCTCAACCAGCGGCTGGTGCGCGACTGGCTGGAGTACCGGGGAAATCTCTGGCCCCGCCACGGCGTGAAGCTCTGGCTGCTGCTGAGCCTGGAGCTGTGGCTGCGAGCGCAGGAAGACTGACGGAGAGGACTTGAATGGGCTTCGAACAGTTCGAACTGCAGTCTGAGTTTTCGCGGGAGTTGAGCGAGGGGGATCAGCGCATCCTGGTCCGTGCTTGGGGTCAGGATGACCTGACGCTTGAACCGGACGCGACCCATTTCGGCATGGTTGCCGAAGGCCGTGGGTTCCTGAAGCAGGATACTGGACCCTTTGTCCACCTGATCGCGGGAATGTACTTCGTGGCTCCGAGGGAAGGGCTGTTAGGTGCAGGACCCGGCAGTGGCCTCGTGGTTAGCGTATTCGGATACCAGGGCCTACGCCAGTTCGGAGGCCCGGTGGAGAAAGCCGGGAGGCTGCGGTACATCGACGGATGCACGGACACGTTGCTGGTCTGCCCTCCCGTCCTGGGCGAGCCGTGCCTGAACCACCTGCACATCCCGGCGGGTACACGACAGTCCCAGCACACCCATCCCTCGGTCCGCCTCGGCATCGTGCTCTCCGGCCACGGCTGGTGCTGGACGGAGGGCAGTCGCCACGAGCTGCGCGCCGGCACCGGCTGGTGGATACCGACCGGTTGTCTTCACTCCTTCGAGACAGAGGACAGCCCCCTCGATGTGATGGCGTGGCACCCGGACAGCGACTTCGGCCCCACCGACGGTTTCCACCCGATGCTCAACCGCACCCTGCTGCCGAGTTAGGGTTCGGGGTTCAGGGTTCAGTCCCGTTCCCCGGCTGCGGCCGCTGGGCGGAGCAAATGGCGACCCGCGCAATCCGGAAACATGCGCGGTCAGCGGCACTCAGAGGGAAGACAAGCCAGTTGCGTTGAACTTGAGGCAGGGCTGGAGGATCTCGAGCGAGGGTGTTGCGAGCGCCTATGCCCGGCATCGGCTGAACCCGATGCCTATCGATAGCAACCCCGCTCTGCGGGCTGGATACAGACTGGCCGCCCGACGACCAATGCTTCACGACTCAGCCCGAGTAGCTCTAACCTGACCGTGTCTGCCAGAAACACCTGGCGTAATCTGCCGACCACCTGGTCTCTTGCTGTGATCGCCCGCAGCCGCCTTTCCGGAGCGCACGATGGAGCCGTTTGATCCCGTTTCTTCTACCCGCCGCCACTTCCTGACCCAGGGTTCCCTGGGCCTCGGCGGGCTCGGCCTGAGCCAGGTCCTTGGGAATACTCCGGCGGCGGCATCCGGGGGGCTTTCCGAGGCCGG
>JANPLG010000362.1:0-17310 GCA_031426395.1 Actinomycetes bacterium
AGCCAGTCCTGGGGGGCGGCCGGCAGGAGACACGGTTGATCAGGGGTGTACGAGCGAAAATGGTGCGCCATGCTGGCAGGTTCACCGCCGCAGCAGGAGATCCATGCTTGTCACCATCTTTTATTTGGACAGGCTCCTAGGAGGCGCTGATGTACCAGCACATCTTCTTTGAGCGCAGCGACATCACGAACGCCACGCTCGGCGGTGCCGCAATCACGGCGAGCTATCCGGGGCGGGAGATGCAGATGGACGGCGAGGCGCTCTGCCTCGCCGTCGCGCTGTCTGGCGACGTGGGGGCCGCCGGCGATAGCTATACGGTCACGCTCTACATCGCCCGGTGGAATGGCACCGGATGGAACATCGTGGTGCCCACGTCGCTGGAGGTGACCGTGGCGGGTGCCGTGGGCACGCAGAACCAGGGCGAGATCACCACTGGCGGAGTCACCTTCAGCCGGCGGGACCTCCTCATGGTTCACGATCAGAAAGCGGCCACTCCTGCGGCGGTGGCCGCGAACATCACGCTTTTGGTTCGGTATGACGGCAGGGGCTGAATCGGTTTCCGGTTTCCGGTTTCCGGTTTCCGGTTTCCGGTTTCGGGTTTCTGGTTTCTGGTTTCTGGTTGATGAAGGGAGCGCGAGGGATGATGACCGCGGCGGCATATTCGCCCTATGGGCAGGGACGGGGCGCGGCGCGCGCCCGGATCGCGCGGGAGCTGGCGATGGGGCCGGTGGATCCCGCAGCGCCGGCAACGGCCGTGACGCAGGGAGGCTTGACGCAACCTGGAAGCCCGGCGCGTCCCAGGGCGGCACAGCCAGGCGGCGGGCCGGCGGTGGCGGGCCTCCAGGAAGCGGCGGCACCGGCCGTGCAGCCACAGGTTCAACCGCAGTTCGCGATGGGGCCCCACGCGGCCACCCAGGAGTCACAGGGCCAGGGCCGCGTGGACCGCGTTCAGAACGCAGACCCGGAGGACATCTCCCGGTGGATCGGACGGCGGCAGTACAAGCTGGGCAAGCGGCTGATGCCGCTCTTCTGGGAGCAGCTTGGCAACCTGCGCGACCGCGCGAATGCGGACGTGTGGGATCCGGACCACCGGGCCAACTTCCTTGCGCCGCGGCTTCAGGCGATGGATGAGATCACCCGGAATGCGGAGAACGCGGGCGCCGCCGATGCGGCCGCGCGCGGGATGGTCGACTCCAGCTACGCGGCGGCGCGGGAGGGCGCGACCGCCAGCGCCAACCAGCAGGGCCGGGGCCGGATGATCGCGGAGATGCTGGACCAGGAGAGCCGTCAGCAGGAGCAGGCCCAGCAGCACCTCACGCAGCTGGTGGCGGCCGCGCAGAGCGGGAACTGGGCGCAGGCCCAGAATGTGATGATGCAGCTGGCCCAGATGGACTTCCAGCAGCAGCAGTACCGGGACTCGCAGCAGTTCGGGGTCGGGGACTTCCTCTCCACCGCAGCGGGCCTGGCTGGCACCGCCGGCAGCATGGGCTGGAAGCCGTTCTGAGCGGTTTCTGGTTTCTGGTTTCTGGTTTCTGGTTGGGGGTGGCGCGATGGCACGGCGGAATGGTTTTCTCCAGATACTGAGCGGTCTGGCGGGCGTGGCGGGAGGCTACCTCCAGGGGCGCGGGCAGTTCGATCAGCGCCAGAAGGATGAGGCGCGGCAGACGGACGAGGACGCGCGCCGGCGGGAGCAGGATGCCCGTGGCAAGGAGCAGCACGACCTCTGGAAGCTAGACCGTGAGCGGCAGGCGCGGCTGGATGATGAAGCCCGGGCCACCACGGCTGCGGACCGGGCACGCAACCAGCGGCTCGACGATGCCGAGCGGCAACGCCTGGCCAAAGAGCGGGAACTGAAGGAGCGGAAGGAACGGGCGGCGCTGGTGATGGGCCTTGGCCAGAGCTACAAGAACCCCATGCCGTTCAACGAGGCCGGCGTGAGGATCGAGTCCGGAGAGGCCGATCTTGGTGCCCAGGCCTCACCCGCCCTCAAGGGTCCCCTGCCGGTGCCCTTTCTGGCCAGTGGCGGGGTAATGCTCAACAAGCCGGAAACGGTGACGCTGTCCGACCTGGCGAAGGCGGCGGGACCGACCCGTGCGGACTTGGCGGCGGAAGCGGCACGTGCTCAGGCCAAGGTTGAGCAGGAACGCTGGGAATTAGAGATGGAGCAAAAGCACGGCGACGGCTTCATCGAAACCTTCACGAAACTGGTGCCGCACGGATTTGACCCGGCCCAACTGCCGGCTCTGCGGAGGGCCTATGAGCGTAACTACCCGATGTTCTCAGCCATGATGGGGCGGGGAGCACCGGCACCTGCGCCGTCTACAACGGCGGCACCGGTGCCGGCTGCGGTGGCACCGGCCCCGGAGATGCAGATGCCGCCCGTGGTGGCACCACCGATGGGCTTCGGGCGGATGCGTGCGGGCCTTCAGCAAGGGATGCGGCAGGCGCCGGTGCCTGCGCCCTCACTCGGAGCACCCAGTCCACCGGAAGAGATCCCGGATGAGGAGCTGCTCTTCCCCGGCGGCACGACCTTCCAGGCCGACATTGCCCACAAGCAGGCCCAGACGGCGGAGGTTCAGGCGCGGGTGCCGGGAGTGCGGGCGGACAGCGAAGTGAAGCGGCGGACGGTGGAGCCTCGGGTGCAGGCGGCGGGCCTTGAGAACCGGGCGAAGATGTTCCGTGAGGATCTGGAGCGGTCGCGGCTGCGGCTGGACGACGCGAAGCTGGGCCACCAGCAGCGGAAGCTGGCGGTTGAGGAAGCCAGGGAACTGGTCAGCCAGGGGCTGCGGGAGCGGGAGATCTCGCTGCGGGAGCGGGCGGGCACGCCGGGGATCGATCCGCGCACCAAAGTGGAGATCGATCAACTCACGCAGCGGATGGCGGAACTGCGGAAGCAGGCGGCGGCGCGGTCGAAAGCGCTGAGCTCCGAGACAGATGAGGATGAGGCACGGCGGCTGATCAGCGAGGCGGGTGCGCTCCTGGGGCAGGAAGCCCAGTTGCGGCACCAGTTGGGAGAGAAGCTGGGAGCGTCGGCAGCGCCTTCGCCGGCAGGACCGAGAGCGGCTCCCGGCGCGAGTGGCCGATCCGACCGGCAACGCTACATCGACGGCCTGATCCAGAACGGGGTGCCCAAGGATCGCGCCGTGGAGATGGGGGTGAGCAAGTATCCCCGGAAGAACTTTGGCAGGTAAGGACTACGCGAATGGCTCTCACGCCTGAAGAAGAAGCAGTGCGCGACGCGCGTCAACTGGGCTACGCAACGCCGCCTCCTGTCACAGGGAGGCGGCGTTCTCGTTCTCAGGGCGATGCCCTGGTGACGGTCCGCCCGATCATCCAGCGGATTGCCGCCGAGGAGGGCGTGGACCCGATCCTGGTGGAGGAAGTGGTCCGCCAGGAGAGCGGGGGCAATCCTCGCGCGAGAAGCCCGGTGGGTGCCCAGGGGCTGATGCAGCTTATGCCGGCGACCGCGCGGGAGCTGGGAGTTCGTGACGCCTACAGCCCGGAGGAGAACATCCGCGGCGGCACCCGTTATCTGGGGCAGAATCTCCGTCGCTTCAAGGGCAACGAGACGCTCGCGCTGGCGGCGTACAATGCCGGACCCGGGGCGGTGCAGCGGTATGGCGGGGTGCCTCCCTTCAAGGAGACGCAGGGCTACACGCAGCGAATCACGGCCCGCGTGGCGGTGCGGAGGAAGGGCCGGGGTGGAAGCACGTCGGTCGAGTCGGTGGCGTCGACTCCCGAAGAACTTGCGGCCGCTGATGCAGCTGCCTGGAAGCGAGGCGCGCTGCGCTCCACTGGCCCGGCAGCACCCGTGGGCGGCCGTTCGTCCTTGTCGCCCGAAGAGCAGGCTGCCCAGGATGCCGCTGCGTGGAAGAGCGGTCAACCGAAGGGATCATCCACATCGGGCAACGTGGTCCGCAGCATGGGCGAGCTCAAGCAGGCGGATGAGGCCAAGGTCCAGCAGATGGCAGCCGCGAACCCGTGGCGGAGCGATGCCTTCGACCCGATTCGGCTGGACCGGGTGCGGAAGAGCACGCGCCTGGAGAAGGCGGGCAAGGAGCTGGCGGGCGCGGCGGTGGGCCAGTTCCAGCAGGAGCAGGGAGCGGTTCAGAACGAGTGGCGCGCCATGGTGGCCCGTTCCGGGAACGCCGTGCCGGCCTACACCCCGGAAGTGAAGGCGGCGGCGGCGGCATACACGCGCTGGTACCAGGCCACCATCCAGCCGCTGCAGGAGCAGATCTGGCAGGCGGAGTCACCGCGCAACGTGCGGGCGGACAGTCTGAGCCACCCGAACGAGACCGAAGCGGAGTACCGCCGGCGGGTGGGACAGTCCCCCGTGGCGGCGGCACGCGCCCAGATGCTGCAGCGGCTCAATCCGCAGAGCGTGCTGCAGGCGGTGGACCCCAAGGGGAGATTCACGCCTGAGCAGAAGGCGGCGGTGCTGCTGGCGGCCTCCTGGCGCTCCTACGCGGAGGGTTCCGATTCCCGGCTGCGGGACGCGACCACGCGGGACGCCTTGATCAATATCGCCTCGGAGCTCACCGCGGGAGCGGCGGGCCTGGCACTGCGCGGAGGGGCGCAGGCGCTGGCGCGGACCCCGGCCGGGAAGTCGGTCCTGGCCAAGGCGGGAGCGGTGAAGATTCCCGTGGTGGTTCGCAGCCTGGCCAACAGCAAGACGGTGAAAGCCGCCGGCCGCGTGCTGGATCCGGTGGAGATTGGCGGAAACATCGCGGGCGGCGTGGGAACGTCGGTCTCCGAGGATGCGCTGAACAACCGGCCGATCGATCTGGGGAAGGCGGCGCAGTATGGCGCGCAGGGCGCGAAGTTCGGGGCTGCGCTTCGAGCGCTGCCGCAGGTGCCTCGTGTGCTGGGTGAGGCGGCGCAGACGGCGGGCCAGGCGCGCCGGATTCCCTACCTGGTGAAGGGGAAAGCGGGACAACTCGCGGAGGCGCTGGACGGTGGCGCTGGCGCGGGGGTTGGGGCTGGTCAGCCGGCGGCGCCGGTGCCGAACCGTATCCGCGTGGATGGCAGTAGACCCGAGCCACGGAACCCAGCCGTCACCCCGGACACTCCTGCGAAGGGCATGGAGTGGAGCCGCTACCGCATGGGCGGCGAGGAGGCCTTCAGCGCGGAGCGGGCGAAGCGCCTGGCCAAATCTCTCGAGAGTCGGGGCGCTCGGGTGCGCGTGGTGCCGGCGGACCCTGCCTTGCCCACGGCGCGCCAGGCGGTCGAAGTTCTAGGACCGCGCATCGATGTGGATTCCCCAGCACCGGCTGCAGATCCGAAGCCCGTGATGCTGCGTGACGCGCCCACGGCCGGAATGGTCCGCGTCACCAAGGTGGATGGCGATCGCGTCTGGTGGGAGCGCCCAGGATCGGCCGTGAAAGGGCAATCGACCCTGGGCAGGGTGCGCCGGGTGGAGGCGCCGGAAGGGCACCGGGTGACGTTTGCGGATGAGCGGCCGGTGCGGGTGCCGCCGGTGGAGCCGCGTCCGATCACCCCAGCCCCCCCGCCGTCCATGCCCGTGCGGCCCCCGCTGGAAGTTGATGCGTCAGCGAATACCGCGGTGATTCAGCCGGTTGCGGCGGCAACTCCTCGCGCGGCAAGGACCGTGAAGCTGAACAGCCCGCAGCGGCCGCCGGAGATGGGGCCGATGGATCCGGGCGCGTCGAGCCCGGAAACGGTGCCGGCGGGGCCGATTGCGGCCGGGGAGCGGGTGAGGGCGCGGACTCCGAGCGGCGAGATTCTCACCGGGACCTTTGAGGGCCGGTCATCCAGCGGGCGGGCGCGCATCCGTGGCGAGGATGGCGCGGAGCGGTTCGTGCATCCGCGCTTCCTGGAGCGGGAGAGGGGCGCAAACCCGGAAGCTGCCACGGAAGCCCCTGCGTTCCAGCCGCCGGTCCTGCGGCCTCATCCGGAAGTGGCGGGACTGGTGGAATACGCCCGCACCCAGCGATCCGGTGAATACCGGGCGGTAAGGTACGGCAAGGTGGAGGGCGCGGAAGCGGCCCGCCTGCGGGAGCAGACCTCCCTGGATCTGGACGGCTACGACCACGTGATGGACGACAAGGCGGTGCGCCACGTGCTCCGCCGGCATGGCGCGGGCGGCGAAGGGCGGGACCAGCACCTGGAGATCACTCCCGAGGACCTGGCGCTGGTGCCGGACATCGTGAGGAACCCGGACCACAGCCGCCTCTCGACGGAGCCGACGCACCGGGGGCTGCAGGCGATCATCCACGAGAAGCGGGTGAACGGCTACGTCTTCGTGGTGGAGGAGGTGCGCAACCGCCGTGGCCAGTTGGCGGTCCGTTCCGTCCACAAGGTGACGCGGGGCGCGGGACCTGGTGGCGCGGGGCCTGGTGACGCTGGGCCTGGTGACGCTGGGCCGGGGAGACGAGGTGCATCCGCATCCGAGGATGCGGCCGTCCCGTTTACGTCCGAAACGTATCCCGCGCAGCCCAGCGCCCGTGGAGGCGGGCCCCCCTCCGCGTCCGGAAGAGGTGCCGGGTCCGATGGACCCCGCCCGACGCCGGTGCCCGCCACCCCAAGTATACCGGATGGCGCGGGGGCCGGAAAGGGAAAGCCGGGGGCGGACGGGGGCGCGCTGCAGCAGACTTTGGACAAGAAGAGTCGGCCCGCGCCGGCGACGCCGCGGATCTCCGTCGCGCCGATCCAGGGGGGCAAGCCGAAGCAACTGCGGGAGATCACGCTGGACCTGCAGAAGGGGCTGGGGAAGCGGGTGCGGAAGGCGCGGACGGGCCGTGACATCTCGGGGAGCTACTATCCCGGCAGCGGCCGCACAGTGGTGCGCTTCTCCGGGGACCTGGACACCACGGCCCATGAGATCGCGCACTGGATGGATGACCAGTTCGGGCTGGCCAAGGATGACCGCTTTGATGGGGAGCTGATCCCTCACTTCAGCGACCACGGCAGCGCCGGGACCGGCACGCTTGAGTATCAGCGGGCGGAGGGCGCGGCGGAGTTCGTGCGGGCGATGCTGATGAATCCAGGCGCGGCGCGGAAGGCGGCGCCGCGCTTCTTCGCGCACGTGCAGGCCACCCTGCCGGATGCCGCCAAGGGCGCGCTGAAGACGTTCAGCAACGATGTCCGGAACTACGCGGGCAGCTCCGCCGCGCGGCGCACGACGTCCAACGTCCGCACGGAGGTGAGCGAGCCGTCCATCCGGGAGAAGGCGGAGACCTGGGTGAAGGGCGAGGGCACGGGTTTTGAGACGACCGGCGTGGACCGGATGAAGGCGAAGCTGGTGGATGACCTCTACCCGGTGATGAAGGGCATCCACGTGGCGCGCGGGATGAAGGGCGCGGTGGGCCTGCTGCCGGAGTTCAATCCGGAACTCCGGATGCGCAACTACGCCGGCGTGATCGACCGGGTGGGCGCGATTGTCGAGCATGGGATGGTCGACGCGCGGAACAAGGTGGTGAAGGGGACGGAGGGCGGCTTCGGGTCGCTGCTGGAGCCGCTGGATAAGAGCAGCTCCGAAGTCCTCGAGCAGGAGATGCGGGACGTGGTGGCGTGGATGATCTCCGAGCGCACCGTCCACCAAGGGGACAAGATCGCGGCGGCAGGTGGGAACGCGATGTCCGCCCGGATCTCCGGTGCCGGCGGCGGGATCTACAGCGATTACGTGACGGCGAAGGCCACCCTCCATGAGCTGGGGCAGGATGCGGCGAAGGCGGCGCGGCTGAAGGAGGCGGCGAAGCGCTACCGGGCCTGGAGCCATGCCGTGCTGGACTACCTGGCCGAGAAGGGGCGGATGTCCAAGGACGCGGTGGACACGATCAAGACGGAGAATCCCTTCTACGTGGACATGCACCGCGTGATGGAGGAGCAGCAACTCCTGGGCGCGGGCGGCGGCGGGAGCAAGCTGGGGTCGAGCGCGGAGGTGGTGCAGCGGTTCAAGGGGTCCAGCCAGCAGGTTGAGAACCCGTACGTGAACCTGCTGCAGCAGACCTACCGCTCCATCCGGGAGGCGGACCGGAACGAGGCGATGCGTCTCTTCACGGACCTGCTGCAGGATCCGCGCTCGATCCACCAGGGGGCGGCGCAGGACCTGGCGGCGATTGGCAGCCTGGCGCGGGAGGGCGACCCGAACGCGATCTCGGTCTTCCGGGACGGGAAGGAGGAGCGGTGGCAGTTCGAGGCGGGCATCCATGAGGCGCTGAAGGGCTGGGGGGAGACGGCGGCGGACGGCGTGCCGCTTGCCTCGGCCATCGCCACCCTGACCCGCACGGCCATCACGCACGCGCCGGGCTTCGCGATCCGGAACGTGATCCGGGACACCGGTGAGCGGATGGTGGTGAGCGACGTGGGGAGCGGTCTGACCCACTTCCGGGGGCCGAAGGACAGCGAGGCGCGGCTGAAGCTGGCGGGGGGCGGCCAGGCGGGCCACTACATGCGGGACCAGGTGGAGTGGCACAAGGAGCTGAGCCGCCAGGTGAAGGAGCTGGCCAACGATCCGCGCACCCTCGTCACCACGCTGGAGCAGCTCAAGCAGGGCTACGGGAAGATGCTGGAGGCGGCGGAGATGGCGAACCGGGTGGCGGAGTTCAACGCCGCGAAGAAGCACGCCATCAAGAAGCTGGGCTACGACGAGCTGAACGCGGACCTCTACGCGGCGAACAAGAGCCGGGGCCTGCTGGACTTCGCGGTGGCGGGGACCGTCATCCGGCGGATCAACCGGTACATCCCTTTCACCAACGCCCACATCCAGGGCAGCCTGCGGACGATGCGCTCGATCAAGGCCCGGCTGATCCAGACGGCCGCGCGGTGGAGCCTGACCGTGGTGGCGCCGTCGCTGGGGGTCTATGCATGGAACGCGATGCAGGGCCCTGAGGCGCTGGAAGAGTACCGGCAGCTTCCCGCCCACCGGCGGGACATGTTCTACAACCTGAAGGTGGGGGACGATCTCTGGCTGGCGATCCCGAAGCCGTACGAGCTGGGGGTCTACGCCGCCGGGGTGGAGCGCACGCTGGACTTCGTGGCTGGCAACAAGCACGCCTACGAGGGCTACGCGGAGGATCTAATCCACAACGCGATGCCGCTGGACGAGTCGGCGATTGCCGGCCCGCTGAAGCCGCTGCTGGAGGTGATCGCCAACCGGGACCTCTTCCGGCAGCGGTCGATCGTGCCGCAGTTCGAGGAGAAGCTGGCCCTGGGGATGCGGAAGGGGACGAAGCACGCCAGCCGGCTGGGGCAGGCGGTGTCCGGCGGGCTGGGCGCGGTGGGCGAGAGTCCGGTGGGGGACATGATCCCGATGCTGCGCCGGGTGCTGGAGGTGGACCCGCGCCAGGTGGACCACCTGATCGGCAGCTTCGGGGACCTGGGCCGGGCCGCGACCACGCTCTCCAACGTGGGCCGGACGGACCGGCACCGGAACCCGGTGACGGAGTATGGGAACCTGGCGCTGGGCATCTTCCGGGGGTCACCGGGCTTCGACAGCCGGGACGTGCAGTGGGTGCTGGAGAGGATGCAGCGCCGCGGCGAGGCCCGGAGTTCACGCCTGAACCGCCTGGAAGCGCTGATGGACCGCTACAGCCAGGCGAAGGACAACGGCCAGCGGGACCGGATCAAGCGCGAGCTGCGGGAGGAGGCGTCCCGACTGCGGAAGATGCTGGAGAGGCTGCCGGAGCCGAAGCGTTAATCAACGACGGGCTTCACGGCAATGAGATTACCTGCTTACCGTCAGTGTCTTGAGCCTGGATGTATCCGCTACCTTCGCTGAGAAAGAACGTACCGCGCTGCTTGTCATCGCCGAAGAGCGCAACTCCTAACGGACCGTTTTCCGTGTTGACCAGCATGGCTTTACGGCGGCCGCCTTCACCGGTCAGTACCAATGCTGACCCGCCCTTTGTGTATCCAAGTGACGTTCGAACCCGGTTCTCAGAGTCTAGGGCTTTGAAGAATATGCCGCTTGGCTCCTGAAGGATTCCCGCCTTTAGAGAGTGCTTGGGTGATGGATTGAGAAGCAATGCTGGACCGTTTTCAGGAACGGAGAGCGAGATGCGTGGATCACCGCTCTTGTCGAAAAGGACCAATTGAGGTTCGGCCTTAACACCACCATCGAACCTTGCAACGACCTTGCCCTTTTCGTCAGTGATTAGCAGTCGATTGGTGCGTAGTTCCTGACCTTCGGATAACCCAGGCCGTGAGGCTAGGACGATCATACCGATGACGACCAAACATGCTGAGGCAAACTGCCACCGTTGCTGTGCTCTCTCTAGCCGCCTTACTCGGGCAGCCAAGGCGTCAAGAAGATCGATGCTTTGAGACATGGGCTTCCTTTCAAGTTTCGGAGTGGCGACCGAACATGATTCCCCTACAATCGAGCAAGTCCTCCCCTGACGCATAGGCGTTAGCCGTCAACGAATAAGGCCCCCGTCTCCCAGGTGGAGCGGGGGCCTTTTCTGCATTATCCCAGATTGGAACTAGAGGAGCTGCCGCCAGAGGTGCTCGTTCGTGGCGGCCGCTGGCATGTGGGCCGGATGGGGAGCGCTGGGATCCAGGGATGGAATGGCCTCCACGGACTCGCTCACACGCAGCGAGTTGGTTCCCAGGTATCCGTAAGTGGTGGAGATGTGGGAGTGACCGAGGAGCGCCTGGGCGGCGGCGGCACCTCCCGCCCGTTCCGTCTCGGTTCCGCACCAGCGCCGGAAGCAGTGCGGAGTGAGGTTGCGCGTGCCGGCCGCTTTGCAGAGCTGGCGAAGCGTGGTGGTCAGGCCGAGGTGACTGAGGCGGCGGACGCGATCCACGGGCAGCAGCGCTCCGGACGGGTGCAGATGCAGCTGGCACCACTCCGCGCGGATGGGCAGCCACTCCCGAATCACCTGATCCAGCTCCGCCTTGACGGGCACCCAGCGGGTTTCCGCGCCTTTGCCGAACCGGACGACGATGCGGGGCGGATCTTCATCCAGGAGGACGTCGCTCAGGTCCACCCCGAGCATCTCGGAGCGGCGCAAGCCTCCGTAGGAGAGGATGGCCAGGACCACCAGGGCGCGGCCCCGGCGGAAGCGATCCCGGAGGGTGTGCTGCGGAAGGGCGCGGGCGGTCTTCCAGAGAAGGCGCAGCTCCTCTTCCGTGGCCCAGCGGACGGCGGGCTGATCCAGTCGGCCCGTATCCATCGCGGCGAGGTCCGGGAGCTTCCGCAGCTTCCGGCGCTCCTTGAGGAACTTGAACCAGGCGTTGAGCGCCCACTTGTCCACGTTGCGGGTGCGCGGCCGGAAGGCCGTGGTCTTGAGGTGGCGGCCGTACTGGCGGAGCAGTTCCGGGGTGGCGGGCTGGCCCTGGGACCAGGTGAGCCACTTGCGCACGGGGTAAAGGTAGCGGGTGGCGGTCGCCTCGCTGTGCGTGGACTTCACATGCGCCGGGAACTCTTCCAGGAGCGCGAGCAGGTCAGCGGGAACCGTATCCAGGCTGGGGTCAGCCATTTGAACCTCCTTGTTCTACAGGCAGTGGTGAGGAGGCATGTTCCATTGGGCGCGCTTCCCGCGAATGATTCAAAAGTATGAGACCGCGACAAATACCGGGTCACGGAGTGGCAGGTCTCCTCTCGGGGGTCGACTTGAAGGTGGCTCGTGGTAGGGAACGTCAGCTTCCCAAGCTGAATGTCGTGGGTTCGAGTCCCATCTCCCGCTTCCTCTAACAATCTGCAACACGCTGCAAGGCTGGCCGCAAGGTCAGCCTTTCTGATTCCTTCCACTCGCAACAAGTCTGCAACAGCGAGGGGATATGAAACAACGTCAGCGTCAGTCACAGGACCAACGTCAGCCTAACCGCCGGAAGAGCTCTCATGCCAGCCTTGAGACGGCTCTGAACCTCTGGAACGAGGACTCAAGGGCTCAGGGTTTCTCGGAACGATACGTCTACACTAGGACTTCCATCCTCAAAAACTTCTTCTGGTGGCTGTCAAACGCCGAAGGAGCCGAATTGACGGCGGAGAGCCTTACCCCCAGCACCATTCGAGGCTTCCTCGCTTACCTGCGAGAGCCAGCCCCGGATGGCAGATTTGGCTCAAGCCACCCGAATGCCAAGAAGCAGGTTAGACCGGCGACACTAAACCGCAACTACAGGGACGTGAAGACCTTCATCAGCTTCATGGACGCCGAAGGCCTCCTAACCTCTGACCCACTGCAGAACGTCAAGGCACCCAAGGTGCCCAAGGATCAGGTTCAGCCACTCTCCAACGAAGAGGTAGGGGCTCTGGTGAATGCTACGGCCCACACCTCGTTCCCAGAACGCAACAAGGCGATAGTCCTCTTCCTCCTGGATACTGGTCTCCGTCTGTCAGAGCTCTGCTCCCTCAAGGTAGG
The DNA here is from genome assembly GCA_031426395.1 of Actinomycetes bacterium. Classification (GTDB taxonomy): domain Bacteria; phylum Armatimonadota; class SYMT01; order SYMT01; family SYMT01; genus JANPLG01. The sequence goes on from JANPLG010000362.1 coordinate 12,327, forward strand.
CGACCTTCAGGCCAGCTGTGTAAGCGTTGTCGGGAAGGGAAACAAGCGTAGGGTTGTCTACTTCGGAACCGCTACACGACGAAACCTCAACACCTACCTGACCCGGTTCCGCAAGGATGCCAATGACGATGAACCGTTGTGGATCTCCGCAGGGGGCACCACCTCTGGGGAAGCCTTCACCGCCACTGGCGTCTACCAGCTAATCCGCCAACTGGGTATGGTGGCAAGCATAACGGGTAAGCGGGTCTCTCCGCATGTCCTACGGCACACGTTCTGCGTGAACTTCCTCCGCAATGGTGGCAACCTTTTCACGCTCCAGCAGCTGATGGGTCACGCTGACCTCACCATCCTCAGGCGATATGTCTGTCTCGCAGAAGCAGATCTGCAGTCGGCTCACCGGTTGGCTTCTCCTGCTGACCGGATGAAGCTTCGATGAATCCTTGAGGCGGGATGACGGGAGCAGCTTGGTTCTCTTCCAAGCTTGCTCCTCTCCCGAACCCGAGGATTGCCCCATCTATCGTTGGGTTATGCAACACGGGTAATCGTAATCGCTGCCAAGCTTAATCCAGGCACAAATCGCGACTTGCGACGTATTCAATGTAGATAACATGACTGATTTCTGTATCGTTGGTATCTACAGCGAAGCAGCTGGCGTTGCCAGCTCTTCCCTAATACCTCACAAACGATACTGATGAAAAACAGATTTAAATAACCGCGAGAAACGCTCTACATATCCGTGAGGAAAGAAACCTCGCCGTAGATTCTTGCTTGGCTCTGAGTCACGCCAGACACTCGCATCACACATATCAGGAACTAATGAGCACATATACACATTGCATAACATCAACATCCAAGAGCTATAGAGACAGCGTTCTCTGCATGCTTCCAAATCTTGACGAGACCCAACGCACCACGATGGAAGGAAAGCATGAGGCAAGAGTTTTCAGGGAAATGGAGAATCACTTCGTATTCGGGATCTACAGGAACCGAAATGACCAGCGCTCCCTTCTACTGCCGCACCCAATTTTGGCAAAATGGGTAGGAGTTCATCCGCACACTAAATCCTTCCGCTCCTTAGATTGGATCGAAAGGTTTAATGACCGAGTTCATCCCGTCGAAGTCTCGCCTTACAATAGCACTCTTGGGAAATGCAGAGCAGTGGTTCCACACATCCCCGAGGCGATTCTGGCAGAGAGGGATGCTCAGATCAGAAGCGACTTATCCTCTCCCGGATGGGGCCGCGTAGACTTCGTAACTGGTCGCACCGTGACGCAGAGAGCCTACCGGGCTGGCCTGAAGCGCTACGAAGCATCACTCAGAAAGTCAGCTCAGTTCCCTGACGACCACCCGGCCAAGGACTTACTCCTTTGGTTGAATTCACAGCCCCAGAACTCCCTGGAAAAGACGATCAAAAGCAACTGGCAGCATGTGCTCAGCGTAACGAATAGCATGCCCAAACACACACCGCAGCAACAGGTTAGAAAGGATGCCGCCCTGCGAGTCCTCCATGTGCTACAGGACTACCGCCGGATGTGGTACTCGTCATCAGATGGTTCACCCCGCCTTTACGCTGTTGGAGCAAGCATCCATCAGCTTCCTCGCGAGATTCGCCATGCGGCTTTGAAAGGATCAATTCAACTGGACCTTACGGCCTGCCAACTTGCAATTGTAGCAAAGCTCTGGCGAATCCCTACGCTGCAAGACTTCCTTGCCGGATCATCTTCCGTATGGGCGCGACTTGCACTAGATCTCGAACTTGACCACAACCACTACAAACCCTTCCTTAAAGAGCTTGTCTATTCAGCAATCTTCGGCATGCGTAAGCAAGACCTTCTCGAAAAGTGTGAATATGGAACGACAGCTCAAAGCGGGCTGGGTGCTGTCAAATCCAAGGCGTTCATCAATCATACTCTGATTCGCGACCTGCTTGAAGCAAGACGAGTGGCTTTCAAAGATGTAAAGCAAGCAGGACGGCTAATGGACGCCTACGGAAGGTCACTCAAACTTGAAAGCAAGGAACCTGCAAACCTACGATCATTGGTAGCGCAGCAAGTTCAAAGCTATGAAATGAGAGTTATGTCTGCTGCATTGCCAGTCCTGCAAATTGAGAAGGACATTCGCGTAATCTCATGGCTCCACGACGGAATAACGATCAGAATACAAGACCCCACTGAAGAGCGACGCAAACTCCGACGAGTGATCATTGCGATTGATCAGGCTGCCGAGAAGCTGGGATTTGCTACACGAGTGCAAACGACTGTGCTGTAGATACCACCCCACCCTTAAATGAACGGGCTTCACTGATAGGTTACAGGTCAGATATTTTTTCTGACAGTTTTCGATTTCAGCCGCATTTCGGTTGAGCGATTGGGGGACGCCTATTCCCCCTTGAAAGGTAAACCACATGAATAATGATGAAGAATGGGTAGATGAGTATGAAGATGAGCCAGTCGGCTTTACGCTAGTGAAGTTTGATGGCCGGGAGTATCGCGACCTGGATGGAGGTCTGAATACTTGGGATGGTCTTGGGTGGATTCCATATGAGGATGGGCTTTGGCCCTTGGAGCTTGAGCTTGGTGATGTGATCATCACTAGAAAGCCCTTCCAAAATCCATCGTACTATTGCGTTGGCTATGGAGGTTGCATTATTCCGGGAGCAGAGGAGGAGACACCACGCTTCCAAGCACCGGTGGAGAGTGTGAGACGGAGTGACGTGGAAGCGCTATGCCTAGATCGGCGAGTACAACGCCGCTAGGACATTGAAGTGCCTTCGAGGGGAGGCGGCGACGAATGCCCCTCAATGGCTCTCTCAAGTAGGCTAACGTGCAGACAGACCATTCCTGCTGGGTGGGCTACTCTCATGCGTCGGCTCCAGTTCTGGCGAGGGGGCGTCAAGAGGCGACGAAGGGTCTCTCTGGGCTTGCAGCACCTACGTCCCCCTTGCCTGCTAAAGTTGGAACCAGTATAGAAGGAAGTGCAGCCTAGCTCCGTCAACAACTCTTATAGCCACTTCCAACGGGATCTAGGCTTCGCTTTTGAGCTTGACGGGCTCAAGATGTAGCAAGCGGCTGTAAAGCAGGGAAAAGCCGTCATCCTACCATTTCGTTCATTCTTTGCCACTGGAGAAGCCATCATGCGTGGACTGTTGTACGTTATAGGAGCCTTGCTATCTTTTGAGGCCATTCTTTGTTCCGGCCCTCAAGGCATCTCGCAGGCTTCCGCAGCGGGAGACACCGTAACGGGTCCGCAACTTCTATCGCCAAACGCGGACAGCATGCTTCGTTGGCCCATTGATCAGCAAGGATGGGTTTTCTCTTGGAAAGCATCAACGGACCAAACCGAGGTGAAAGCATATGAGCTTTGGATCGGATCTCGGGAAGGGCAGACGCCGCTCTACAATACTCTAGTTGACGGAACAAGCAAGACCTGCCTGAATTTGTCGAAGGCACCCGAAGCAGGAACTGACACTTTGATGTGGAAAGTACGGGCCTATTTGGGGATGGGCAGAAGTGGCCCCTGGAGTGAGGAGCGTCGGGTGACACTTGCCGGTGTCCCGAAAGCCAAAGCGTTGCAGAAGATGGATGTTCAGCCACTATCTCCAGACAAGGGAGAGCCCAGCCCATCCTTCAACGCAAACTCCCCACGGCGAGAGAATTTCACGGATTCGAGTGGGAACCGCGTAGAAGCAGAATCCTTCATCACGCCTCAGGGCAACTATTTGCGGAGGGAGAGATCCTTGGACCGCAAGGGTAACTGCCTCTACAGCGAAACAACGCTAATGCCAAGCGGGGATTTCAGGCGGCGAGAAGAGCACAGCAACCGCTACGGAAAGGTAATCTCTGGCTCCGATACGACGGGGAGCCAGACCGGTGGTTATTCCACGATCAAGTGGAAGATGGAAGGTGGAAAACGAGTACCTTATCAGCGAGTCCAAGTTACAACTTCGGGGGACCGCCCACGAGATCCCATTGCGGCTATGTTGGAGCAGGCCAAGAAGGATGCGGCTCTTCCGTGTGGGCACCCTAGGGGAGAGACGATTAGTTTCAGCGGAAGTGTCGTCGCCAAATGCGTTAGAGGCGACGCCTTCAGGAAAGCTGGAAACTATTGGATTGTGCACAAATGATCAATAAGCCTGCATTGATTAGCTGCTGCGGGTGAGTTCAGAGACAGGATCACTCATCACATCCCTCGAATTGCAGTGGACCTGTTTGAAGTCGCATGGTACAATACAACGTCAGCGTCGCTCTTCAAGCAGCGTCAGCCTACATGCCTAAGAGTCGCGTTTGACTGAGTGGAAGAGATCTTAAGCAGCTTGTTCGCTAGGGTGTCGTGAGTTCAGCGGGAGTAGTTCAGGTGGTAACTCGCTCTCAGCTTCCCAAGCTGAATGTCGTGGGTTCGAGTCCCATCTCCCGCTCTTAAGCACCTGAGCGCCCTGGATCTAGGTCCAGGGCGTTTCTCATGCTGCCCAATGTCACGGGGTCAGTTCTCAAAACTGGACGTGAAAGCGGAGCGACGTTGACTTCATCCTGGGGTGAAGGGGTTCACGGGCAAGGGAGGAAGCTCTCCGCCAGCCTTAGATCCGGCGCGGACGTAGATGATCTCAATCGGCCCGGAGAAGACCCAGCGCCAGCGGGGGTTGCGGGAGAGCGCCCAGGCCAGCCGGCCCGTCCGGTGCGTCAGGACCAGGTCGACCCCCCGCCGGTCAAGGGCGGCTTCCCAGCCCTCGGCCGTGTTGTGGATGGTCATCTCGTCTTCAAAGGCGCGGGTCGGGTAGTAGACTTCGGCGCGGCCATCAATGAAGACCGGGCGGTCTGGGTGAAGCATCCAGATCAGGTAGCCGCCCCAGACGTAGTCGTTGTACATCTGACCGGGCCAGCGACCGCGCTTCAGCTCTGCCAGGGCGGCCTCTGGGAAGGAGTTGCGGGAGATGGCGTAGTCCCGCCACCTACCGGGAGGCACCAGCGCCGTCCGAGCGCCCTTGCCA
>JANPLG010000363.1:0-13478 GCA_031426395.1 Actinomycetes bacterium
ACGCCGGATTCCGATGCGGCTTCGATCTTCAACGCGTCGTGTTCTGGAATGATGAGGGCACCATCGTACCCCGTGTCCGCGATCTCCTCTCCGAAGAGGTTGACCGTGCCTACCCTCACACTGATCTCGATGCACGGATAAGGAACCATGGGTCACATCCGGCGAGGGCTGCGAAGCGTAGGGTGACCGGTCTCGTTAAGTTGCACCAGGTAGTAGTTGCCTAATCCGAACCGCTCTCTAGCACGAAGGCGAACGTCGAGGCTGTCCTCGCCAACCAAGTGTTCTCCCTGCATTCCAATGGCAGCCCAGCATCCGGGATACCGCAGCATGAGGTCGTGGCCGAACCGCTCGAAAAGAGCCTCATCTCGTTGCCGTACTCGTGCGAAGAGCGCCTGGAACTGCGGGTGAGACTGGGTTAACCCCGCCCTCCGCATCCGCAGGCTTTCCTCGGCAAACTCCTCGCCGGTGATCCAGGTTTTTGGCAGGGTTTCCATGCCAACCTCCTCCGAAGATGCTCTCAAGCAGCTTTCGATCCACTCACATCTCCCGTCGCAGATGCCCAAGCGCCCGGTACGGCTCCGCGCCGATCTCGTTCAGCTTACGAAATGCGAAGTTACCCTCGCCGAACCGTTCGCGGGCCAATCGCATCGCGTCGCTCCCGGTGGGCCGAATGATCGTCTCGCCATGTAGGGAGATTGCGATCCATTGGTCCCCGTGGGAGGTGACGAAGGGTCGACCGAACCGCTCGAAGAGGCTGTCATCCCGCTCCGCCAGACGTGCCCTCAATTCGAGGTACGCCGGGGATGGGAATCCCTGCCCGGTTTCGAGCAGCCGCCGCCGCTCCAGGGCAAACTCTTCGCCGGTGATCCAGGTGCTGGGTAAGGACTCCATACCGCTCTCCTGACTCACCTTACGGCGAAGAGTTCCTCCGGACCTGTCGGCTCTTCCGTCGAGTATTGGTTCCTGTCTGGACTACGCTGCGCTGATGCGCGCGGTAATCAGACTGCCCATCTCGGATGTCGAGATGGGCGAACCTCCAGGAGCGACGATGTCAGCGGTGCGGTAGCCGTCCGCGATGGTCTGGTCGACGGCGCGCTCGATGGCGAGGGCTTCGGTCTCCAGGCTGAACGAGTGGCGCAGCATCATGGCCGCGGTGAGGATGGCGGCGATCGGGTTGGCGATCCCCTTGCCGGCGATATCGGGCGCCGAGCCGTGGATCGGCTCGTAGAACGGCGTGGCGTCTCCGTCACCGAGGCAGGCGGAGGGAAGCATCCCCATGGAGCCGGCAAGCATGCTCGCTTCGTCGCTCAGGATGTCGCCGAACGTGTTCTCGGTGAGGATCACGTCGAAGCTGCTGGGATTGCGGATGAGCTGCATGGCGCAGTTGTCCACGTAGAGGTGCGACAGTTCGACATCCGGGTACTCCTTGCCGAGGCGCGTCACGACCTCACGCCAGAGCGCGCCGCACGCAAGCACGTTCGCCTTGTCCACGGAGCAGACTTTCTTCCGGCGGCCCCGCGCCGCCTCGAAGGCGACGCGCGCAATTCGCTCGATCTCCGGAATGGTGTAGACCATTGTGTCGACGGCGCGGTTTCCGTCCTCATCGCGCCCCTTCGGCTGGCCGTAGTAGAGGCCACCGGTGAGTTCCCGCAGGATGAGGATGTCGACGCCGTCCTTCACGATCTCGGGTCGCAGCGGGCAGACCTCCGTCAGCGCGGGGTTGAGCACTGCGGGCCGCAGGTTGGCATAGAGCCCCTTGCGAAGGCCGAGCAGGGCCACCGGCTCGGGGCGCTCCTTCGGGGGGACTGATGCGTCACGCGCGGGATCACCGACGGCACCGAAGTAGATCGCGTCGCTCTCCCGGCAGAGGCGGACCGTTTCCTCGGGGAGAGCGGTGCCGGTGGCGTCCATCGCGGCCCATCCGATGAGGCCTTCGGTGAACTGGAAGGTGTGGCCGAAGAGCTCGGAGATCCGGTCCAGGACCTTCCGGCCCTCCGCAACGACTTCCACTCCAATGCCGTCACCCGGCAACACCGCGATCTTATGCACTCCGCTCAACGATGCACCTCCAAAAGCCTTCAGCTCGCTCGGTCGTCTGTCGCTGGCCCGCAACTTCTGCGGGGCTAGCTGCCAATCTTATCGCAGGACGACGCTCCCGCGCTCCGTCCATCCATCCCTCAGTCCGGAATGCGCCAGAGCCGCAGGGTGTTGTCACCGCTGGCGGAGAGGACGTGGCGATTGTCCGGCGCGAAGTTGACGCTCCAGATCCAGCCCTGATGCCCCTCGAAGACGCAGAGTTCACGGGCGGTCTCGACATCCCAGACACGCACCGTATTGTCGTTGCTGCCGAAGGTCGAGACGCTGCCCGAAGCGACCCGGCGGCCGTCCGGTGCAAAGGCGACCGTGCGAACGCACCCGCTGTGACCTTGGAAGAGGCGCACTTCCCGGCCGGACTTCACGTCGCAGAGGTAGAAGGTCGAGACCTCGTTGCAGAAAAGCACCTGGCGGCCGTCCGGCGAGAACGCCACGTCCTTGAAGAGGCAGGTGTGGCGGCGGACCGCCGTGGAGTGCTGCGTCTGCGAATGGGCATCGACAATCACCCCAGGATCGAGTCGGCGTCCGCGCGACTTCCGTCCGGATACCAGCGGCACACCCCGATCCCACGACTCCACATCCGTGTAGACCACATCCGGGAAGCCCACAAAGGAGCGGGTGCGACGGCCAGTCTCAATGTTCCAGAGCAGAACGGTCAGGTCCGCGCAGCCGGAGAGCGCGAAGGCACCGTCCGGGCTGAAGGCAACGCCCGTGAGCCAGTCGCCACTGCCGGTGAACCGCCGGAGCTCCTGGCCGGAGCGGAGGTCCCAGAGGCACATCGTCCCGCTGGTGCCGCAGGCCATCACCCGCCGACCGTCAGGCGAACAGGAGACATCGGTGACGTAGCCGATCTCCGCCTCGAAGCGCTCTTCCTCGGCCCCGGACTCGATGTCCCAAAGGCGAACCGTGCCATCGGCGCTGCCAGAGACGGCCCAGGTGGCGTCCGGCGTGAAGCAGACGCTGTTGACCCAATCGTCATGGCCAACGAAGACCCGCTTCTCCTCGCCGGAGGTCGCGTCCCAGAGGCGGACCGTGCCATCGACGCTGCCCGACAGGATCTGGTTGCCGTCAGCGGAAAAGGTAGCGGAGTGAACCGACTCCACGTGGCCTTCGAAGGTGTGGACCGGGTAATCGAGGTTGATGGGAGCGTGCTGCATGCGGAGTCAACGGGGCGGCGAAGAGTTCGCGGGCGAAATGCTGGCCAACTCCCCGGGGAGGCGGGAAGAGTGAGCGGATGGCGCGGGGATATCGTTTCAGAGCTACCCGGCGACTTCCTTTGCAACTATGATGCCATGTCGGCAGCGTCACAAGGCGATCCCACTCGCCCCAGAGGATACAATCGCCGCTCTGGCACGCTGCTGCTCTATCGCGCCAAGGGAGTGTTCTGCTGTTCGAGCTTATCCGCGAATCGTCTGAGTGCCTGGCTCGCCGGGGCCGCCTCACCACCGCCCATGGGGAAGTGGAGACACCGGTCTACATGCCGGTGGGCACGCAGGGCACCGTGAAGGCGATGAGCCAGCAGGAGCTTCATCAGATCGGCTTCCGGATCATCTTGGGCAACACTTACCACCTCCACCTCCGTCCGGGCGAGGAGCGCCTCCAGCGCGCCGGAGGCCTGCATGGTTTCATCAAGTGGCCGCATTCAATCCTGACCGATAGCGGCGGGTTCCAGGTCTTCAGCCTTGAGCACATGCGCAAGCTGACCGAGGAGGGCGCGACCTTCCGCAGCCACATTGACGGGTCGAAGCACGTCTTCACCCCCGAGGGCGTGGTCGACATCCAGCTTGCGCTCGGCTCCGACATCCTGATGGCGTTCGATGAGTGCGCGCCCTATCCGTCAACCCATGAAGCGGTGGAGGCGGCGATGCTCCGAACGCACCGATGGGCGAAGCGGTGCCGCGACCAATGGCTGCTTCGGCGTGACGAGGCGATGAGCGCTGCCGACGCACCCGCCGCCTGGGGGCACCAGCTGTTCGGGATTGTTCAGGGCGGCTCTTTCCCCGATCTCAGGACCCGAAGCGCCGAAGCGATCTCGGAGCTCGATCTTCCCGGAATCGCCATCGGCGGCGTCTCCGTGGGGGAGCCGAAGGCGGCGATGGACGAGGCGGTGGCCCACACGGCTCCCCTGCTCCCCCGCAGCAAGCCTCGCTACCTGATGGGCGTCGGGACGCCGGTCGACATCCTGGACTGCGTGGAGCAAGGGATCGACATGTTCGATTGCGTGCTGCCTAGCCGGCTGGGCCGCAACGGGAGCGCCTATACCGCGTATGGGCGGATCAACATCAAGGCGGCGAAGTACGCGGACTCCTTCGAGCCGATCGACCCGGAGTGCCCGGAGTGGTGCTGCCGGGACCACACGGGTGCCTATCTTCGCCACCTGTACAAGTGCGACGAGATCCTAGTGTCTCGCGTTCTCAGCTTTCACAACCTAGCGTTTTACGGTCGGCTGATGCAGGCAATCCGATTGGCACTGGATGAGGACCGGTACCTGGCCTTCAAGCGTGACTTCCTGACGAAGTATCGCCAAGGGTCCGCAAGTAACGCGACTGGCGACACGCTCTCGTTGTGATATCGGGCCTCGGTCTGTTTGTGCTGGTGGCCTCGCTCTCCTGGGTTGGCGATTGGTCGGCCATTGAGTTACCCAGGGCAGGAGCCTGACCGGTGAGGGCGGAACAGGCACGGGATCTTTCCCCGGAGCCTGAAGCATGAGTGACGCCACCCCCGCCTTCGACGCAGAGCGCCTGATCCGCCTGAACCGGGTCAATGCCGTGGTCCCTTCCCCTTGCGGAACCTGGGCTGCGGTGGAAGTTTCCCGCCTGGACGCGGAGGGCGTGAAATACGTCGCCGACCTCTGGCGCGTCCCCCTCGACGGCGGTGCCGCCGTCCAACTCACGCGGGGTGCAAGCAACGATCACGCACCTTCCTTCCGACGGGATGGGGCCCTCGCCTTCCTCAGCAACCGAAATCCGCGCGACGGCAAGCCGGAGGAGGGGGACGAAGAGCGATCCCAGGTGTGGCTCCTCCCCACGGGTGGCGGCGAGCCACGGCCACTAACGGATGAGCCGCTGGGCGTCAACGAATTCCGGTTCGCGCGGGACGGCGACCGCCTCCTACTGACCACCAGCGTTTACCTGGGGATCCCGCATCAAGAGCAGCGCCAGCACGATCAGGATCGGAAGAAGAAGGGGACCAGCGCCCTGGTCTACCACCGGACCCCGGTCCGCTTCTGGGACCACTGGCTGCCTCCTACCTCGGTTCACCTCATTAGCTACACGGAAGCGGGGACTGAACGGCGCGACTTAACGCCTGATGCCGACCGCGAGCACTGGAGCGCCCACTGGGACCTTTCGGCGGACGGGAGCCGGGCGGTCATCACCCGCGCCGTACAGGCGGCGGACCGCGCCGAGGATGAGGACCTGCTGCTCATCGACCTCAACTCTGACGAACGCCGGCTGCTCGGCACCGAGGCGATGACCACGCTCTCGTCACCGCGCTTCTCGCCGGACGGCGGTCGCATTGCGTGCGGGCACCATGTCCGTGGAGCGGAGGCGGTCGGCAAGAACGACTTGATGGTCCTAGACCTCGCGACCGGCGAAGGGAGGGTGCTGACGGAGGACTGGGACTACTGGCCCGCTGTCCAGGACTGGCTTCCGGACGGCTCCGGCATCCTGGTCCTGGCTGATACGCAGGCCACCAACGCGCTCTTCACTCTCAACGCCTCCACCGGCGCGGCGAGCCGCATCAGCGCGGTGGATGCGGGCGGCATTCACGGCGGCGTCTCCCTCGTCCCCGGCCGGCCCGGCCGGACGGACGCGGTAGGCTGGAGGTCGCGCACCAGCCATCCGCCGGAGCCGTTCCGCATCGCTGTCGAACCCGGCGCGTCCCCCGAATTGCTGGCAAGCCTCAGCGGCCTCACTCCCGAAGAGGGGAGTGCCATTGCTCAGTGGGAACATCGGCGCGTCGCCTCCACGGACGGAGTGGAAATACAGTATCTGGTCGTCCGACCCACAGGCGCCTCCGATGAACCGCGACCGACCCTCTTCTGGATCCACGGCGGGCCGATCGGGAGCTGGCCGGAGGGCTGGATCTGGCGATGGAACCCGCTGATCGCCGTTTCCCAGGGCTACAACGTCATCCTGCCCAACCCCCGCGCCAGTACCGGCTTCGGACAGGCCCACGTGGAGGGGATCTGGAAGGAGTGGGGCGGCCAGGTCTACCGAGACCTGCAGCATGTGGCCGACGATGTCCGCCGCCTCCCCGATGTGGACGCCGACCGCATCGCCGCGATGGGTGGCTCCTTCGGCGGCTACATGACCAACTGGATTGGCGGGCAGGAGCACGCGTTCCGCTGCCTCATCACGCACGCCAGCCTCTATTCGCTGCCCGCGTTCCACGGCGGCACTGACTTCCCCACCTGGTTCGGATATCAAATCGGCGGCACGCCGTACGCCCAGCCGGAGGTGTTCGACCGCCACTCCCCGCACACCCTGGTCAGCGGCTGGAAGGCTCCCACGCTGGTGATCCACGGCGAGAAGGACTATCGCGTTCCGATCACGGAGGGCCTCGCCCTCTTCGAAGCGCTGCAGCATCACGGCGTGGAGAGCGAACTCCTCATCTTCCCGGACGAGAACCACTGGATCCTCAAGCCCCGCAACATCGTCGCCTGGAACGAGACGGTCTACAACTTCCTGGGGAAGCACCTCAAGAGCGCGTAGGCTGAGACACGGTCTCTCGCCGCTTACCGGGTTACCGCGCATCGGCGTTAGGATAGAGGAGCATCCTTCGACCCGATCCTATCCGTCTGCTAAATGGCGCGAACCTTCTTCATCATCGATGGCTACGCGCAGATCTTCCGCGCCTACTTCGCCATCAAGAACGGAATGCGCAACCCCGCCACGGGTGAGGTGACCCACGCCGTTTTCGGCTTCACGGCGATGCTCCTGAAGCTGCTGAGCCAGCACCACCCGGATTTCGTGGCGGTGGCGCTGGACCATCCTGACCCCCACTTCCGCGACGCCCTCTACGGCGACTACAAAGCCACCCGCCGCGAGACCCCGGACGACCTGACCTCCCAGGTCCCGCGCATTGTGGCGGTGATCCGCGGGTTCGGCATCCCGGTGGTTAGCCCGCCCGGCCTGGAAGCGGATGACGCCATCGCCACTATGGTCCAGCGCGTGCTGGACGATCCGGACCTGGCGGATGTCCGCATCCGAATGGTGAGCAAGGACAAGGACCTGGAGCAGCTCATCTGCGACCGCGTCACCCTCTACGACATCCACACCGAGGCGGAGCTGGATGCCGCAGGCCTCTGGGAGTCGAAGGGCATCACACCGGAGCAGGTGATCGACTTCCTCACCCTCTGCGGGGACACGGTCGATAATGTCCCCGGCGTCGACGGCATCGGTCCCAAGACCGCCGCGCAGCTTATCGCACGCTTCGGCACCATCGAGGGGATCTACGAACACCTGGAAACCCACCCCGTCTCCACCGAGATCAAGGGCAAGCGCCGCGAGAACCTGGAGAAGGCCCGTGGCCACCTGCCCCTCTCCCGGCGGCTGATCACCCTCACGCGGGACGCCGACTTCCTCTTCGATCTTGAGGAGGCGCGGGTCGGCCCGCCGCAGCCCTCACGTTTGCTGCCGCTCTTTCAAGAACTCGGCTTCATCCGCTTCCCGGACGAGGTCCGCCGCCTCGCCCTCACCCTGGGGGACCGCGATGAGGGCAGGGGAGTCGAGGAGGCAATCGATCCCGCGACACTCGAGACTTACCTCACCACCGGAGCGCGATTCACGGCCGTCACCTCCCAGGTAGAACTGGACGAGCTGGTCCGCACGCTGGCCGCCGCGCCGATCTTCAGCATCGACACCGAGACCACCGGCCTGGAGCGGGAGGCGGATCTCTGCGGCCTGAGCTTCTCCTGGCCGAATGTCGGCATGGCGAACGGCGTCTACGTCCCAGTGCGAAGCCCGAACCCGGAGCAGCACCTGGACGAGGCCACCGTCCTCAACGCCCTCAGACCACTGCTGGAGGACGAGGCCCGCCCCAAGTGCGGCCACAACCTGAAGTTCGATGCGCGCGTCCTACTGCAGCACGGCGTCCGCCTCCGGGGGGTCGTCTTCGATTCCATGTTGGCCATGGCGCTCCTCGACCCGCAGCAGCCCGCAGGTCTCGACCCGCTCGCCGCGAAGCTCCTCGGCTACCGGATGATTCCGCTCTCCGCGCTCCTGGGGGAGAGCCGCGCGGAGCGGACCATTGAGGAGGTGCCCCTGGAGCAGGTCACCCCCTACGCCGCCGAGGACGCAGTCGTTGCCCTCCGCCTCTGGGAACTGCTGACCCCTCGTCTCGAGGAGTGCGGCGTGGCCCCACTGATGCGCGAAGTGGAAGGTCCGCTCGCCCCGGTCCTTGCGGAGATGGAGCACCACGGCATCCTCTGTGACCCGCTGGAACTGCGCCGCCAGGGGGAAGTGCTCGGAGCCCGCGCCAAGGAGCTTCGCACCGAGATCCAATCCGCTGCCGGCTGCGAGTTCAGCCCCGACTCCCCCCGCCAGCTCGCGGAAGTCCTCTTCCAGAAGCTCGGCTTCAAGCCGGTCAAAAAGACCCGCACCGGCGTCTCCACCGACCACGAAGTCTTGGAACGTCTAGCAGCGCTAGAGGTTCGCCCTGCTCGAAAGCCTGTAGAGCAGCCCGACCCGTCCAGACAACACAACCAACCATCCAACCCGCGCATCGCCATAACTTCCCCAGAATTGGGGGCCGGGGGGCCTTCATCAGTCACTCCTCCAGAATTGGGGGCCGGGGGGCCTCCGGCTCCCGCAGCGGTGCCACGCCTGGTGCTGGAGTACCGTCAGCTCACCAAGCTGATCGGGACCTACCTCGGCAACCTGGATGCCGCCATCGATCCAGGCACGGGGCGCATCCATTCGACCTTCCACCAGCTTGTCACGGCCACCGGTCGGCTCGCCTCCACCAATCCCAACCTCCAGAACATTCCGATCCGAAGCGAGATCGGCCGCCAGATCCGGAAGGCGTTCCCCACCACTCCCGGCCACTGCCTGATCTGCGCGGACTACAGCCAGATCGAGCTGCGGCTCCTCGCGCACCTGAGCGGAGACGAGGCCCTCACCGCCGCCTTCGCGCGGGACGAGGACATTCACGCGGCCGTTGCCGCCCAGGTCTTCGGCGTTGCGCTGGACGAGGTCACCCGGGAGCAGCGAGCGCAGGCCAAGACTATCAACTTCGGGATCATCTACGGCATCAGCGCCTTCGGTCTCGCCCGCCGCATCGAGGGGCTGGATCGCGACGCGGCCACCCGCCTCATCGCCGACTACAAGGAGCGCTTCCCTGGCATCGACCGCTTCCTACGGCAGTGCGTGCTCCAGGCGCTCGATCACGGCTACGTCACCACGCTGCTGGGTCGACGGCGGTCCATCCCGGAGATCCACGCCCCCACCCGCACCCAACGCAACCTGGGGGAACGGCTGGCGATCAACACCGTGGTGCAGGGGAGCGCCGCGGATTTGATCAAAGTAGCGATGGTCAACGTCCAGCGCCGCATCGACCGGGACCGCCTCCCGCTCAAGCTCCTCGTCCAGATCCACGATGAGCTGGTCTTCGAAGCGCCGGCCGAAGGCGCGGAAGAGCAGGCGGCCCTCGTCATCCGCGAGATGGAGCGCGCCATGAACCTCAACGTGCCTCTTCGCGCAGAAGCCGGCATCGGTCCTGATTGGCTCTCCGCCAAGTGACAAAGAGTCATAATCCTACTCTTAATCCTAATCCTACTCAAAACCGCCCACGCCGACGAAGCCCTTATCGATTTGAAGTGAATGCAGTCGCTACGATTCACCACAAACCGGTGGCACGCTCCGCGTCCACCCAGCATCCCGGCGACCTACCTGCGAAGCCCTGCATTCTGCATTCTGCATCCCCGCTGCGGCACGCAGTAGCCCACCGCCAAAGGAGAGAAAAGTGAAAGTCCGAACAGGCTGGCTCATCCTACTCGCCGCCGCCATCGCGTTCGTGGCGGGGACCACGGAGGCCCGCGAGGCACGCAAGCCCAACGTGCTCCTCATCCTCGCGGACGACCTCGGCTTCTCCGACCTCGGGTGCTACGGCGGCGAGATCGCGACCCCCAACCTGGACGGCCTCGCCGCGAACGGGGTTCGGTTCACGCAGGCCTACAACACCGGGCGCTGCTGGCCCACCCGCGCCGCCATCCTGACCGGCTACTACGCCCAGCAGGTCCGCCGCGATACCTCGCCCAGCGTGCCCAACGGTAACCGCGGCGTCCGCCCGAAATGGGCCGCACTCGCGCCGGCGCTGCTCCGCCCCCAGGGCTATCGGTCCTACTTCTCGGGCAAGTGGCACGTGGACGGTGAGCCGCTCGCCAACGGCTTTGACCGCTCCTACCAACTCGTCGACCAGGGCCGCTTCTTCAATCCCCGCCAGGTGACGGAGGACGACAGGCCGCTCCCGAAGGTGCGTCCGGGATACTACGCCACCATCGGCGTAGCGGATCATGCCATCCGCACGCTCACGGACCACGCCGCCAACCACGCGGACCAACCGTTCTTCCACTACCTCTGCTTCACCGCGCCCCACTTCCCGCTGCACGCGCTCCCGGAAGACATCGCCCACTACCGGGACCGGTACCTCTCCGGGTGGGAAGCGCTGCGCAAAGAGCGCCACGAGCGAATGCGCAAGATGGACCTGGTCTCGCACGACCTTCCCGCCACGGAAACGGAAGTCGGCCCGCCGTATCACTTCCCGGAAGCGCTGAAGACCCTCGGACCGCTTGAGGTGAACCGACCGCTTCCCTGGGAGAGCCTGACGAGCGAGCAGCGCCGTTTCCAGGCCACGAAGATGGCGATCCACGCGGCAATGGTCGACCGCATGGACCGGGAGATTGGGCGGGTGGTCGATCAGCTCCGCTCGATGAACGCGCTGGAAAATACCCTCATCCTTTTCCTCTCGGACAATGGGGCGAGCGCGGAGATGATGGTCCGCGATGATGGCCACGATCCGCAAGCGGAGCCTGGCTCCGCGAAGACCCACCTCAGCCTCGGACCGGGCTGGTCCGGCGCGGCCAACACGCCGCTGCGTCGCCACAAAACCTGGGTCCACGAAGGCGGTATCTCTACGCCGCTCATCGCCCACTGGCCGGGAGGCATCCGGGCGCGTGGGGAGCTCCGCCGCACGCCAACCCATGTGATTGACCTCCTCCCCACGCTCCTCGACCTCGCCGGCGTCGAAGCTCCCGCGACCTGGGACGGGCTCTCCCGTCCGTCGCTTCCGGGTCGATCCCTTCGCCCGCTCCTCAACCGAGACGCTGGGGCGGGCGACCGTGAGCTCTGGTGGTCCCATGAGGGAAACCGCGCTATCCGGGTCGGCAACTGGAAGCTAGTCGCCGCCGGCAAAGACGCGCCATGGGAGCTGTACGACCTCAAGCGCGACCGCGGCGAAACCAACAACCTGGCAGAGCGCCAGCCTGAGCGCGTCCGGGAACTGGCCGAACTCTGGAAGCGGCGCTGGGACGAAAACGGCATCACGGCGAAAGAGGGCGGTTAGACTCGCTGCTAGGCTCCGGCACTCCGCCCAGCCGCTGGCGCAAGCCTCGCCCCATGATGTAGAGCCACCACGAGAAAGAGGGGGAGAGGTGCGACCTTGCCGCTCCCCATCCCCTCCCTTGCATCTGCAGACCCAAAAGCTCTACGCTGCCGGCAGGTCCTTCTTGGCGAAGTACCAGTCCTTAAGGTCGTACGGCTCGCCGACCCGCTTCTCTGCGCCTTCCTGGGTGAGCGGCGGCGGAACGATCACCTGCTCGCCCGGCCTCCAGTTGGCGGGGGTCGCTACCTTGTTCGCCTCGTGGGTCTGAAGGGCGTCGATGAGGCGGACAATCTCATCAATGTTCCGGCCGTTGGTCAACGGGTAATAGAGCATCGCGCGGACCACGCCCTTGTCATCAATGAGGAAGACGCAGCGGACGGTGGCGGTGCTGGCGGCGCCCGGATGGATCATGCCGTAGGCCTGGGCCACCTTGGTGTCCAGGTCCGCGATGACCGGGAACTTGATGTTCACTCCAAAGTTCTGCTCGATGTTGCGCACCCATGCGATGTGGGCGTAGACGCTGTCGATGCTGAGCCCGATGAGCTGCACGTTGCGCTTCTCGAAATCCTCGTAGCGCTTGGCGAACTCGATGAATTCGGTGGTGCAGACGGGGGTGAAGTCGGCCGGGTGGGAGAAGAGGACCACCCACTTGCCCTTGTACTGGGAAAGGGAGATCTCACCGTGGGTGCTGACGGCCTTGAAGTCGGGCGCCGGCTCATTCAAGCGCGGCAGCCCCTGGGTTGCGGTTTCCATTGGAAGTACTCCTTCGGTGCGGGCCTCCGGCGGTTGCGCCGGTCACCGCAGGTACGGTCACGAAACTAGAAGCGGGAGTGCGGAGGCGAGGGCCTGGGAGAACCCGCAAGGTTCTGGTATCACATTCCCCCGGAAGGTGCCCCGCCAAAAAGGTGACTAAACCAGTCAGTTAAGTGAGGATTGACCCCCTGATTTCCCGGTCGGTGCCCTGGCAGGGTTCGCACCAAGGGCAGGCGAACCCCCTCGCTGGAGAGTGCCCGTGGTTGATCATCCCCGCAATCAGAATCGATCCGCTATCGGCAGGCGCGGCTTGTGGCGCTGGGTAATGGTCTGTCTGGTCTGCCTCGCCACGCTGATCCTATCAAACTGGCCCTATGTGGAAGGCTACCGGCACGCACCGGCCGGCACCCGCTTCTGGGCTGTCCCGCCAATGAACGCGGGGGATGCCAACCAGTACACCGCCTTCACCCGGATCGCCGTCGACGGCCTGCTTCTGGTGGGTGACCCCTTCACTTCGGAGCCGCACGCTCCCCGGCTCTTCTTGCCGCAGGTGCTGTTTCAGGCCGCACTCTGCCGGGTCACCGGCATATCACCGCTAGACGCGTTTCAGGTGAGCCGAGTCCTGTCCGGGGTCCTGCTCCTCGCTGTGGCCACCTGGTTCGGGTTCCTGCTGGTGCGACGATGGAGTGTGCGGTGGCTCTACCTGGGGCTGCTCTGCTTCTCCGCCGGCGCCAGCTGGTGGATCGAGCGGTTCGGGCTGCGGATCGATAACGGGGACCTCTCCCAACCGGAGGCGAACACCTTCTACAGCCTCGGCAATCTGCCGCACCTCCCGTTTGCTGCCGCGCTCCTCACCGGGATCTTCGGAACTTTGATTGTCTATGAGCGGCGCCCCCGCCCCGCATTGCTCTGGATCACCGTTGGGTTATCGGCCCTTCTCTCCTGGACTCATCCCTTCGACTTCCTCCCGCTAGGCCTCGGTCTCGGCGCCTATGCACTTGCGCGCGCGAAAGTGCGCAATCATTGGC
>JANPLG010000364.1:0-5564 GCA_031426395.1 Actinomycetes bacterium
CGAAGTAGTAGCTCCAGAGCCGGTTCATGCTGGATCGGGCGAAGAACGGGTTCTCCTTCGCCGTGACCCATTCGGCCAGCTTGAGGGAGACGTCTTCCTTCGCCTGATCGTCCGTGAGCGGCTGCTCACCCAGGAAGGCGAGGCGGGCGGGGAGGCCCTTGCGCGGGCCGTTCACCGACTGGTTGGTGACGTTGGCACCCGCGTTGTAGTAGACCTCTTGCTCGCCGAAGGCCCCGTTGGCCACGTTGCGCAGGCCGACCTTGCCGTGGAACGAGCTGAAGTCCCAGTAGTCGTCCGTGGTCCAGCGGTCGAAGGGGTGCTTGTGGCAGCGGGCACACTGCATTCGCACGCCGAGGAAGGCCTGGCCGGTGGTCTCGGCGCGGTCGTTCGCGGTGCGCTCAATGGCCCAGTAGCTGGCAGGGCCGTTGAAGTAGATGCTGCCGCGCGCCGCCAGCAGCTCCTTGACGAACTGGTCCCACGGCTTGTTGGCGGCCACCGACTCCCGGATCCAGTCCGTGAAGAGGATGGCGGAGCGTTCCCCGAAGCCGTTGTTGTTCGTGATCTTTCGCGGGTTGACGCGGAGGAGGTCAGCGATGCGGAGGGAGCGGAAGTCGACGAACTCCGGCCGCTCCAGCAGCGTATCGATTAGCTTGGCGCGCTTCTGGGGGTCGGCGTCGTTGACGAAAGCGCTCTGCTCCTCCAGCGTGGGCAGCACCCCGAGCGTGTCGAGGTAGACGCGGCGGACGAACTGCGGGTCCGAGGTCGTCTCCGACGGCACCACGTTCATCTTCTTCAGGTTGTCGAAGACGAGGTTGTCGATGAAGTTGGCGCGGGCGACTTCCGGGTAGGCTGTCTTGCCAGGCCGAACCTGCGGCAGGGTGACGAAGGCGGCACGTGCGGTCCCGAGGAAGCGGACCTGGATGGCGGTGCCGCCCCAGCGTACGCCGGTTACCTGACCCTCGCCCGTAACGGTGGCCACCGGCTCATCCGAGGAGGCGTAGACCGCCTTCTCCGTGACATCCTCGACCTTGCCGTCGGTCCATTTCGCGGTCACCTTGAGCTGCGACTTGCCGCCCGCCTTGAGCACGGAGCGGGCTGGTTCCACGGTGACCGTCTCAACGCGCGCATCTTCCTTCGTGAAAGGAGCGCCGTCCTTGAGCCAGTTAAGCCAGGTCTGATACTCCAGGCTGCCCTTCTTGAATCGCATCCCCCCGCCGTGGCCCACCTGGGCGGTCGCCTTCAGCAGCAGCAGGCTCTTCTCCGGCTCCTGAAGGTTCACCCGTCGGCCGCGCGCGCCGAGCACGATGGGGGAGAAGTCGTCCTCAGGCGAGAGGGTCAGCAGCGAGAGCGCAAAGTCACCGCGCCCGCCAAACTTGCCGTGGCACGCCGCAGTGGAGCAGCCGGTCTTGTCCAATACGGGGGCCACGTCACGCAGGAACTGCGGATGCTCAGGAGCCTTCACCACCGGCACTTGGGCCACCTTGGCGGAGGGCTTCTTTGCCGTCGCCTTGGCAGTGGGCTTCGATCTCGCCTTAGAAGTCTTGCGCGCCGGGGTCGCCATCGCGGGCACGACCAGTGCCACCGTCGCCGCCACCCAGAGTAGGTTTCGCACCATCCGCATCCGCTCATCTCCCGCAAGCAGCCCGCTCGTTCTGCCTGCCTGGGACACAAGGCTCAGGATGGTGTTACGGGCAGTTATGTTGCGGAGTGGTGGAGGGTCGAACGAACCGCCAAGTCGCCAAGGACGCCAAGAGGGGAGGGAAACCGATCGCGGGTGATCGGGATGGTCAGGCGTCCGTGCGGTCGTATAGCGGTGAGGGGGATCTGGGTCCCGGGTCCTAGGGCGGTGCCCTGGGCTGACGTATCGCGCCCCTTCAGGGCTGGTGGGGGATTGGGCTCCCGGAGGTCCCCAGGGCGGTGCCCTGGGCTAGCGTATTGCGCCCCTTCAGGGCTGGGTTGTCCCGAAATGCGGGTAGGCGCCGCTCGTTGCAAGACGACCGGTGGAGGCATCGGTGCGGACCGACGTGTAGCGGGATCACGACGGGTGCATCGGTCGGTCAGCCCCAAGGGGGCGTATCTCGCCCTGTTGGGGCTGGGGGTTGTAGCGGTGGAGTCGCAGGGACATGCCTTGGGTCAAAGCAAAGGGGCTGACGAAGACAGGCTGCTGGGTGTAGGAGGGGAGTGCGGTTGTGCTGAACCGTAGCGGATGATGAGCCCTTTTTCATCAACGAGGACCTTCTTATGAGCAATTCAAGTACCCGCCGGGAGTTTTTGGATCACAGCGCGAAGCTGGCGGCCGCCGTGGGCCTCGGCACGCTGAGCGAACCGGCGATTGTCCGCGCCGCTACCACCCAGGGCGAGGTGAAGCCGAGCGGCAAGCTGCCGGTGATGGCATTGATCGGCAGCGGTGGTATGGGCCGCTCCAACATGAACAACCTCATGGGCAAGGGCGTCCCTTTCGCCGCCGTGTGCGATGTGGACGAAAGCCATGCGCGCCGGGCCGCGGATGAGGTGGAGAAGAAGCAAGGCAAGCGGCCGGAGATCTTCAAGGACTACCGCAAGCTGCTGGAGCGGAAGGACATCGACGCGGTCATCATCGGGACGCCCGACCACTGGCACGCGCTCCAGACCATCCACGCTGCGGAAGCCAAGAAGGACATCTACCTGGAGAAGCCGATCTGTCACAACATCGTCGAGGGCAAGGCGATGGTGGCGGCGTGCAAGCGGAACAACGTGGTGGTGCAGGTGGGGACCTGGCAGCGCAGTACGGGTGCGTTCGTGGACGCCGTGAACTACGTCCGCAGTGGCAAGCTGGGACGGATCACCACCGCGCGGGCCTGGAAGACCGACACCGCGCGCGTGGGCAAGAACAGCCCGACCTCCCCGCCCAACGGGCTGGACTACGATATGTGGATCGGCCCGGCGGAGAAGGTGCCCTACACGCCGAAGAACTGCCACTACGACTGGCGCTGGTACTTCAACACGGCGGCCGGGATGACCGGCGACTGGGGCGTCCACATGATGGACATCGCCTTCCTGGCGATGAGCCCGGACACCGACCTGGTGATGCCGACCGACGTCTCGGCCTACGGCGGAAAGCTAGCGTGGCCCGACGACGACCGGACCACTCCGGACACCCACGTCGCCCTGATGAAGTTTCCGAACTTCGTCTTCCACTGGGAGACCGGTCGCCGGCCGCTGGATGCCGCCCATGACAATGGCACCCAGTTCATTGCGGAGGACGGCACCGCGCTGACCGTCTGGCGGAACGACTGGTCGATCACCGGGCCGGATGGCAAGCCGAAGGACAAGCCTACGGGCACCACCTTCAAGGGACCGGACCACTGGCAGAACTTCCTGGACTGCGTGGTCTCACGGGAGAAGCCGCGCAGCCATCTGGAATCGATGTACCAGACCACCACCATCTGCCACCTCGCCAACGTCTCCTACCTGGCGGGGCAGCCGATCAAGTGGAGCAAGGAGAAGAACGATCTCGTCGGCAAGGCGGGCAAGGATACCCTCGCTTACCAGCGGGAGTACCGCAAGCCGTACTCGCTCCCCAAGTACGGATAGGCCTGACCCCCTGCATCCGGTATGCGAACTGGATGCAGGGGGAATAGAACGCGGATGACGCGGATTTTGAGGATCGACGCGGATCAAGCCGATGGAGAGGAGCCTTGAGTATTCCGAGCTGACAGAGACGATCATTGCAGCCTTCTATCGCGTTTACAACGCTCTCGGTTATGGCTTCTTGGAGAAAGTTTACGAGAATGCCCTGGTGCTCACGCTTCGGAAGAAGCCGGCGATCGGTTACACCCGGTATCTGTCCTCAGTTACAAAGACGTGGACAGGCTCATCCACTTGAGCGATCAGCGCAGATCGATAGAATCCGCGTCATCCGCGTTCCATTTTCTGTGATCCCTTCCGCGTTCGACAGCCGACGCGAATCACGCGGTCTACCCAACGGTTGACCCGCGCGCTTCAGAAGAGCTCCCGAAGATCCCCCAGCCGCCGCGTGACACGCTGGGCGTCCAGCCACTCCAGCAGCGGGACGGCAAACTTCCGCGTGGTGCCGACGAGATCGCGGAATTGCCCCGCCGTGATAGGACCTTCGGCCTGGATCGTCTCCCGAACTCTGGAGATCGCCGTCTCCACGGCGGTGCGGTGCAGGTAGACGTCCTGGGTGAGGCGGACCACGAGGCCGTTGCCGATGAGCGCCTCCCACACCAGTTGCGCGGTCTTCGGATCGGCGCCGGCCGTCAGCTCCGGGTAGCCCGGCGGGTTGAAGGGATTGGCCGTGAGGCCCTGCTCAACCTGGAAAACCACCGCCTGCTGCTGTGCCGTGAACTGGGGAGTGTGGCTCGCCAGTGACGCGCGGCCCCCTTCGGAGATGACCCGTTCCGCCCTCTCAAGGTGACCCAGCACCAAGTTGAACCCCTTGGTCGGGATCTGGCGCGAGACGCGGCTGCGGAGTTCCTCGCGGCTCATGCCGGAGCGCATCGGGTTAGCCGCGTGAAACTCGGAGAGCGTACCCTCCACCAGGTGCGCCGCCGCATCCAGCCGATGGCGGTGCACCCAGGACTCGTTCTCTAGTGGCACCAGGGTGCCGGACGCGACCGCCGCAGCGGCCAGCGGACGCAGAGAGTCGGCGCTCATCGCCAACTGTGTGGAGAGAACGGCTGCGGAGACAGGTGTCAGGCCGGAGCGGTAGACCGCATCGGCAACCAGCTCCTCGGGGGAACCCTTCTCCTTCACGGCAAGGTTCGCCAGCACCGCCGCGTTGAACCGGCGGTGCCGCGAGGGCGCAGTGTCGAGAATGGTGCCGCCGCCCAACGTCTCCATCGGAGAGTATAAGCGAAGCACGAACCGATCACCGCGCATGGCCTGTGTAGGGGACTCCAGCCGGAGCTGCACGAGACCGTTTTCCCCTGGGCGCAGCACCTCTCGGTCGAGCAGGTTGAGGCGAGCGAGGATCTCCGCGGTCCCTAGATAGACCCGAACCCGGGTTCGGTTCTTCACCTCGCGTGGGCAACTCTTCAGGATCTCGAGCCTAGCATCGAGGGCGAGGGTGGGGGAGTACGCGCCCGGAGGTGCCGCCACGGAGCCGCGTTCCACCTGATCAAGGTCAACTCCGGCCAGGTTAAGCGCAACCCGTGTCCCCGCTTCAGCCATCGACTCGGAATGGCCGTGAACCTGGATGCCTCGGATTCGAGTATCGAGACCATCGGGCAAGATCGAGACGCGGTCGCCGACCCGCGCCACGCCTGCGACCAACGTCCCCGTCACCACCGTCCCGAAACCGCCGATGGTGAACACCCGATCGATAGGCAGCCGCCACGGCCCGACGATGGTGCGAGTCGGCACCGCATCCGCCATCTCGTCCAGGAGCGCCGTCAACTCGGGCAGCCCCGCGCCGGTGATCGAAGATACCGGGACTATGGGCGCGTCGCGCAGGAAGGTGTCCTGCAGCGCCGACCGCACATCCTCCGCCACCAGCTCCAGCCAGTCCGGCTCGACCGTGTCCGACTTCGTAAGGACGACGACGCCCCGGCGGGTGCGGAGCA
>JANPLG010000365.1:0-3397 GCA_031426395.1 Actinomycetes bacterium
CTGTACGGTGCATAGGTTACAACTTGCAATGCGCCGAGGGATGGGGAGACCGGCACCACGATATTGCCGCAGCAGACGGGCGTGAAACTGCAAATCGTAACAATCATCAAGAACGCATCTTGTCCATGCTTGTCAGGTCGATCAGACTGATCCGGTTGACGAGGCAGCAACCACGCGTTACACTCACCTCAAGGAAGCCGTTCTATGCAGACCGTTTCGGTGGAACTGGGTCAGGGTTGGTGGTGGTGGAGCTAACGCTGTCCACCGCCTTTGCTGCTTTCTGAAGTTTGCGGGCCGTGGGCAGAATGCCCCGGCCCTCTTTGCGTTAGGGCTGGGGCCAGAAGCCCCGGCCTTTTTTGCGTCCCGCCCACAGCCATCAACCTCGACCAATCCCCTTCCCCTTTCGCAGTCAAGTATCCCGGTCGTTGCAATGCACACCCCCAACCTCCAAGAGTTCACCGCCCGCTGCGTCGATGAGAACCTCGTTCCGGTCTACCGGGAGATCCTCGCCGACCTCGAAACGCCGGTCAGCGCGTTCCTGAAGGTCGGCAACGGGCCACACTCCTTCTTGCTGGAGAGCGTCTCCGGCGGCGAGCAAATCAGCCGTTACAGCTTCATTGGCGGCGCACCCTTCCTCGTGTTCAAGTCGAAGGGCGGCGAGGCGGTCGTCACGCGTGACGGCCAGACGGAGAAGATTCCTCTGAAGCCAGGCCGAGATCCCCTCCACCTGCTCAAGGAACTTCTGGCCGGCTACCGCTGCCGCCAGGACCCGGAGCTTCCACCGTTTTGTGGCGGGGCCGTCGGCTACATCGGCTACGACACGGTCCGCTTCTTCGAGCGCATCCCTGATGTGAAGCCGGACGACCGCAACCTACCCGATTGCTATTTCGCTTTCACGGACACGCTGCTGATCTTCGATCACGTGAAGCACCGCATCAAGGTGCTCTGCCTCGCGCGGGCTGGCGGTGACCCGGAGGCCGCCTACCGTGAGGCCACCGGCAAGATCGAGGCGCTGGTCGCCCAGCTTCGCCAGCCGATCCCCCATCCGATCTCCCGACCGGGCCGACCGGCCGGTCCCGCAGGCGATGAGCAACCGCTTGCAGTGACCTCGACGCCCTCACGCGAGGAGCACGCCGCCGGTGTCCTCAAGGCGAAGGAGTACATCGCGGCGGGTGACATCATCCAGGTCGTCCTCTCCCGCCGGATGCAGGTAGAAGTCTCCGCCACGCCTTTTGAGATCTACCGGGCGCTCCGCAGCGTGAACCCATCTCCCTACATGTTCTTCCTCAACTTCGAGGAATGCCAGCTCGTCGGCGCCTCTCCCGAGACGCTCGTCACGGAGCGCGGCGGCGACGTGGTCACCCGCCCCATCGCCGGCACCATCCGCCGGGGAAAGACCGCCGAAGAGGACGCCCGCCTCGAAGCGGAACTCCTGGCCGATCCCAAGGAGCAGGCCGAGCACCTCATGCTCGTTGACCTCCACCGAAACGACATCGGCCGCGTCTGTGAGTACGGAAGCGTGCAGGTGGACCAGCTCATGGTCACGGAGAAGTACTCGCACGTTATCCACATCGTGTCCAACGTGGTCGGCCGCCTGCGTCCGGACAAGGACGCCTACGACCTGATCCGCGCCGCCTTCCCGGCCGGCACGCTCTCCGGTGCTCCCAAGATCCGCGCCATGCAGATCATCGAGGAGTTGGAGCCGGTCAAGCGTGGCCCCTACGGCGGCGTCATCGGCTACTTCAGCTTCAGCGGCGACATGGACACCGCCATCACCCTGCGGACCATTGTCATGCAGGGCGGCACCGCCTACGTTCAGGCCGGCGGCGGCATCGTGGCGGACAGCGACCCGGACGCCGAGTTCCAGGAGACGGAGAACAAGGCCGGCGCCCTCATCCGTGCCATCGAACTTGCCGAACGGGGCCTGGAGTAGACAACCGCCAAGACGCCAGGAACGCCAAGGGGAATTCCACCACGGAGACACAGAGACACGGAGACACGGAGAAGGCACAGAGAGAATCAAAGGGAGAGATCGGTGAACTGGGGCACGTGAAGGGTGATCTTCGAGTTCGAAAGCTTCAAGCCAACCGAACCTGCCGCGCAACCGCTGTCACCTTCTCCGCGTCCTCTGCGTCTCGGCGGTGATTACGAAAGAGTCCACTGTGCAACCGCAGGCGCTCCCCGTCAAGCAACTCCTACCTACCCTCTCCAAATCTCTTCGTGCCATCTCCGTGTCTCCGTGGTGAATTCCCCTTGGCGCTCTTGGCGTCTTGGCGGTTAACAGAATCGAGCCAATCCATGATCGTGATGATCGATAACTACGACTCGTTCACCTACAACCTGGTCCAGTACCTGGGTGAGATGGGCGAGGACCTCCGCGTCTTCCGCAACGACGCCATTACCGTGGACGAGGTCATGGCGATGAACCCGGACCGGATCATCGTCTCGCCCGGCCCGTGCACGCCGAATGAGGCCGGCATCTCCGTTGAGCTGATTAAGGCCGCCGCCGGCAAGGTGCCGCTCCTCGGGGTCTGCCTGGGCCATCAGAGCATTGGCCAGGCTTTCGGCGGCGAGGTGGTGCGAGCCGGGCGGCTCATGCACGGCAAGACTTCCCCGGTTTTCCATCAGGGTCAGGGGGTGTTCACCGGCCTCCCCAGCCCCTTTGAAGGG
Source organism: Actinomycetes bacterium (assembly GCA_031426395.1). GTDB lineage: Bacteria > Armatimonadota > SYMT01 > SYMT01 > SYMT01 > JANPLG01. Next base: position 2,671 of record JANPLG010000365.1, read on the forward strand.
ACCCGCTACCACAGCCTCATCATTCGCCGCGAAACCCTGCCGGACTGCCTGGAGATTACCGCAGAGACGGAGCAGGGCGAGATCATGGGTGTCCGGCACAAGACGCTCCCCATTGAAGGCGTCCAATTCCACCCTGAAAGCGTCCTCACCGAACACGGTAAGGAACTCCTTCGCAATTTCGTGGAGCACGGGGCTACGGTGGCGAATCCTTCCGGCTGACGGCGCGGTTACCTTCTGCCGAATTCGACACGACGATTGTGCGCCAGTGTGGGGCAGCATCGTAGAGTCCTTGGGGGACGCTTGGGGATGTCCCGCTGTGGTGGATAGGATGAGGTCAGGAGACAGGCGCTGATCGCGACGACCTGTCTTGGCGTTGAGTGAGGAGAATAAAATGCAGTGCCCCGCTTGCAGCACGGTGCTCCAGATGACGGAGCGCCAGGGCGTCGAGATCGACTACTGTCCCCAGTGCCGGGGCATCTGGCTGGACCGCGGCGAGCTGGACAAGGTCCTGGAGCGCTCCACCCGGGCGGGCGTTCCCAGTGACGAGGTCCGCTAGCAACCCCAGTACGAGCCCCAGCGCGAGAGCGACTACCGCTACCGTGGGGACTACCGCAGCGAGCACCACCACAAGCGCCGGAAGAACTGGCTGGAAGAGCTGCTGGACTAACAGGCCAAGCCGCTCTGACGGAAAAGCGGAACAGCCAGCCCGGATGGGCTGGCTGTCCTC
>JANPLG010000366.1:0-25929 GCA_031426395.1 Actinomycetes bacterium
GGATGGACGCGACCGGGATGGACGCGACTCCGGGTCGTGAGCGAAGGGGCGAGGGGCAAATGGGGCACGGTGAAGAAAACTCTTCGATCAAGCAAGCTCAACTTACGAAGCTCGAACCACGGAGGGCGGGCCGCGCAATTATAATGCAAGGGTGAAATTGGCCCGGTTGTCATGCGCCCGGTTGTCATGCGCCCCGGGTCAGGGAGTAGGAGCGCTCCGGCTCACTTCCGGGTCCTGGTTCATGGCTCGGCCGCGAGCTATCGCCTCGCGAGTCTGGCGAGGGCGGCTCTCCCGGCGTGAACGAGAGCTTCCCAGTTGCCGACGTAACAACTAGCAGCGGACATCCGGCGATAGGTAATGTTGCGGAACATTACACTCAGTCTTTCACTCCATCTCCCACGCAGGGAGTAGGCGCACAGGACTGTGAACTCCGTATCGCTCTAACATCTTCGGCGGGAGCAGCTCTGCTCCTTGCCCTGTACGGTGTGCTGACCTGATTGGGCCAGCGACCGGAGAAACACCATGGCAGTTCTCGTTCCTGGCAAGGCGGAGGGAAGCCGGCGGCTGGCCCTCGCCGTCGACGGCGGCACACCGGTGCGCAGCGCCGCGTGGCCGGCCTGGCCCATCTGGGACGAGCAGGACGCCGATGCAGTCGCCGACGTCATCCGCAGTGGCAAGTGGTTCTCCATCAACGGGACGCGGGTCGACGAGTTCGCCGATCTCTGGAGTGCGACGCACCACGCCCGCTTCACCGTCCCGGTCTGTAACGGCACGCAGGCGCTGGAGATCGCGATGCGCGCCGCGGGCATCAAGGCGGGCGACGAGGTGGTGACCTCGCCCTACACCTTCATCGCCACCGCCGCATCGATTGTGAACATCAACGCGGTGCCCCTCTTCGCGGACGTCGATCCCGGTACCCTCAACCTCGACCCCGCCGCTGCGGAGGCGGCCATCACGGAGCGCACCACGGCGCTGGCGGTGGTCCACATCGCGGGCAACCCGGCGGACATGGATGCCTTCCGGGAGATCGCCCACCGCCGCAAGCTGCTCCTGATTGAGGACGCGGCACAGGCCCACCTCGCCGAATGGAGTGGGACGAGGGTCGGCGCGCTGGGCGACGCCGGCACTTTTAGCTTCCAGGCCAGCAAGAACCTGAACTGCGGTGATGGCGGCGCGGTCACCACCAACGACGAGGAGCTGTTCGAACGGGCGTGGAGCTTGCACAACTGCGGCCGCGTGCGCAAGGGCGGCTGGTACGAGCACCGCATGCTCTCCGGCAACTACCGGATGACGGAGCTTCAGGCGGCCCTGCTGCTTTCCCAGGCGCGGCGGCTGGAGGAGCAGACCGCGCGCCGCAGCGAGAACGCGGCGTACCTCGCCAGCCTGCTCTCGGAGATTCCGGGCGTCCGGCCGCAGACCCGCGACCCGCGCGTGACCCGCCACGCCTACCACCTCTTCATCTTCCGGTATGATGCCCGCGAGTTCGGCGGCCTCTCCCGCGATGAGTTCCTGACCGCCCTCCGCGCCGAGGGGATTCCATGCAGCCCCGGCTACTCCCCGCTCTACCGCAGCCCCGCCTTCAAGATCGACACGACGACCCATCCCTTCCCGGGCCGCATCGACTACGCCGGCTACCGCCTGCCGGAAGTGGAACTGGCCTGTGACGAGGCGGTCTGGCTCACCCAGGGGATGCTCCTGGCGGAGAAGCGGGACATGGAAGACGTGGCCACCGCCATCCGCAAGATCCAGGCGGCCCGCCTGAAGTAGCCGGCGAGAACGGGCTGGGCGAACGCGTGGGCTTGGTACCGATACGCTTGCTAGAATAACGCTATCGGATTGAGTGGGGGACTGTAATGAGCACCGCTGTAAGAGACCGCCCCGCAAGTGAATTGGCAAGCGACATCGTACGCGTGCAGATCCTCGAGGGCCCTCGGGCCGGTGAGTTCGTACACGTCAGCCTCAACTCGCAAGAATGGACACCCGAGGAACTGGAGCAGGTAGAGGCGGCGCTGGCAGACCTCAAGCAGGCGTTGGATGGGCTGCGAGGTGAATCTCAGACCCTCAAGCTTGAGGTGAAGGACTTCCGTGAGAGCCTCTAGCCACCAGCGCCCCTCGTTGCCGGGCGAGGCGACCTAGCTCCAGACAGGATGGCTGGCCAACCCCATCGAAGGGTGGGTGTTCTTGCTGGCTGTGACGGCGCAGATCGGCGTGGTGTCGCTATTCATAGCCTCTCACCCTTCGCCGTTCTTTCCATGGATCTGGCCATGGATCTGGGCGGCATGGGGCTGCGGTGTGGTGTCCGGACTGGTGCTGATCGTGCGCTCCAGGGCAGGGACGCTCAACCGTGCGGCGGGATGCGGGCTGTTGGTCGGCTCCGCACCAACCCTCACGGTGCTGGCGATGCTCTGCCTCTCCTTGATCCTGCTCCCAGCGGGCAGAATGTGATGCGCCTCCGGAACGGGCACGCCCCGCAGGATCAGCCCTTGGGAATCTCCTGCGCGGTGGGTGGCGGGGCAGCGGGGTAGCGGCGGCGGGACTGGCTGCGGATCACCAGCGCAAGCGGGATCAGGAAGATCAGGATGACAACCAGCCACGGCACCGCCCCTACGGCAAGGAGCACGAGGCCCTTGCCGAAGTCGGCGAGGGTCTTGATGGACTCCTGGAACGTCCGGCTGATCTGCGTCCCAAAGTTCGCCTCGCGCGGCGGGACGTAGCCCTGGATCTCGTGGATGGTGACGGTGACGGTGGTCAGCTCCGTCTGGTTGGTGAGCACCCGCAGCCGGCCCTCAATCTGCTCGATCTCCTCCCGGACCCGGCTCAGCTCCTTCTCCACCGCCAGGATGTCCGAGAGCTTGGCGGTGGACGACCGCAAATGGTCCAGGAGGCGCTGCTCCTCCACCCGCTTGTTCCCCAACCGTGCCTTGGCGTCGTAGTACTCGGCGGAGACGTCCTGGGAATCGCTCTGGACGCGCTGGACCTCGCCCATGCGGGTGACGGCGGCCATGAAGCTGTCGTAGCGCTGCACCGGCACGCGGGCCTTCCAGACGCCGCTCCGTGCCTCGCCGGGGCGGCCGGAGACGTTGGACGAGGCGAGGTAGCCGCCATGTTCCTTCACCAGCCGGACCAGGGCGGGCTCCGCATCCGTGAGGCGCTCCGCAGTCAACTCCACCTCCGCCGTGTAAATGATGCGGCGAGGGACGTTGGGCGGCGCGGCGTCGGAGACCGGGCTGTCACTGGCGGCTGTCGGGGCTGCCTCGGCGTACTGCGCCTCGCTGCCCGGTGCGGCTGATCCAGAGACGCCGCCTGGGACACGCGAGTTGTAGGAAGCGTCGTTGGCCCCGCAGCCGCCTGTCAGGAGCACCAGGCCGAGCAGCATGGAGGGTGCCGCTAGGCGCAGCAGACGTCGGAATGACCCAGCGTGGACGGGGAGCACGGCGCGCCTCCGCGAGCGAGAGCACGGCCCGAGGGTGATCGGTGCCGAATGATGATGCTTCTTACGGTAATGGTAAGGTGCGAGGTTCCGGCTGGTAGGTCGCACTGCGGGCTTGACCGGACCTTGTTGCGCCATCCAGCGCAACCTCACTCGGTCAGGGCAAGGATCTCGGTGCAGACATACTGCTTGAAGGACGGGACGGCGGTGAAGCAGCGGTAACCAGCCTCGTTGGCGGCGGCGAGCGTCTGTGCCCCCTCGTCAAGCAGGACGGCAACCGGCTGGCTGAGCTCCTCCTGCACACCATTGGGCCATGCGAGATCAAGGACTGCCTTCTGAACTCCGGACGCCATATCCGACAACTCGAAATTGAGAAGTCCCGGCGGTAGGCTCTGCGCCACGACCCACTGGTTCAACGCTTCAAGGTGTTCTTCTTCCGCCGCACTGGTGATGCCGCCTGGAATTGCAACGGGGATCGCAGGTACGGCGTGTCCGGACAGCCATCGCAGATCGCCGTGGAGAAGGTCTTCCATTCGCCGGTTGACCTCTGCGGCAAGGAGTTGCTTTCGGGCCTCAAGAAACTTGGGAAAGTTCCCTATTTTCCATAGCTCCGGGTCGTCAGGTATCCACTGAGAGGCTAATGCGCCTGGATGCTTCTTCTCTATCAGGGGAAAGTACTTCTCCGGCAGGCCTGCGCTTATGTCGAGATTGGTGTTCTTGGTGAGGAAGCAGAAGTTGGCAAGAGCATTCACTTCAGAGCGGCTGTATCCCGCCTGATAGAGGACCGCCTTGGAGAAGATATGATGCACTTCCAGCTTGCTCATCTTGCCAAGGAGATTGGCCTTAAGCGGTAGCCCGGTGCCCCAATCGCGGGCAGCTCCCATTCGAGTGAGCATGTAGAGGACAGGATAGAAGCGAGCGCCCAGACTCCAGCCGGTAAAGTGTCCCGGCTCTACTCGGAGTCCGCCATGCCAGAGGCGGAGTTGCTCCAGGAGCCGGTCCAGCCCCCCGCCAGGGCCCTCCAGCGCGGCAAGGTCCTGGTCGATGAACGACTCAGTAGAACCTGAGAACCGACCCCACATGCCTGCCTGGACGTACCAGAAGAGCAGTTTGTCGTATTCCTTGGCATCGAGGGGTCCGGGGTGCTTGTCCAGATACCGAACCATCACCGGCACTCCGAAGCGGCCGAAAAAGACCTGGTCGTGATCCAGCCCAAGACGCCCAGCAATCAGATTCAGACTGGTGTCGACGTGCTTAGTAGCCCGCTTCAAGCCATCCTGAACCTGTGCTGCGGACTGGTTGTGCAGGAACTGAAACTTGGCCTCACCGGTTAGTGCAGTATTGACGGAGCGTAGTAGCCAGTCGAGATTGAAGTGGTAGCCGGCTTGCTCCCAATCCGCAAGCGTGTGCTTCATGGTGGCACGAGCCTCGGGCCACTGGGCGCAGATATTGGCCAGGGCCAAGTCTCCCTTGGAGAGCTTGGTGCCTCCACTATTGACCTTGTTAAAGATGTCAACTACCACGTCCAGGCTCTTGTCGGGACCGGTAACCTCTTCAATGTGTAAATCCACGTCCATCACGCCAAGGAGGCGGCTGAGCCGAGCGACATACTCTCCGATCTTTGGAACCAGGGCAGGGTCCGCACTCAGCTGGGTCACTGCGGAACCCAACCCCGTGGTTCCCGCACTCATGAGGGCGGTCACGTCGATCCAGAGCGGATCACCCTGCATCTTCAGCGGCTGGTAGAAGGCAAAGTCCTCCTTTTCCAGATGGAAGCGTAGCCCAGTGAATGCCTGGACGTTGCCGTCGAAGAACTTGGGGGGCTTACCACGGATAACCCCGTAGAGCGACGTCATCCTCTGCTGTCCATCCAGGATGAGTTTGATGACGCCGGCAGCTAACGGACCGTCGCCCCGATGCGTGGCCGCTTTCGATTCGGTGACCCAGACCAGGAGACCACCCACCGGGTGACGGCGGTAAAGCGATTCGAAGAGATGACGAACTTGGTCCCTGCTCCAGACGTAGCCGCGCTGGAATTCTGGAAGCGCCATGTGGCCGCTGTCGATATGAACAAGGATCGTCGAAATCTTCATCTGGGCATCCCTCCGCACCGATGTTTAGCCACTGTTTGTGCGCCGATCATGTTCGACCGCATTCTGCTGATTGCCTTCCAAGCAATCCAACAATCAATCTGGCGGCGCGAGAGGCTGGTGAGGCCAGTAGTGGTAGGCAACCGCCCGAGGGATCAGACCCCAGCCGAAGTCCCTTTCCCTGGCGAGGTCCGAAAGGACACTCCAGCACCCCTGGAGGGCACGCTCGCCGCAGCGTTCCGCCGCATCCGCCACTCATGCCGCCCACTGCGAAGACGATGCCACTTCCGCCATCGACGGGCCGGAGCGGCGTCCGGCCTCTACCCAAGCCTCGCCACCCTACTTCTGGCGGTCTCTCGCTGCGGGAACGCGGGAACCCTGACTCGGTCTGGCGCTTGGGTTATCCTTACACCGCCTTTCCCGGTTGCTAGACTCTTACCGGGAGCCCAAGTTTTCTCCATGCCAAGTAACCCCACCACCCAATCCGCCGCGGTCCTTGACCGTCCGGCACCCGCGGCGCCCATCGCCGCCACCGTCACCGCGCCGAAGCCCGGCGAAACGCCTCAGCCCCAGCGCACGCCCGCCAATGGCGCGGACTACGACCTGGTGGTCGTCGGTTCCGGCCCCGGCGGATACGTCGCGGCGATCCGCGCGGTCCAGCTTGGGCTGAAGGTCGCCATCGTTGAGAAAAGCTTCATGGGCGGCACCTGCCTTAACGTGGGATGCATCCCCACCAAGGCGATGCTCTCCAGCGTGGAGGCGATCCACACCGCCCGCAGCGGCAAGGAGTTCGGGTTCACGGCGGAGGTGACACCGGACTACAGTGCCATCACCAAGCGCCGGGACAAGATTGTGGAGCAGCTCCGGGGCGGCGTCTCCTACCTGATGAAGAAGAACGCCATCACGGTGCTGGACGGCCTCGGGCGCTTCGCGTCCGCCCACGAGATCGAGGTGGTGAAGGACGGCAAGGTTTCGCAGAAGGTCTCCACCGCCAACGCCATCATCGCCACCGGCTCCGTCTGCAGCAAGCCCCCGATCCCCGGCATCGACCTGGAGGGCGTGGTCAACAGCGACCACCTCCTTCGCCTCCCCACCGCTCCGAAGAGCATGATCGTGGTGGGCGCGGGCGCGGTCGGCCTGGAGTGGGGCGACATCTTCCGCGAGTTGGGCACCAAGGTGACGGTGGTGGAGCTCTTGGACCGTGTCCTCGCCCCGGCGGATGCCGAAGTGAGCACCGAGCTGGCCAAACTCCTGCAGAAGAAGGGGATGGACCTGCTCCTGGGCGTGGGCGTCAAGTCGTTCGAGCGGAAGGGCAGCGGCCTGGCGGTGCGCTACGCCAAGGCCGACGGGCCGGAACAGACGGTGGAGGCGGAGTGCGTCCTGGTGGCGACCGGCCGCTGGCCTTACACGGAGGGCCTGGGTCTGGAGAAGATCGGGATTGAGCTGGAGCGCCGCTTCATCCCGGTGAACGAGAAGATGGAGACGAAGGTCAAGGGCGTCTACGCCATCGGCGACGTGACCCCCGGTCCCGCCCTCGCCCACGTGGCGAGCCGGGGCGGCGAAGTGGCGGCGGAGAACATCGCCGGGCACGCCGCCAAGATGGACTACCGCTACGTCCCGAGCTGCGTCTACACCCACCCGGAAGTGGCATGGGTTGGCCTGACCGAAGAGCAGGCCCGCGAGCGTCATGGTGACGTCCGCGTGGGCAAGTATCCCTTCCGTTCCCACGGCCGGGCCATGGCGGGCGGCGAGCGGGACGGCTTCATGAAGGTGATCGCGGAGCCGAAGTACGGCGAGATCCTGGGGGTCCACATGCTCGGGGCGCACGTGACCGACATGATCGCGGAGCCAACCCTCGGCATGACGATGGAGGCGACGGTGGACGAGGTCTTCCACACCATCCACCCGCACCCCACCTTCAGCGAAGGCTTCCTGGAAGCGACGCTGGACGCCTGGAACCGCGCCATCCACAAGGGGTAGGTGACAGGTTTCCTGTTCCTGGTTTCCTGTTCCTGGTTTCCTGTTGAGGGGCGGCTTTTGGGCCGCCCCTTTTCACGTCGCTACCGGAAGCGGCGCTACCGGAAGCGACGCTCCAGGGCTTCGGTGACCGGGGCCAGTTCCTGGGCCACCCGGGGGGCCACGCCGCCCACAATGCGACGCCATTGGTTCAGGACCCCCGCGACTGAGGCGATGCGGGCGGCCCGATCAGTGGGTGAGAGCTGCGACAGCGGCAGTGCGAGGCGGTCGAGGCGTTGGACCGCCTCCCGAACGGCGGCGGAGCGGCTGCTGGCCGGTGCCTGCATCATCTCTCGGAGGACCGCCTGGATAGCGGTCTTGAGTCCTGCTCCCGACAGCGCCGCCTGGCTGGCCTCAGTCACGGGGCGCGGGGCCGTCACGGGAGCGACCACCGGTGGCGCGGGGATCTCCGAAGGCGGGGCGGCAGGAAGGCGCGGGACGGGCTCTGCGCGTGCGGGCGGCGCCGGTCGGGAGGCGGGTGCGTCGATGAGGTAGGTCAGGGTCCAGGTGACCCCAGCCTGCTCGCTGATCTGGTCGAGCACCGTCTCCACGGGGACGTTCACGGCCAGGACGGAGACCCGCCGGGTGAGGCCAGGCGGCGCGTCCAGCTCCGCCCGCAATTCCCGCGCCACACTCTCCAGGGCGCGGGAGGCGGGACGGTCCTGGACACCAAGGGAGAGGATGCGGTCCGGCGCTCCGGGCGGGACTTCCGCAGGCTTCCCCACGCGGACACGCAGCCGGAGCTTCCACGTTCCGCCCAACGCAGACGCCACCTGTCCGACCATTCGGTCGCCTGCGGTCAGCGGCAGGTCCAGGTTGAGGCGCTGGCCGGTGCCGCCACGGATCTCGACTGGGGTACCCAGGAGCTGCTGAAGCTCACGGGCGGCGACCTCCGGAGGGGCATCACGCAGGGTGAGGCGGGGCGGCATCCCCGCATGCCGGTCCATGGGAGCGGTGGCCGGGACCAACGCCAGGAAGACGGTGCCGACAACCGACTTCATCAACTGAGCTCCAGTCCGCGCAGCGGTCCAAGCCCCGGCAGTGTGGGCGGTCCCAGAGCCGGTGAATCCGAAGTAATGAGGTCCAGGGGGAGCGGCACGTTGAGGAGCTTCGCCATCTGGCGCGCGTTCTGGCCCGCCTTGCCGAGGTAATGGTTGTTGAAGAAGATGAAGGTCTGCTCAGCTTCCTTGCGGAGCGCCTGAATCTTGGGGATCCACTCCGCCAACTCCTTGGCGCTATAGAGGTAGTCGTATCGCTCATACGCTTCCTGGTGCTGCAACCAGGCTTTCCCGTTCCGGCCATGGAAGCGCACGTAGGCGGTGGAGGAGGTCGCCTGGGCGAGGGGTGGGATGAGACCCTTGATGCGCGGCTCGTCCACGCAGCAATAGCCGAGACCTAGACCGCGAAGAAGCTCGAAGACCTCGGGGTCGATCCACTCCGCGTTGCGGAACTCGATCACCACCGGGGCGTCAGGAAGCTCCGCCCGAACCTGCTCCAGGAATATCTCATGCTCCAGGGTGCGCTTGAACGACCACGGGAACTGCGCCAGCACGCAGCCCAGCATCCCCATCTCGCGGAGTGGCTCCATGGCGCGGCGGAAGCAGCGGAACGCTTCCGGGTCGAAGCGGCCGGAGTGAGTCATGTCCTGGTGGGCCTTTACCGCGAACTGGAAACCCTCCGGCACCCGCATCCCCATCTCTTGCATTGCGGAAGCAGAGGGGATGCGGTAGTAGGTGGAGTTGATCTCCACGGCGGGGAAGCGGCCGGCGTAGAAAGGGAGCATGTCCGACTTGCGCAGTCCCTTCGGGTAGAAGGTCCCGCGCCAGTCGTCATAGCTGTAGCCGGAGGTGCCGATGAAGATGCTCACGCTGCGTTATGCCCTCATCTCGGCACGGTTCCACATGGGGAGAGGGAGCGAGGGAGCGATGAAAGTCGCTACGCTCACTCACCCACTCACCCACTCACCCACTCACCCACTCACCCACTCACCCACTCACTCACTCACTCACTCACTCACTCACCCACTCACTCAAACGTTAACAATCCTTAGGTGCCCATCTACCGCAAGGTGCTCCGGTCACGCGGCAGCGATGATGGCGTTGAAGTCTGCGGCCTTCAGGCTGGCACCTCCCACCAGGGCACCGTCGATGTTCGGGCGAGAGAGAAGGTCCGCGGCGTTGTCCGGCTTGACGCTGCCGCCGTACTGCACCCGCACCGCCTCTGCCGCGCTGGCACCGTACAGCCTGCCCACGGTCTCGCGCACCACGCCGCAGACGCGGTCGGCTTCCTCTGCGGCGCAGGTCTCGCCGGTGCCGATGGCCCAGACCGGCTCGTAGGCCGCCACCACGCCGCCGGCCTGCTCCGGGGTCAGCCCCGCCAGGCCGCGCTCAATCTGCCCGGCAACCACCGCATCGGTCTCGCCGGCCCGGCGCTCGCTCAGGGTCTCGCCGCAGCAGACGATCGGCACCAGGCCGTGGCGGAGCGCCGCGTGCAGCTTCAGGTTCACCGTGGCGTCCGTCTCGCCGAACACCGAGAGCACCTCCGGGGTGAAGCCCTCTTCCGGCACACCAAACCGCCCCCGCCGCTCCGAGTGGCCGATGATGACGTGGGTGACACCCAGGTCGGTGAGCATCCCCGGCGCTGTCTGCCCGGTGTAGGCGCCAGAGTCTTTCCAGAAGAGATCCTGAGCGCCTACGCTGATGCCGGTTCCCTCCACGGCCGCCAGCGCCGCAGGGAGGGTGGTGTCGGGAGGGCAGACGACTACCTCGACGCCCGACCTGGGCTGAATCGCGCCCACTAGTCCTGCCGCTTCGGAAGCGGTCTTGTTCATCTTCCAGTTGCCCGCAATGATCGGCGTCCGCACCCTGGCTCCTCCAGCACGCGCTGCCCGGAGGACAGCGGAAAGGCATAGCAAAAAAAGGACGGCGAGGGATTTCCCTCGCCGTCCTCTATTAAATCCGCTTTGGGTTGTTCCCGGTCGTAGCTTCCCGGGCCCGCCTTAGCGCCGGTTGCGGAAGCCAGAGTAATCGCCGTCCGCATTCCGGGCGCGAGAGCCGCCCGACGGGAGCTTGGCGATCCGCTCTCGGATCCGCTCCACGCGGTTCTCCGTGAGCGGGTGGGAGCCGAACCAGCCGTTGGTGAGCTTGTTCTTGCTCTCGCCACGGGCCTGGAGCCGCCGCAGCATGCTGATGGCCGCCTCGGGATCGTAGCCGGCGCGATTCATGGCGAGGAGACCGGCCATGTCCGCTTCATACTCATCATTGCGGCTGAACTTGGAGACGTAGGCCGCGCCAAGGCCGCCCGCCACGGTGGCCGCTTCACGGCTGCGCGTCACCGCGCCCAGCAGCACGCCCAGCAGGCCCGCCTTGAGCGCTTCCTTTTGCTGACTGGCACTGTGCTTCTCGGTCACGTGGCTCACCTCATGGCCGACCACAAAAGCTAGCTCGTCGTCAGCGCGGGGGCTGTTGTCGAGGGCGCGGAGCAGGCCAAGGGTGACGTAGATCCGCCCGTCCGGCAGCGCGAAGGCGTTGACGATCTGGTCGTGCTTCTCGTCCCGGCCGCCGAGGATCTTGGCGCTCCGGAGGCTGAACTGGCTGCCCTCCTTGGAGTTCCGGGCACGCCGGGCGTTCACCGCGCTGACAATCCGCTCCACCACGTTGTCGAACTGGTCGTTGTAGCGACGACCTTCCCGAGTGTTCGCCTCCAGCACGCCATACTCTCGCTCGATCTGAACGCCGATGTCCTGCTGCTGGTTGCGTGACTGCGCCGCGACGGGGGCCACGCCGCCCGCTACCGTTCCGCCCATCAGAACCCCACCGCTCAGGACCAGGACTGGCAGCGAGGTGGCAATGATCTTCTTGAACATCTATCGGTCCTCCCCCAACGCACCGTGGCTGCACGGAATGATGGGGCGTTATCTTCCAAAAGAAGCTTCCCTCATGGTTCTACCCCAGGGACCCCTGACCCAGGCCACCGGTTCCGGGGAATCATTCTGAGCGTGGCTACGCGTAATTCTGATGGCTGAGGCGGTGATTACGCACCTAACCCTCCGGCACCCTTGCATAGCCACCCATTGCGCGAGGGCCAACTGCCCTGCGAGGGTCCAGTGAACCAGCAACTTGCGCGTCGAGGATTGCGTGAACGAAAGGTGGGGTGCGGCGGAGCGGCGTGCTGATCCCGTGGAATGGCCTACTTCCGGCTCGGATGCGGCTTGCCGCGCCCGGTTTCCAGGATGTGGGTGCCGGTACGGGATGTGAGATTCAGGCAGGACAACACTGCCTCGCCTATAACACATAGCGACGAAGCCAGCGGAAGACGCCATCTTGCTAGTGGAGCAGCTCAAATCGGTTGAGCGGCCAGTAGCGCGCCAGCACCTTCGCCTGGATGTTCGCCACCGGTAGATCACCCCAGCTTCGACTGTCGTTGCTGTTGTCCCGGTTGTCGCCCATCACGAAGACGCGGTCGGAGGGAATCCGCTCTGCGGGGCGGTCATCATGCCAGGTGAAGCGGAGATACGGCTCGTTCAGTGGGCGGCCGTTAACGAAGACCTGGCTCTGCCGGATCTCCAGCGTCTCCCCTGGCAGGCCGACCACCCGCTTGATGAACGCGGTCTGCGGCTTGTGCGGCGGCCGGAAAACAACCACGTCGCCGCGGCGGATGCCTCCCGCCAGCGCGAACTGGCTGCCAAGAAGCCGCTCCCCGTCCTCCAGGTTCGGCTCCATGCAGTGGCCGTAGATCTGGTAGCCCTGGAGCGCGATACTCTGCCCGATTCCGGCCATCAGCGCCAGCCCGAGAGCCACGTCCAGAAAGGGATGGAATCGCCACCGGGGACGGCGCGCCACTAGGGATGTGGGCGAGACCGGGGATGCGGTCGGGAACGGGAGGCTGACAGCGTCTTCCATGAAAGAGACGGGTTTCCGCATCGAGATGAGGGATCTGGCGAGGGAGGCGCCCAAGCAGACTGTCGGTCAATCGCGCGGAGGTTTCCGCTGGATCGCGGCGTGTTTGCAGCGCGATTGACGGCTTCGGAGCCGGCTGCTCTCCACCCTTGGCCGCAATGAGTGACGATCCTACGAGGCAATCGGGTTCCTGACTTGCTCGAATCGCGGCGAAGGTCCTTCCTGAGGCCAGCGAATCCAAAACAATCGACGGCCGCACGAAGCCATCGCACGAGGATTACTGCGTCGTACGGTGAGCCTCCGCAGGCACGCCAGGGAAGCGGGTACGATTCAGTTATCTTTGCGCGGCGCCTAAGTCCCGGGAAGTCGCCGGCTCTGTCAGCCGACCCCGATCTGCTTCTCGCGGTACTTCTCGTCCGGCCGGGTGTAGATGCGGGCCACGTTCTCCGGGGTGAGGAAGCTCGGGCCGCCCAGCGCGTAGCTGCCGAGCAGGATGCGCGCCGTCTTCACGTACATCGCGGTGGCATTCTCCACTTCGCCAGGGGTTTTCCCCAGCGCAATGAGGCCGTGGTTCTGCATCAGGATGATCCGCGGCGGAACGGAATGCTCGCTGATGTAGCGCTCCACGCGGAGCTTCATCTCCCGCGCCAGCGGCTGGCCTGGATCGGTGTACGGCACGAAGGCGGGGGCCGGACCGCAGCAGACGATCTCGTCCGGGAAGAGCCGGCCGCTCACTGCTTCCTCCGCAATGGCGGAGCAGAGGATGGCGTTGACCGGAGTAGGGTGCGTGTGGCCGACAAACTGGACGCCCGGAAGCGAGAGCAGGTAGGCGTGGAACAACGTCTCCACGGAGGGGCGGATCGGACTGAGGCGGTCCACCTTCGCGGCGAGCATTCCATCCCGCACCTCGTCATCGGTGACGGTCTCCCGGCCCAAGAGCTCCATGATCGGCGACCGGCGCACCCGCACGAAGCCTCGCTCCGTGATACCTCGCAGTGAGACGCCGGACGCCTTCACGAAGAAAGTAGGCGCGTCTGCGACCGCGGAAGTGTTCCCCTCGCCCAGGATGACGTAGTCAAGGGCGGGGTCGGCCAGCCGGTTGCTCATGGCGACCAGCGCGTTCAGAGTGTCCTGGAGAGCGGGCATCGGCGGAACTCACTTTTGGCGCATCGGAGGCGCGGGAGTGCTGAGACAATCGGCGGCGCAAACGGTTGCATCAAGGCCGTTTGCAGGAAGGTCGAATGCGGTGGCTTCAGAAGGGAAGCATCCAATCCTCGCCGGAGTGTATCACGCTCCGACACGGTCTCAGGCCAACGCAGATCGCGAGGGAGCGAGGGAGAGAGGGAGAGACAAGAGAACGTCCCGCCTCCAGCTAACCCGCACCCACTCCGCATTCCGCATTCCGCATTCCGTAATCGAGAGACCCATGCCTTTCTTTGACCTGGCCCAGCAGCCCACCCGAGAGCTCTTTCCTGGGGTCATCCTCACCACCGCGTGGGGTGACCAGATCATGCTGTCATTCGTCCGCTTCTCCCACGCCGGAGCCGAGGTTCCGTGGCACCAGCATCCGCATGAGCAGGCCGGCCTCGGCCTGGAAGGCGAGTTCGAACTATGGATTGGCGAGGAAATGCAGGTAATCGGAGCCGGGGACAGCTACGTGATCCCCGGAGGAACCCTTCATCGCGCGGTAGCCGTCACCGCCGGCGCACGCACCCTCGATATCTTCCATCCTGTCCGCGAGGAATATAAGTGAATCGGGGGATGGGAGATGGGGGTTGGGGACAGGGAACAGGGAACAGGGAACAGGGAACGGGGAACCGGAGACTGCCGTAGCCCTCACTCGGTGCCCGTGTTGCGGGTGCGCGTGGGTTCGGGGTCGCCCCGGTGCGCGAGCTCGCTGGGCGGCGCGACCACCTTCTGGGCGGGTGCGCGCTCACCATGCGGCCCAGGCGCTAGTAGCTATCTTTGTGCCGGGGGTCGTGGCGCTGAAACTGGATCGGAAGTGGGCCAGATAGAGCTTATGACGGCGCTGTACGAAGGCATGCGGCGGTGCTGAACCGAACCTAGGCGCGACGCCGACTGACCGGATGCGAAGAGAGGCGTCGGGATGGCAGGCGCGATGTACATTAATCAGCTGGAAATCATCAACGTTCGGACCTTCAAGAAATCCAAGCTGCAGCTCCTGCATCCGGATCGACGCTACACCAAAGCGCTTCCCAAGCCCAAGCTCCCCAACGTCAACCTGCTCCTGGGTGACAACGGTGCGGGCAAGACCACCTTCCTGAAGGCGGTGGCCATTACCGGTTTGGGGCCGGCCATTGGTGATGCCCATCTTCCCACATACCGCCTGGCGCGGCGGGAACGTTCGAACGGCGGAGAGCCGGACGCCACTCCATCGCTTCCGGCTCCGGGTTCTATTGAGGGCCGCTTTCTTGCTCATGCGCAAGATGACGTCCTGACAGCGGAACCCCTTATCTCACGAGTCAACGTGACGCCCAAGAGCGACGAGGTGGAACGCCTTGAGTGGGCGGGCGGTGAGGACGGCCCCTGGGCCCCGGTCTACAGTTCGCGGAACGACGCGTTCTTCATGGTGGGGTACGGTGCCACCCGGCGCGTGGAGTCACGTGACCGATTCGATCCCGGTGCGCGTCAACAGTCTTCGCTCATCCGTTCGCAGAGGGTCCGTAGTCTCTTTGAGGAGGCTTACTCGCTGACGCCCCTCTCCATCTGGCTTCCCGAACTGCAGAGCAGCAATCCCGGTCGCTTCACCCAGGTTTGTAACCTCATCAACCGCTTGCTGGAGCCTACCGGGTACGAGTTCTCCGGTGACCAGATGCAAGGTGAGTACGGCTTTATCCGTGGTGGGCTGTCCGTTCCCTTTCCCGCTCTCTCTGACGGCTACCGGGCGTACCTGGGATGGGTAGGGGATCTCCTTTACCACGTGGTTCAGACTGCTCCCTCCGGAAGCAAGCTTGTTGAGAACCAGGGGATTGTAATGGTGGATGAGGTGGACCTCCACCTGCATCCTAAATGGCAGATGACTGTACTCCCCACGCTTGCTGAGGCGCTCCCGAAGATCCAGTTCATTGTCACGTCCCATAGCCCATTGGTTGTGGGCTCTCTGGAATGGATGAACATCCTGCACATGACCTCTGGAGCGAAAAACTCTTCTCGGGGTCAACGGCTTCAGTCGGCGGTGCACGGGCTGGACGCCGACCAGATCCTCTTGACGGATTTCTTTGGGCTGGAGTCCACGCGCGCCTCGTCTCGGGAAGACGAGCTTCACCAGTTGATGCTCAAGGCTCGGGGTGGTAGCTCAGAGGCCGCCAAGGATCTTCTGCGGACAATGAGCCGTGGAGCCGAGGTGATGCCGTGATCCGCTATCCCATCACTCAGGCGGATTTGGAAGCGCGCGTGGATGCGGCGAAGTCCGATTGGCGGACGCGAGCGGACGAGCGTACGACCGCCTTCAAGGCAGCTTGCGCCTATAGCGAGCCCCCCAAGTCCTTTTGGAGCGAGATCAAAGGCGTGTTCATCGAACTCCAAGGGGAAGGCAAGTGTGCCTTTTGCGAGCGGTCACTGGAGAGCAACCGCTACGGCAAGGTGGAGCATGACGTGGAGCACTTCCGCCCCAAGAAATCCGTCAAGCCCTGGCGTGTCCCGGTGGACCTACTAAACGTCGGCGTGGTCCCCGCGCCCGTGCCCGCCAGTATTGGCGGGTATTACGCCCTTACCTACCATCTCCTTAACTACGCCACTGCCTGCAAGCCCTGCAACTCCACGCTTAAGCGGGACTGGTTCCCCATCGCGGGGACCTATGACACCACGAGCGAACATCCGGCGGCGCTCTCGTCCGAAAGACCGTTCCTTATCTACCCGATCGGGGATTACGACGAGGATCCGGAAGAACTTATCGAGTTCCACGGGACCTCACCGCGCCCCCGGTCACAGGATCTGCACCGGCGGCAGCGCGCACTGCTCACTATCGAGTTCTTCAGGCTCGACAAGCCGACGGACAGAAAGAACCTCCACCGTGGCCGGGCGGAGATCATCATGCTCTTGTATCTGCTACTACGAGATGCGGCAAACCTCCAGGGCGCAGAGCGAGAGAAGGAAGAAGCGGAAATCGATGACCTACTGCAGCCACGGTTACCCCATCTAAACTGCGCCCGAAGCTTTCAGCGTCTCTTTCAAAGCAGTCCGCAAGAAGCCCGGTCGGTTTACCTGGCGGTGCGGCAGTTCCTTAAGAGCAAGTCATAAGGATGGTGGATGGCAGGGGTGCCGTAGCCCTCACTCGGCGCCCCCGTTGCGGGTGCGGGTGGGTTCGGGGTCGCCGCGGTGGGCCAACTCGCCGGGCGGCGCGACCACCTTCTGGGCGGGCTTGCGCGTCAGCTTCTTGAGCCGTCGGGGGGCCAGATGCCGCCAGACCATCCGGCACGGCTGCCCCACCAGCGCAAAGCCGACCCGCGTCCACCAGTTGGGGAACTGGCCCAGTCGCCAATGGGCCTCGATCTTGAACCGGATCTGGCCCGAGTGGTGGTTCTTGGTCAGCAGGAACCACTCGTAGCCGCGCTCGATGTGGCCCTCGAGCGTGTCGTAGCGGAATCCGAAGATCGTGTGCTCCTCGTGGCCCTCTTCAGTGCGTTCCTCGCGGACGCTGTGGACGCGGACGCCGCAGAGGTTGCGCAGGCCGAGGAACTTGATCTCCAGCAGCATGTTCCGGCCGATGAACGGGTCCTGCGGATCGAAGTGCCCCTCCACCAGGTGCGGCTCTGAGAAGTCGTAGTTCATCAGCCCCTGCCGCGCCCGCTCGAAGATTCCGTCGGGCTGGGGCGCGCCGTGCTCCTCGGTGCCCAGAACGTCATCAGAGCCATCGACCGTCCAGCCGTGCGCCGCCGTCATCTCCTCAACCGGCGTGTCGAAGTTGACGGTCCGCTCCTGGAGCGCTTCCAGGTACGATCGCAGCTCGGTCTCGCTCCAGCCCCTGCCCCAACGGATCAGTGCCATCTCAATTTCGGATTTCGGATTTCGGACTGCAGACTGCTGATAGCGGGGTGGCTGATGGCGGAGATTCACTCTCCCTCTCTCCCTCTCTATCTGCCCGCTGCGGGTATCGGCCCACCGTTGGCCCCGGTGCCTTTACCCCGGGAGAACTTCGCTCAAGCGGACGTGGCTTCTGAGGAAGATAACAGACGTGACGCACGATGGCACGGTAAGCAGGCAAGGCGGTAGGCGATGCAACGATCACGAACTCCAGGGACTTCCCTTCTCATCTGCGGGTTACTCCTCACTGCCGTTACCTCCCTCGGTCGTGACGGGACCGCATGGGCAGACGCCTCTCCCGAGGGCGGAGCGCCGAAGCCTTCTGCTTCGGTGCCCGCCGTGCCATTGCGCGTGCTGCCACTCCGCGGAATTGCCGCGCTCTCCATCGCGGTGGAGGGCACCGTTCCAAAGTCGCCCCAGGACAGCGTCACGGCGGACCAGATTTGGAAAGACGCCGCCCTTCGCCTTCGGATCGGCGGGGTGCGGGTGCTGGAGACGCCGGAGGAGCGGGCCGCCAGCCCAGGAACGCCGGTGCTCACCGTGGCGGTGAACGTGATTCCGGGCAGCTCGGAAGAACAGTCGCCGCTCGTCTACTCGGTGATGGTGGAACTGCGGCAGCGCTGCACCCTGGCCCATGCGCCGGATCTGGCGACCATGGCGACCACCTGGCGCACCAGCGCCCTCTACCGCGGAGGGAACCTGCGGGAGGGTCTGCGCAACGCCGTCCGCGACCTCGCAGACGACTTCCTCAACGACTTCCTGGCAGCTAATCCGCCCACGGGACCCAATGCTGGGAATCCGGCTGCCACGCTTCTCCGATGACCTGAAACACGCGTTCGCGCTTGGAATCTGTGCAGGGGACAGATCTCCAGGCAGGCGGCGGGGGCGTTCGCCGCAACCAGTCTATAGCTGGTAGCCCGGCAAGCCATCACTCGAACGGGGTGTCTTGTCGCATCCTTAAATCGACCCTGACATTCTTGCTTGCTCGGCCAAGTCGCTTGTCCATTTAGACGCCGTACGGTATATTACGTAGGTAGCAATCGTCTCTCGGAACCTTCTCCATGCTTAACACGCGATACATCCTCGGCATCGGCATCCTTGCGGTCGGACTGCTGGGTGCCAAACCCGCCTCGGCACAGACCCTGATCGACACCTTCGACCTCGGAATGGTCGGAACAACCCAGACCGCCACCGTCAACTCTGGCGGCGCTGCAACCAACCCGGTGAACAGCATCTTCGCAACGAGCAATGCGCTTGGCGGACAGCGGAACATCACGACCACCCGAAACAACGGGACGGCCCAGGTGAAGGTGACCGTCAACGACACTGACTCGGGTCAGGATGGCCGGCTGGACATCGAGCAGGGCAGCAGTACCAACAGCACCGTCCTACTCCAGTATCTGGTGCCTGGGGCTGCAAAGAACTTCACAGCGAATGACGTCTGGGGTTTCTCGCATTTCGGTGGCTCCAATCAAGGTGCGACCATTGAATACCGCGTCTTCACCGGGGCAGCGTCGTCCGTGGCGTCGAAGGTCCTGACCGCTGGAACTGACAACGACCCCATCCTGCAGAGCCTTCAGTTCTCATCTTTCGTGGGTGGCGCTGACTTCACGAACGTCACGAAGTTGGAGATCCGGATCACCGGGAGCGTCAACAACTCGGACAGCTACCTCACGCTACTTCAGACAACCAACGCGCCGGAACCCGTCTCCGCGCTGCTCTTCCTCCCCGGCCTCGCCGGTGCGGGCCTGCTGAAGCTTCGGAAGCGCCGCAAGTAATCTGGTTAGCCCAGCCAGTTCCGAGATCATTGAGTGGGGGGAGCGATTGCTTCCCCCACTTCTTCGTTTCTGGATGAGTAGCATTTGGTCTCCAGTCCTGGGCTTCGCCACTCTTGATCATCGAGCGTCAGAGGTGCGTCACAGGTGCGTCACAGGTGCGTCACAGGGACACCGAGACGGCGTGATAGACTCTTGTCCGTAGCGCTGCCGGAAGCTGGCGGGCATCGCGCAGCGCTTCGAAACCGTGGCCGTCGCGATGAACCGCAGTTCTGTTCCGCCCGTTCACAAGCGCCGCACCGCTCTCAGGTGGGGTGGAGGGCTGACGGCACTCTGCCTGCTAGCGCTTCCTGCCATCGTTCTGATCGTGGAAGGCTGCGCACCCCGGCCCAACGCGGCCACGGGGGCTCTGCGGAACGACGGTCCCGCAACCGCATCCACGTCCGAACCGGTTCAGCCGCCACGGACAGTCTCCAGGGAAGAACGTGCGCAGTTCGCGGGAGACCGCACGTGTGTCTCCTGCCACCCGCAGCAGGCGGGTCAGTTGAAGGGGTTCCACGCTCGAACTCTTTCCAAGGTCACCCTCGCGAACTCGAGGAAGATTTTCCAGAAGCCGGCCCGCCTCGTGGACCCTGCGCTTGGCATCCAGTATCGGCCGGTGGTCCGCAATGGCCTTTGCATGATCGAGGCGCGCAAGGGAGCCGAGGTGGCGGAGAGTCCGGCAGAGTTCATCCTCGGGTCTGGACGGCGGGGCGTCACCTATCTTGGTACTTATCTGGGGCAGCCGACGGAACTGCGGATCAGCTATTACCACAACCTCGGGCGCTGGGACTTCACGCCCAGCCAGCAGCCCGGCGGACTCGTCACTTCCGCCGTGGGGCAACGTCTGGACCAAGAGACCGTGACCGCTTGCTTCGCCTGCCACACCTCCGCGCTGGTGGAAGCGGAGGGCAAGCTGCGGCTGAAGGAATCGATCTGGGGAATTGGGTGCGAGGGATGCCATGGCGGCGGACGCGCCCATGTTGAAGCGGTTCGGCGCAACGCGAACGCTCCCAGCAAGGAGGCGGATCTCCGCATCGCGCGGCTGGGATCGGACCGGCAGCTTGCGTCGCAGGAGTTGTGCGTCCGGTGCCATCAGACGCCGCCCGACGTGATGGGGAATCCGCTGGTCCTGGAGGCGCAACTCCCGCGGCATCCGGTGCCTGCCCTTGCCAGGAGCCGCTGCTTTACTGAAAGCCAGGGTCGCCTGACCTGCCTCACGTGCCATGATCCGCATCGCAACGCAGCGGAGGTGAAGCAGGCGGAGTACAACCGGATCTGCGCCTCCTGTCATGGCCAGACCCTGAAGCCCGAGCCTGCCAGCAGGGCCGTTCCGAGGATGGAAGTGAGCGAGGGGAAACCCTGTCCCCACCAGCCGAAGGGCGATTGCGTTTCGTGCCATATGCCATCCCAGGTGGTGGAGATGCCCACCCGACCGAAGTTCCGCACGCATTGGATCAAGGTGTGGGCCGACGCGGCGCGCGCAAGGGCATCTGCGGGGAAGCGTTGACTGGGGCTGACTCTAACGGGCGCAGGGAGCGCGCCGTGTTGTGGGTAACACATCCCTGGATTTGGTCCGTGAAGTTGGACCGTTGCGTTGGACCATAGCGTTTGACCGTGGATTTGGACCGTCCGGCCAAGGAGTCACCGATGACCACGCGTAGAGAATTCCTCGAGAGATCCGCCGTTCTTGGCACGGGCGTTGCGACCGGCCTCCCGGCGCTCACCCATTCCCGATCCGCAGTTGCGGCCAACGAGAAGGTCGTCCTCGCCTTCATGGGAGTGAATGGTCGTGGTCGCGACCTGGCGAACTCCTTCACCGCCCTGCCGGAAGCGGAGATCGCCTATATCTGCGATCCAGACGAGCGCGCCGTGGCGAAGTGCATTGAGGCCGTGGAGAAAAAGGGGCGGCCGCGCCCCAAGGGCATTGCGGACTTCCGCAAGGCGCTGGAGGATCCGGCGGTCGATGCGCTGGTGATCGCCGCGCCCGATCACTGGCACGCGCCCGCCACGATCATGGCCTGCGCCGCCGGTAAGCACGTCTACTGCGAGAAGCCGGCAAGCCACAACGCCCGCGAAGGGGAGTTGATGATCGCCGCAGCCCGGAAGCGCGGGCGCGTGGTCCAGATCGGCACCCAGCGGCGGAGCATGCCGGGGGTTCAGGAGGCCATCGGGCGGCTGAAGGCGGGGGAGATCGGCCGGGTGCTGATGGCGAGGGGCTGGTACAACAACAGCCGGCCCACCATCGGCAAAGGCAGTCCCACAGCGACCCCGTCCTGGCTGGACTACTCCCTCTGGCAGGGTCCCGCCCCGGAGCGGGAGTTCCGCGACAACCTGGTGCATTACAACTGGCACTGGTTCTGGCACTGGGGCACCGGGGAGCTGGGAAACAACGGCATCCACAGCCTGGACGCCTGCCGCTGGGGCCTGGGGGTGGACTACCCCACCCGCGTCACCTCCGGCGGCGGCAAGTACCGCTTCCCGGATGATGACCAGGAGACCCCAGACACCCACATCGTCAACTTCGAGTTCGGCGAGAAGATGATCTCCTGGGAAGGCCGGAGCTGGCACCGACGCGGCTTCGAGGACTCGATGTTCGGCATCGCGTTCTACGGGGACAAGGGCACGCTGGTGATCGACGGCGGCAACTACCGCCTTCTGGACCCGGCGGGCAAGGAAGTGGCGAAGGGCACCAGCGGTGCCACAGATCAGCCGCACCTCCAGAACTTCTTCTCCTGCATCAAGAGCGGCGGTCGGCCCAACGCGGACGTGGAGGAAGGCGTGAAGAGCACCCATCTCTGCCACCTCGGGAACATCGCGTGGCGGACCGGCGGCGCGGTGGACGTGGACCCGAAGACGGGCCGCGTCAAGGGCCGGGAGGCCGAGAAGTACTGGTCACGCGAATACCGGAAGGGCTGGGAGCCGAAGGTCTGAACCGGAATAGTCCTTGCGATAGAGATCGTCCCTGGCGATTGCCAGACCCGTTCCTGGTTGGACAAGCCCCCACGGGGCGGTGAGGGTTCGTGCCCGCAATGCAAAATGGACACTCTGGCCTCGCAACTGAGGCGCTCCGCATCTATAAGGAGCGCCTCAGGCCGGAGATTGAAACGGCCGGCAACCTGGGGAAGGTCCTCATTTTGGATGCCGATTCGGGTGACTACGAGATCGATAGCGAAGGGCTCGCGGCCAACCAGCGCCTGCGGGCAAGGCGTCCAGACCTCGATTCTCACCGTCTCTTCGCAATCCGTATTGGGTTTGATGCAACCTACGCCGTCGGTGGCGCTCCACAGTTGACCACGCGTTGATACTTGGTCCGGTCACCCTACTTCCTATGCCCAACCTCCACCTGCCCGCCCCAATGCCCCGCCGCCTCCTCGGTCGCACGGGCGAAGAAGTGTCCGTCCTCGGCATCGGGGGCGGGCACATTGGCCAGAGCCAGCTCTCCTCCGAAGAGTCTGTCACGCTGATGCGGACGGCGCTGGACCACGGCATCAACTTCCTGGACAACGCCTGGGACTACAACCGCGGGGAGAGCGAGCGTCGGATGGGGCTGGCGCTCCGGGACGGCTACCGGGAGAAGGCGTTCCTGATGACCAAGGCCTGCACCCACGGTCGAGGGAAGCAGGTGGCGATGGATCTGCTGGAAGAGCAGCTCACGCGGCTCCAGACGGACTACCTCGACCTCTGGATGATCCATGAGGTGGTCTTCGACAACGAGCCGGACCTCGCCTATGCCACGGGCGGCGTCATTGAGGCGCTGGTCGCCGCCCGGGAGCAGGGGAAGGTGCGGTACGTGGGGTTCACGGGGCACAAGTCGCCGTGGCACCACCTGGAGATGATCCGGCGCGGCTTCCCGTGGGACGCCGTCCTGATGCCGCTGAACCCGTACGACCATCACTTCCGCAGCTTTGAGCGGGAGGTGCTGCCGGAGTGCGTCGCTCGGGGCTTTGGCGTGCTGGGGATGAAAGCGCAGGGCGGCGGTCGGATCGCCAAGCATGGCGTCACCACGCCGGAGGAGAACATCCGCTACGTGGTCGGCACGCCGGGGGTCGACTGCCTGATCTCCGGCATCGCCAGCATGGAGCACCTCCAGGCGAACGCGGCCGCTGCGGCCTCTCCCCTCCTGACGGAAGCGGAGCGTCAGGCGCTTCGGGACCGCTCACGGGAGATCGGCGTGGATGGCCGGATGGAACTCTACAAGATCGGCATTCACTTCGAGGGCTGGTGCTCCCGGGAGCAGCACGGCCTGCCGGAGCTTGGCTCGCCCTGCTGATGCCTGCCGGCGGCCAGTGTGACCGGCGGCCAGTCTGCCGGGTGGACGGAACCCGATGGATCAGCGGGTGGAAAGACGAGGGAACGCGACGATGAGTCTGGACCGACGGCAGCTTCTGGCTTCCAGCGCCGCAGCCCTCGCGGGGCTTGGCACCCATGGAGCCCGTGCGACTCAAGCCCAGGGGGAGGTGGCCTTCTCCGGAGAGCGCACTGAGGCGGAGGTGGTCCTGCGCGCCCCCAACGGCCAGCCTATCCTCTCCTACCGAAGAGATGCGCCCGGCGAAGGGGAGCCGCGAGCGGCCGTCCCAGGCGGTTGCTACACCCACCCGCTCTACACCCCCTCCGGTGAGCTGGTCACCGACCTAGCACCGAGCGACCATCCACACCACCGCGGCATCTTCTGCGGCTGGGTGGCCCTGGAAGGGGAGCGGCGCGGGGATTGGTGGGGCTGGGGCGCGAAGGCTCCCAAGGAAGGACGGCTCATCGTCAACCGTGAGGCGCGCCTCACCGAGGAAGGCACAGACCGGGTGACCCTGCGCCTGATCAACTCCTGGCGAGCGCCTGAAGCGGAAGTAGCGGAAATGGCGGACGCCAATGACGCGGAAGCGGTCCGCCGGGTAACGGTCCTCGCGGAACGGGTGACCCTGACCGCTTCCCAGGTGCCCGGTGCCAACGTGGTGGATTACGAGTTCAAGCTGACCGTTCCAACACGGAATCCGGTCGTGATTGAGAGCAGCCCCTTCGGCGGTTTCTGCTACCGGGCCCGCCCGCGCGGGGAGATGACAGCGACTAGCCCGGAAGGCAAGATCGAGCTGAAGGATGCGGTGTTCAACCGACCCGAGGCCAACTGGCCCTCCGCGCGTTGGTACGATCTCTCCTATCGCGCCGAGGGAGGGAGGGTGAGCGGCGTCGCGGTGATGGACCACCCCGGAAACCCGACCACCACCTGGCACGTGGTCCGCGGCATCCACATGCTCAACCCCTGCATCGTGGCGGGTGAGCCCGTGACTATCGCGTTCGGAGAGCCGCTCTATCTTCGCTACCGGGTGGTGGCCCATGACGGTGACGCCGCAGCCGTGGACCTCAACGCCCTCTGGGAGAGCTTCGGTCAGCGCGTGGAGTGATCCCGCGTCTGGCTACTGCCGGGACACGCTGCGATCGCCTTCAGGTGCCACGGAGTGTAAGGGCCTCGCTCCGCCGTTTCGCCATGCCCGGCTGCGGGAAAGACTGGCCAAGTCGAGATGGAGCGATAGAGCGATTGAGAGATTGAGAGACGCGAAGGGCGCGGTTCTGTGCTGCGACAACCTGCGTTGTCAATCCGAAATCCGAAATCCGAAATCCGAATTTGAGTGTCCGGCGAAGGAGTTTCAGGATGGCGACCAAGACACGCACCCGCACCAGTGAAGCGGTTACGATGCTGATTGAGGACCACAACAAGGTCAAAGCGCTCTTCAAGCAGTTTGACGAGGCGGGCGACAACGCGCACAAGACCAAGCAGCGGCTGGCCGAGCAGATCATCTGTGAGCTGCAGATCCACAGCAAGCTGGAGGAGCAGGTCTTCTACCCGGCGCTCTGTTCCGCCACGAATAAGGAAGGCAGGGAGCTGGTCAACGAGGGCTTTGAGGAGCACCACGTGGCGGACCTGCTCATGGAAGAACTGAAGTCCATGGATCCGAGCGACCCGCAGTTCATCGCAAAGGTGACCGTCCTCTGCGAGAACATCCAGCACCACATCAAGGAAGAGGAAGAGGAGATGTTCCCGGAAGCGGAAACGGTCCTCTCCGACCAGATGAGCACCCTCGCCGACCGCATGAAGGCGCTCAAGCTGGAGTTGACGACGGCTGCCTAACGAGGAAGCCGATCCGTCGAGGCAACTCCCCACGGGCGACGAACACTGGGCCGGAGCCTCTCCCTATGCGGGAGGCTCCGGCTCCGATTCAGTACACCCAGTCCTTATGCTGCGCGTAGGCCAGGATGCCGAACAGCGTCTCCGGGCTGGGTCGGCCACGGGGGCCGCTCAGGATCCAGTAGCAGGAGAGGTTGCCCTGGCTGTCCACAAGGTAGACGGCCGGTGCCATGTAGTAGTGGTAGCCGTCGTTCGGTAGCTGGTGGTGCGGCTCGTAGATTCCCAGCGTTTCACCGACTTTCCCATCGTCATCGATGAGGATGCGCGGGCGGATCTTGAACTGCTCGCGAAACTGGCGGTGCGGCTCTCGGCCGCCACGGAGCAGGAAGACCAGCTCTGTGTTGTTCCACTTGAAGAGATGCTGATACGTGTCCCACAGGGCGAACTCGCCCCGAGTTGTGGGTCAAAACTCGCCGCGGCAGGCGTGAAGGATCACCATCTTGCCCCGGTGGTCGCTGAG
>JANPLG010000367.1:0-1500 GCA_031426395.1 Actinomycetes bacterium
GGCGAGCGAAAGCACGCTGGTACATCCGCGTGATCCGTTCCTCGGGGGAGGCTGCGGCCACAGCAAGCTCTCGCTTTGACCAGACTTGCGCCTGTTCCACCACGAACGGGTTGTTCATCAGGGTGAGCGCTTGCGCCGGCACTGTAGAGACGCTTCGTCGCCCAATAGTTGTGAAGGGGATCGGGTAGTCGAAGGCGAGGAACATCGGCACGAGGAAGTTGCGCCGGACACTGATGTAGATGCTGCGGCGTCCGGCGCTGTCCAACGGCCCGGTGGTGTCGGGCCGACCCCGGCCCTCAAGGAAAGCAGTCAGGTAGGGAAGGACGCTCGGCCCGTAGAGCTTCGGATCCAAGCGGCCTGAGACTGCCAGGATGCCGTCGCGGATCGCTTCGGCTTCCAGGCGGCGAACGCGCATCCGGTGAATGAGCTTGTTCTGCGGATCGACCGCGCTGGACTTAGCCACGGCGTCCGATGCTTGCCGGTAGGTGCTGGAGAGGACGAGTATCCGGTGCAGCTTCTTCAAGCTCCAGCCGGTGTGCACGAACTCCTGGGAGAGCCAGTCGAGCAGTTCCGGGTGGGTCGGCTTCTCACCGCGCGCACCGAAGTCGTCCGACGTGGAAACGATCCCCTCACCAAAGTGGTGCTGCCAGACACGGTTGACCATCACCCGGGCCAGCAGGGGGTGGTCGGTCCGGGTCAGTCGGCGAGCCAGCTCCATCCGGCCGCTGCCCTCTTTGATGGGCGCCTGCGTGGGCCCTTCCAGCGCCTCCATGGAGCGGCGGGGGACCAGGTCTCCGGGAGTGCGGTAGCTGCCGCGGACATGGACGTGCTCATCTTCACCGGAACCTTCCGCCATCGCCGGCACGCGGCGCGGCGCTGGGATGCCAGCCTCAAGGGAGCGGCGCTGCTCCAGCATCGGCGCCATCGGGGCTTCGCCAGGCGCGCAGGCGTTCGCAATCGAGGTCGCGTTCGGGCCGACGAGCATGCTGTGAAGCAGATCAATCCGCGAGATGCTCTCCGGGTCCGATGCCAGGCGTCCTGCGCTCCATAGGCCAGCTGTTTCGCGAATCAGTTGGCCATAACGGCCAGCCATCGTCTCGGGAGTGCCGGCGGCAGGCTCCTCCAGCAACCGTAGGATGGCGGCATTGGGCGCTTCGGCGGGCGGGCGGGCGGCGCTGAAGAGAATGCGGTCAATGCCGGTCCATCCGTTGCCGTGATCAAGGAACTCCAGGTACGCCCGGTGCCCGATCCACTGCCCGACCTCCATTTCGTACCACTGTGGCTTTGCGCCGCCATTGGTCGTCAGGGTCAGGTTGCCGTAGATCGGGAAGCGGATGCGCTGGAAATTGTCGATGATCAAGTTCACCGTTACGCCCTTGCCCGCGAGGTGGAAGAGCATCTTCGGCTTGCTGATCTGGAAGGTGGGGGAGCGCAGTGAGCCTTGCAGGCGAGGGGAAATGCGACCACTGTCCGCTATCCCCGCTGGCACCGCTTCGACGG
>JANPLG010000368.1:0-5881 GCA_031426395.1 Actinomycetes bacterium
AGGGCGACGACGACCCCGGTGTTGCTCCACCCGCTCATCCAACTCGCGGTAGGTGATTGGAAGCCACTCTTTGCCTTCCTTGTAGAGGAGGGCGGCCTTGTGCTGGGTGTGCCCAACCGTGTGATGGAACATCGCCGGGACCGTGAGTGGCTTGGGCCGGAGGGAGAGGTCCCCGGCCTGGCGGTGGACGGTCCGAACGCCACCGCTATCGGCGGGTGGCGGCGTGGTCGGGGCGGGCGGCTCGGCGGTGACGGTCATGGCGTGTTCCGGTCGGCAGCGGATCGATCCGACTATGGGGAATCGGGCTTGAGGGGCGGTTCCTCGCGTAGCCAGCTCATTCCTGCGAATGCGAGGAACGGCTTAATGCTCTGTGAGTCCCAGGGCGTTGCCCTGGGCTGGTTTGGGTCGCCCCTTTGGGGCTTGGGGTTTCCCGGATTCTGATAATGCTGTACGGATTGGCGCGTGAGCGTGTGGCCCCAGTGGCGCTATTGTAGCCGCATCCGTACGGCTCTGGCTGTTCCGATCCCCACCCTTACTTTGCGGCCTGGAGGGCGGGGCCGGCACGGCCGAAACAGGCTGAGGTGGGTCGAGAATCCCTGCCCGATTGACGCCGGGGGCCGGGGACGCCTTGCTACGAGGTTTAGTCGCTGCCGACTTGGCGTTGGCCGGTAGATTGGTTGCGGGTGGGATTGGCGGGGCTACTGGCAACTGGCGACGTTTGGACCCGCCACGGGTCACGATGTCAGGAAGCTCCATCTCCTGGTCACTGGCAGTTGAATTTGGGGGTGATCTGCGCTTTGACCGCGGCACCTCCGGGCGTTCTTTCGCCACGGGCAATGTCGCCTCCGCGAGATCGAACTGCATCTGGGACGGCGGCGAAGCACTCGCGCCCTTTCGCTTGGCAACTGCGGCGGGCTGCACCGGGGCGGAGTGCACCGTGGGTGCCGTCGGCGAAGCTTGAAGCTGTGGGGCTCCAGGACCGGCCCCAGCCCGCTTCCTTGGAGCTGGCCCCGTCGCAGCGAGTGGCGGAGAGGAAGCGGGTTGGGGAGTGGGCTTTGCCGGCGTTGAGGTCGGCTTTGGCTTTGGATCTAGCTCAGGTGTCGTACTCGCAGCCGGTTTACGAGTTGGCTTCGGCTGGCCCATCATCGGAGGCTTGGCCTCGACAGCCACAGGCTGGCTCGGCTGGCTGCTCCTACGGCCCAGTGCGTGCGGCGAGGCTTCCTTGGTCGCCCCTGCTTTGACCTTTGGAGATTGCTCGACGGGGGTCGGCTTTGTGCTGTTGTGCTTTGGGTTAGACGGCTTCGAGCTTGAGGATTCTGCTCTACCGGGCTTTGCCGCAACCGGCTGTGGCATCGCCTTGCGAGCGATGGAGACGGGTGTCCGCTCTGGCTGAGGCGGAGTGGCGCGGCTGTCCGACCAGTCCAAGTTGCGCGTCTCCGGGTCCAGAACGGTGATGGCCTCCTTGCCGAGATAGCGGACCACACCGTTCCAGAGATCGTACGGGATGACGAACTGCCAAGCGAAGACGCGGCCATTCTTGCCGGTGTAGGTGGTGGTGGCCTTTGCCGCGTC
Organism: Actinomycetes bacterium; assembly: GCA_031426395.1. Classification (GTDB taxonomy): domain Bacteria; phylum Armatimonadota; class SYMT01; order SYMT01; family SYMT01; genus JANPLG01. The sequence continues at coordinate 1,573 of JANPLG010000368.1, forward strand.
ACGGTAGGGGAAGCGCGCGTAGGCGAGGATGGCCCGGAGGGTGGCCCGGTCGTCAGTGTAGAAGAGGGCGTGCTGTTCAGTCAGCCGCCACATGCAGGCTTGCACGAGGGTGCCTCCGGGCGCGGTGCCCAGCCGATGCGAAGATGGTGTGCAAGAACGGAAGTGACGAAAAGGGCGGGCGGTCTGCAACCGCCCGCCGCAGAGTAGCCGGCCGCGACCTGCAATCCCCTTGTCCCGTGAGACTCATGCATCCAGTTCAAAACTGGATGCGCCTGATTCCGTGTGAACCCGGGAATGGACGGGGGGGGGGAGACACACACACCCTTACGGCGTCCACTGCTGCAAGCAAAGCCGGTGAAGATTGCCCGAATGGGAGGCAAGCACCTCCCACTCAGGACTATGGATCAGGCCGCGTTACGGGCCCGCTCCTTCTGGCACGCCGGACAGAGCGGATCGCCGAAGGCGCGGACGCTCATGTCGTGCTGGCCCTTGGTCAGGGGCTTCCCACAGATGCCGGTGCTGCAGAGCAGTGAGGCGACATCGCGGCTCGCGTTGGCGGATGCGGGGGTGGGCGCCATTGTCGGAGCTGGCGTGGCAGAGTTCGCCGACGCACGGGCGGCAGCGCGGTCTCCGCTGGATTCGGGACTGCTTTCGGTGCGAGTTGCTTCGGATCGGGCACCGGTTGCCCAGGGGGACTTCTTCTCGCCGGAGTGGGATTCGTCCGCCGTGGAGGCAATGGTTTCCGGTCGAGCTTCAGCTAGGGGCGATCCGCGAACGGCGCTCTCTCGCATCATGGGTCGCGCTGCCGATGCTTCTCGGTGCTGGCCATTGCCGTGGCCGCCGTTCACGATGGACGGTCGCATCATCCCCGTTGCGCGGCTTGCCGATCCGCCATTTGACGTCACGCCACGTGATGTGACCCCACACATGGCCAGAGCCTTCTCTACAGCCTGAGGTGCCAGGCGCGGCTGCTCGGCCCAGGTGCGCCGCTGGCTGTCGTACGGTGCCCAAGTGCGGGGGAGGTAGTAGAGATACCGGCCGACCCCGAAGTGCACGGCGGTCCGCTTGAGCGCATCGCTGACGGCGGATTTCAGAAGCTCATCTTCGGTGTTCGCCTCGCCCGCGTCGCACTTGGTGACACCGCAGACGGTAAGCTTCCCCCGGACCATTTTGCCGTCCGGCGAGAGGACGTCGAAGTCGAAGCTCCAGTTGCCCGCGCCGACCACCGCATCGAGGCGGCGCATCACGCTGCGGGCGTCGATGTAGGCGAGGCCCAACGCCTTCCCGTTACTGTGCGCTCGGGGCAAGAACTCGACTTCGTCCTCCGGGAAGGCAGCGTTCAGCGCGTCCTGAATTTCTCTCGTGAATTCCATGTCAGTCTCCTTGTTCACCCATCCGATCCCGCACGAGAGGGCACGAGCGGCACTCGGTTTCATTTACGCAAACATTATAGCGAACACTTCGGCGGCGTCCAATGATTCTTCGGACAATTGTTCGGTCCGGGGTGCCTCTGCTGAAAGGCGCGCGCCAGCGTGGGAATGTGTGAGTAGGATTAAGATTGAGGTTAGGATTAGGAGTGGTCACGGATGGCTTTTCGAGATGAGGTCTACGCTCTGGTCCGCCGCATCCCCGCCGGCTGCCTGCTCACCTATGGCGACGTGGCGGAGTTAGCCGGCCACCGGGGGGCGGCCCGCCAGGTAGGCTGGGCGCTGCGGGCTCTGCCGGAGCTGGAGATCGCGCCGAACGAAGCGAACCTGCCGTGGTGGCGGGTGGTCAATCGGAGTGGAACGCTGGCCGACTTCCCCAGCCGAAACCTGCAGATGGAGATGCTGCGCGAAGAGCGGATTGAGGTCGACGAGCAGGGCCGCTTCGACCTCCAACGGTACCGGTGGGAACCGTGAGAACCCCAGACCCACTCGATTTGGGCCGAGTGCCGATCAAGGCCGTCCTGTTCGACTTGGATGGAACGCTGCTTGACACCCATCCACTGATCGTCCGCTGCTTTGCGGAGACCTTGGAGGCGCTGGTCGGAGTCACTGGGGCCGAGGAGCGCTGCCACCGGCTACTGGGTCGCCCGCTTCAGGAGATGTTCGCTACGGTCCTCGCAGAACGCACCGTGGTTCAGCACCGCAGTTTGGATCAGTTGATCTTCGACTACCGCGCCCGGATGAAATCACTGGACGCAGGTGTGCTGCCCTTCCCGGGTGTCGTAGACGCACTGGAGGTGCTTCGCGGGCTGGGGCTGCGTATGGCGGTGGTCACCACCAAGCATGCGGTTCTCGCGGAGCGCCACCTCGCCATAAGCGGTCTGAGTTACTTCTTCGAGGTAGTGGTTTGTGGAGATCACTGCGCCACCTATAAGCCGGACCCTGCTCCGTTCTTCCTCGCCCTTCGGCGGCTGGACCTGGATGCCAGGCAAGCCGTGGTGGTGGGGGACAGCCCGGCGGACATTCTTGGCGCACGTGCCGCCGGCATGATGGCCTACGGGGCGGGCTGGGGAACCTTGGACCGCGATGAGCTCACCCGCTGCGGGGCAGAGCGTGTGCTGGAGAGTGTTGATCAGCTTGGCTCGCTGATGACCCGAAGTTAGATGAACGGCCGATCCGCTGGGAGTTAATGCCCCGTTAGGCTGCCGTTAAAGAGGGTCGGTCACCATATCCGCAGTTCACCCACCTCTCGCCGATCCGGGTCTCGTCCGGGCGGCAGAATGGAGACAGCCGGATGGTCATCGTGTCCAAGTCAGTCGCCCATCGCGTCCGCGCCATGAGCCGGGCCTTTACTCTCATCGAACTCCTGGTCGTGATCGCCATCATCGCGATCCTGGCAGCAATCCTCTTCCCGGTCTTCGCCAAGGCCCGCGAGGCGGCAAGGTCCGCGTCATGCAAATCCAACCTGAAGCAACTCGGGTCGGCCTTCATGATGTACTCCCAGGACTACGACGGCATGGCGGTCAGCGTCGGGCTGACCGTGCCGCCCTCACCGCTGCGCGCAGGTGCCGGCCGTGCGGATTGGCCTGACCACATCTACCCCTACGTCAAGAATGCTGGTGCCTACGTCTGCCCCGGTCGCAACGACCTTCGACCGACGACTGGCTACGGCATCTCGGGCGGCTATGCCTTGAACTGGGTCTACTTCGCCAACTTCGCGGCGGTCCGGCCGATGGACGACGTAAACCAGCCGGCGGACACCATCCTCCTGACGGACGGCGACGGTTACTATGCCTGCGGCGGCAGCGGCGGCCCGGCCAACGGGTGGGCCACGCGGGTGAAAGACCGGCACAGCGAGATGACGAACATCGCGTGGTGCGACGGGCACGTGAGCGCCCGCAAGAAGTCCCAGTTCATGGATGACCGGCGCAATAGCAACCTGACCAGCACAACCGCTGCCCAGGGCCGAAACCCCAGCCCCGCCAACCCGAACCTCAACAGCGTCTGGGACATGGATTGATGGCAATCACTTCCCCCCAACCCGCTGCCAACACTCCTGCCCAGCCCGCCGGGGCCGCAGCGGCGAAGAAGCTTCAAACGATTGTCGCCGGTCTCGGGCTTGCCGCTGGGGTGGGATTGTTCGCCTGGGGCTTCTCGCAGATGCGGATCGGCGCACCCGCGGCAGCGCGTCCGGTGGAGGTCCAGCCGGTGGTGGAGACAATCACTGGGGAAGTGGTCCCACCCGCGCCTTCCGCCAACCCCGGCCAGATGACCGACGAGCAGGCTCGCCGCCGTGAGATCCTCGAGGTCCGCAAGTTCAACGCGTTGCAGAGTAACCCGTAGGAGTCACCATGCCTTTCAAATCCTCCTCTTTCCGACTCAGGCGTTGGGTCCGGGGATTCACGCTGATCGAGTTGCTGGTGGTGATCGCCATCATCGCGATTCTCGCAGCCATCCTCTTCCCGGTCTTCGCGCAGGCCCGTGAGTCCGCCCGCCGGGCTTCCTGTTTGTCGAATCTCAAACAGATTGCCGCCGCTGGAATCATGTATGCCACAGACAACGACGGCTTCATCCTTCGCTGGGCGAGCAGCGTCTCCCAGATCAACCAGAACGTCCTGGGTGAGCCAGTCCCGGTTCGTGGCTTCGCGGAAGCTTACTACTGGCAGACGCTCTGGCTGCCGTATACCAAGAACGCGCAGATCTTCTTCTGCCCAAGCGGTGACCGCAACTTCCGGAGCGCGCCCCGCTATGTCAACACGTCGGGCGGCGTGCCGCTGCGCGAAATCTGGGGCCAGTACGGCATCAACTACGAGGGTCTTTGCAAGAACCGCGCGCCGTGGAACGCCATATGGCTGGACACGGTGCCGGAGCCGGCAGACACC
>JANPLG010000369.1:0-12437 GCA_031426395.1 Actinomycetes bacterium
TCGCACGGCTTGCCGGCGACCGTTTCCTTGCCGGTGACCTTACCGCCCGCCAGTCCCTTGCCAGGCATACCCATCCCCGGCATTGCTGTCCCGGACCCTCCCTTGGGCGCCTTGATCTTCATCACCTGGTTGGTCGTCGGCTGGAAGACGTAGACGAAGCCACCGGAACTAATGGTCCAGGTCTTCATCGGCATCTTCTGGCCGTTCATGGCCAGAATCATGTCCGTCTCGGTGCGGAAGTTTTTTCCGCTCCCGGTCCACAGCATGGTCTGGGAGCCATTCATCATCGATGACTTGATGGTGTAGGCAATCCGGCCGGTTGGGCTGGGGAAGGAGGTCGGCATCTGCGCCTCAGCCGGCGCTCCTGCGATGCCTGCCGCTCCCGCCGCCAGACCGATCAGCGAAGCCGCGCGAATGGCGGTGGTAAAACTCTTCATCAGGTGCTCCTTAAGACGGCGACAGCGCTCGGAGCCCTGGCCGCGACGATCGAGACGATTCAGCATAACATCGGGAAGGGCAGCCAGCATCCGCACGAGCAGCCGAGGGATGCGCATTCGCGCCCGAGTTGACCTATAGCATCGAACGCCCGCTGACCGGGATCGGTTCGGTTGGGCCTCCAACTTTTGCGGGCGTCGCGAACCTGTCTCCGCTGCAATCGCCATGATCTACCTGGACCACGCCGCCACCACCCGTCCCGCGCCGGAGGTCCTGGAAGCGATGCTTCCTTACCTCCGCGATTACTACGGGAATGCCAGCAGCCTGTACTCCCTGGGCCGCGAAAGCCGCAAGGCGGTCGAGGAAGCGCGGGAGCTGGCGGCGGCGTTCCTGGGCTGCCGGCCCCATGAGATCCTTTTCACCGGCGGCGGCACGGAGAGCGACAATCTCGCTTTGCGCGGCGTGATGCACGCCCTGCGCGACAAGGGAAATCACCTGGTCACTACGGCGGTCGAGCACCATGCCGTGCTCCACACCGCGCAAGCGCTTGAGCGCGAGGGGTTCAGCGTCACCTACCTCCCGCCCGCCCGCGATGGCCGTGTGAGCCTGGAGCAGGTGCGGGAAGCGGTCACCCCTCAGACGACGCTGATCAGCGTGATGCATGGCAACAACGAAGTCGGCGCCGTGATGCCGGTCGAAGCCATCGGAGCGCTGGCGCGGGAGCGGGGCATCCTCTTTCATACCGATGCCGTGCAGACCGCCGGCCAGCTACCCCTCGATGTCCGTGCCATGCCGTGCGACCTCCTCTCCCTCTCCGCCCACAAACTGTATGGACCGAAGGGGGTCGGGCTGCTCTACCGCCGGATGGGCATCCCCCTGGAGACCCAGCTCACCGGCGGCGACCAGGAGCATGGCCATCGCGCTGGGACGGAAAACGTGGCCGGCATTGTGGGGCTGGCCAAGGCTCTGGAGTTGGCCTACGCCGCAATGGAGTCGGGTGAACCCGATCGCCTCCGCGCGCTCCGGGACCGCCTGATCCACGGCATCCTGACCGCGCTCCCAGACACCGAGCTGACCGGCCCCACGGTCGCCTCGCTTCAGTACCCCACAGAATTGGGGGGCAGAGGGGCCGCAGCATCTCCCCCAGAATTGGGGGGTAGGGGGGCCATACTGCGTCTTCCAAATCACGCCAGCTTCCGCTTCCCAGGAATTGAGGGCGAGCCGCTGCTCCTGAACCTCGACATGCGCGGCATCTACGGAAGCAGCGGCGCCGCCTGCGCCACCGGTGAGATCGAGCCGAGTCACGTCCTGCTGGCCCTAGGCTACACGCGCATGGAGGCCCACGGCGCTCTCCGCCTCACACTCGGCAGGGAGAACGACGAGGCGCAGGTGGACGAGGTAATCCGGACGCTGCCCGAGGTGGTGCGCAGCCTCACCCGCCTAGCCACACCGCCCAGGTGAACGGGGTTGAACCGAACTGTCATCCGCGTGGATCGCTAGGGCCTCAGAACGGAGATGCCGGCAGCTGGAAAACGCTTGTCAAAGGAGTAAACGCGGGGAGTGAGGGAGCAGGTCACTTCGGCCCAAAGCATGGCATCCGCGAAGCTAACTCTTCCAGACGGGCTACACGCCTCCAGCGCCTGGAGAACAATCTCCTCACTTACCCCAGTCACTGATACGTTCTCACGCCGGAGGAGTTTGATCAAGCAGTCTACAATCACTTCCCGGGGCACGGAATAGACGGACTTCAGAACAAACGCGATCTCCGCCACCGTCCCCAGCGTGATAAGGACTTGCGACTGCCCTTCGATGATGGCTGCAGCTTTGGAAGCTTGATCGGCTGGAGTTGCGATGAAGTAACGTACGCCCACGTTGGTGTCGATGAAGGCAGCCCTGGGTGCAACGAGGTTCATGGCTCGCCGCTCTCAGACCCATCCGCGCCCGGTACTGCGCTTGAGTATCTTCGGAGGTAGTTCTCTACATACCCGCGTTCAGCGGCCTCCGTCAGTTCGGCGTTGGTTACCTCCGGGACAGCCTTTGCATACTCGGAGAAGATCCCAAAGAGCGAATCATTGTGCTTGGGAGGTCGGAAGCGGATCACCAGGCTCCCATTCTCCACCCGCTGGACGGCCGCCCAGCCGGGTTCCACGCCCAATTCGTCCCGAAGCTGTTTCTCGATGACGATCTGACCTTTTGTCCCAACTACATTAGGCACTCGCAACCTCCTGGGAGCGGGCAAGCAGACGCGGCAGGTTATACCTATCCTGAGAAGTTATACTGGGAGATTGCAAGTGGAACAAGAGCAGGACCTTTGTCAGTACGTCGAAGGCGGCGATGGCATCTTCGTTATCCGGGCGCAGGGCGAGGGCGGGGAGAACTGCCGGGCCTGGAACAACATCCGGTACCGGCCCGGCCTCTCCGCGAAGAACACCCCCGCCCGCAAGCTCTCCATGAACGTCGCCACCATCCCGCCGGGCGGCGTGGCCTACGCCCACATCCACGTCGATTTCGACGTAATGCTCTACATCCTTCAGGGCCGCGTCCGCCACGAGTACGGAGCGGGCTGCCGACAGACGGTGGAGAACGGTGCGGGCGACTTCATCTACATCGAGCCGGGCATCCCGCACGAGGTGTTCAACATGAGTGACACCGAGCCGGTCGTCGCCGTGGTCGCCCGCTCCGATGCCAGCGAGTGGGAGAACATCGTCAACTATGACCGGCACGCCGCGAGTGAGTGACGGGTCCTCGGCTATCCCAGATCCGCTCGCCGCGTACCCAGATCCACTGGCTGCGCTGCGGGATCAGTTCGTCATCACCGATCCGCAGCTCATTTACCTGGACGGCAACTCGCTCGGCCGGCTGCCCAAGGCGACCGCTGACCTCTCCCGCCGCCTCGTGGAACAGGCCTGGGGCGACCGCCTCGTCCGAAGCTGGAACGAGGGCTGGCTGGAGCTGGCGGGTCGGATCGGCGGGAAGATCGCCGGCGTACTCGGAGCGGAGCCGGACGAGGTGATTGTCGCGGACTGCACCTCGGTCTGTCTCTACAAGCTGGTGGTCGCCGCGCTTCGTGCACGCCCCGGCCGAACCCGCATCGTCACGGACGACCTCAACTTCCCCTCGGACCATTACGTGCTCCAGAGCGCGATCCGCGGCGCAGGGGAGGGCTACCGCCTCGACGTGCTGCGCTCTCCCGATGGAATCACTCTGCCGCTGGAGCAGGTCGAGCAGTCGCTCGGGCCGGATGTCGCCCTGGTGACGTTTTCGCACACGGCGTTCAAGAGCGCGTTCGTGCACGACACGGCCGCCGTCAACGCGGCTGCGCATCGAGCGGGTTCGCTCACTCTCTGGGATCTGAGCCACTCGGTCGGTGCCGTGCCGGTGGCGCTGCGGGAGTCGGGCGCGGATCTGGCGGTTGGCTGCACCTACAAGTACCTGAACGGCGGACCGGGCGCCCCAGCTTTCCTCTACGTGCGGCGGGAACTCCAGGACCAGCTCGCCAACCCGATTGGGGGCTGGATGGGACAGCGGGATGCTTTCTCCTTCGGCCTCGAGTACCAACCGGTGGCCGGGATTGGCCGCTTCCTCACCGGGACGCCGCCCATCCTCTCAACGGCGCTGATCGAACCAGGCGTCGACCTCGTCCTCGAAGCCGGGATCGACCGCATCCGAGAGAAGTCTGTCCGGCAGACGGAGTGGCTCATCCGTGCGTGGGAGGGCCGGCTCCAGCCGCTCGGCTACTCCCTCCGCTCCCCCAGGGAGGCCGCGCGCCGGGGAAGTCACGTCACCCTCGGGCACCCGGAAGGCCATCGAATCACCCAGGCATTGATCGAGCGACACGGCGTCATCCCGGACTTCCGCGCACCGGACTGCATCCGGCTCGGAGTCGCGCCGCTCTACACCTCGGACCAGGAACTGGCCCGCGCGGTGGAAGCGCTCGAGGCCGTGGTCACTGGACGGCAGTTCGAGGCTTATCCCTCCACCCGCCCCGGTGCCACCTGAAGAGAAATGCCTCCCCGGGAGGGCGAGGCGGGCGAGGCTCCGCCGAGCCGCACGGAAGGCGCCGTCTCACCGCATCCCACCGGAGTCGGAGGAGGCTGCCACCCAAGGAGCCCTGGAATCAGTCCAGTACTTCAGCCAACCCGCATCCCAATTCCGCATTCCGCATTCCGAAATCCGCATTCGTTTGCCGCCGCTTGCCGATTGTCCGACAATCCAGGAGGATGGCGGCCCATCGTGGTGGCGAGAGCTGGCGCGGATGTGGTGAACGTCACAGCATCCTGACGCAACCATCGGGGCCTGGGTTGGGTCTGGAGCATCGGCCGGCGAAATCCGCCGCATCAGCAAGCAGTGGCTTGAAAAGGGAGACGCGCAATATGAATGGGCGCAGTAAGAACTGGCAGATCGTCGCCGGCGCCGTGGCGCTCTCCGCCGTGCTCGGCCTGGGTTCATCCCAGATGGCGCAGGCGGGACCGTTCGACGGTGTTCTCGGCAAGGTGGTGAAGGTTGGCGGCATCGGCTTCCTGGTGAAGCAGTTCGGGCCGGAGATCAACAAGACCATCAATACCCTCCTTCAGCAGAAGGGAGTTCGCTACAGTGGCAAGACCAAGGTTGTTCCCAGCCTCGCGGCGGGAAGCGGCGCCTATATCGGTGGGGCCCAGATCCAGGGCGAGCCGGAGCAGGTGGACAAGGTCAAGTACGTGGTCACCGCGGAAATCCCGCTCGGCAGCCGGATTCGCGGCAAGGCGATGTTCCCTGTGAACAGCCTCACCCCCGGCAAGGCCACCTTCAAGCCCATCAACGGCACCGGCGTCACGGCCGTGATCGACTTCCGCATCTAGGAGCCGCAGCCATGAAGAAGCTTTTGAACAACAGACTTTCGGTTCTCACGGCCGCCACGCTCCTGGGCCTCGGCACGGCCGGCGCGATGTGGCAGGGTGCCGTGCTCCCGGCCCACGCGCAGGAAATCCTCGCCGTCTCCCGCTCTGGCAGGGTGGACGGCAAGACCTCGGGTGAAGTAGTCCTCCGGAAGAAGGTGGCCCTCCGCCTGCTGGCCGGATCCGGCAGCATGGGTCCCGTGGAACGCGCGGACCTCGTCGCTAGCCGGCTGAACCGCCTTGACGCGGAGAAGTCGCTGAAGGCCTCGGAGATCCGTGTCACCACGCAGGCCGGCGCGCAAACGCTGGTGGCTCGCGGCACGAACATCCTTTCCGTTACGACGGAGGATGCCCGCATCGCCGGTCGCAGCCAGCAGGCGGTGGCGGACGACTGGATGGACGGCATCCTCGACGCCCTCGGCGGATCCGCGGACTCTCGCAACGACGAGTCGCTCCGTGGCCGAGATCGAGACGAAGTGAAGGTAGCCGCCAACCAGAACGACCGTCGCGGCAATGACCGGGACAGGGATTCTCAAGACGACTACTATCCCGAGCTGAAGAAGAAGCTGGTTCCGATTATCACCCTCGGCTCCAGCCTGAACGTCGGCATTGCGCAGGTTCAGGGCGCGGAGAACGATGTCGACCGCTGCAAGGCGGTCGCCCAGCTCGAGACGGACTATAAGGACGTGGCGCGGATCAAGATCCTCGTCCCGATCCAGTCCGAGGGCCTCGTGAAGAACATCGACCGCGTCCCCGGCGTCAGCGTCAGCGCTCTCGCGGACTACGCCATCAAGCGATAGCCGCAGCCGGCTGCGATCACAGAACATCGGGCTGTCCTCCGCGCCGCACCGCGACGAGGGGGACGGCCCATTTCGTGTGTCCCCAGCCCGCAATCCCACTCGCCGAAGCGCACCGTCGATCTGTCGGCGGCAACTCCGTAAACCGTCATTCTGGGCACTCCTACCCCGCCGATGCATGGACTCACTGCCCTCGCAGAATCGGCCAAGCCTTCGCGGTACCCACATCCATGAAACTGTCGCCAAGCAAGGCCAGCCTTCGGCACGAAGTGCTTCCTGTCCGCCCCCCACCGCCGTCATTCCGGGCTCTACCTGTCATGGACGAGGGGGTGTTGCCCTCCCGGAACCCATTTGAACCCGGCCGGATCGTGCTCCCCGCCACGGCCAGCGGAGCTATGTGTGAGCCATGGACGAGCTAAGTGTCACAGAATCCACTCGGACCCGCACCGCGCGCCGGCAGGGTGGATTTGCGTACTCGTGCTCCAGCTTGCCCGGACGGCATCGTGCGCGGAAGGTCGGCCCCCCGGCCCCCAATTCTGGGGGAGAATGCCGTGTTCGCGAGTCTAACCACTCGGCCAGTCGTGGTTCGGCGCTCCCTTGGGTCCGAAGAGATGCGTGTGATCGCCAGGGTCAGTGATTCCTGCCGATTCCGACAGTAGAAAATCGCGACCGGCTAGATCGAAGTAGATGGTTAGCTTCCACCCAGGGGAGAGTTCAAAAGAGAGCATCTCAGCTCCAATTCAATTGCCACAAGGCAGCCGTGGCAATGCCAATGAACTGCCCGTTCATTCATCGGCCTCAAGCAGCGACCACAGCAGGTCCGGCGTCACCGGCTTGGTGAGGTGCGCCTGGAACCCGGCCTCACTGGCACGCTGCCGGGCTTCCTCCTGCCCGAAGCCGGTCGTGGCTACCGATCACCGGAGAGGGACTGTTCTTAGTGTATTCCCTTCTGGATAGCGTCCGGCAACGCCCGCAGCCCCGGCTGAAGAGGGAGTCAGGACTTCCCTTGCCGTCTGTTAGAGGGGTTTGTTGGCGGCCATGCAAGCAACAACGAGCGAGGGCCCTCCTGTGAGAAACTACCTGGGAAACGCCATTGAAGGTAAGCAACGGAGAAGCACGATGCGAGTGAAGCTGGATTACGGAACGGAGGGACTCTGGGCTGAGATCCCCGATGAGAACCTCGAGGCGGTCCTCGGCCTCAGCCATGCGCCGCCCGTCGAGGATGCGGACGCGGCGGTGCGAGCAGCCCTGGCGAATCCGCACGGCTCGCCACCGCTCGCAGAGCTGGCCCGTGGCAAGCAGTCCGCCTGCGTCGTCATCTCGGACATCACCCGCCCGGTCCCCAATCCGGTCCTGCTTCCGCCCATCCTGGAGACGCTGGAAGCCGCCGGCATTCCCCGGTCCGGCATCGTCATCCTGAACGCCACTGGCACGCACCGGCCCAACACTCCTGAAGAGCTCAGGCGCATGGTGGGCGACCACATCTTCGAGAACTACCGGATCGAGAACCACATCGCGGAGGATCTGGAGAGCCACGGCTTTCTGGGCGAAACCCCGCGCGGCGTGCCGATGTGGGTCGACCACCATTTCCTCAACGCGGAGCTGCGGCTCTCCAGCGCCCTCATTGAGCCGCACTTCATGGCCGGTTTCTCCGGAGGCCGGAAGAACATCTGCCCCGGCATCTGCGCCATGGAGACGGTGCGCGTGTGGCACGGCCCGCGCTTCATCGGGCATGAGCGGTCGGATGCCGGTTCGGTCATCGGCAACCCGGTGCATGAGGACAGCCTTCATACCGCCCGCGCCGCCGGCCTCCACTTTATCTGCGATGTCACGCTGGACGAGGAGCGCCGCATCACCGGCATCTACGCCGGCGAGCCGGATGCCGCATGGACCGCCGGGGTCCGAAGCGTGGAAAAGGTGGTCCAATCGCCGGTGCGCGGCCCGCTGGACATCGTGGTGACCACCACTGCCGGATACCCGCTCGACCTCACCTTCTACCAGGTGGTGAAGGGGATGGTGGGTGCGCTGCCGGTCCTGAAGGAGGGCGGAACCATCCTCATCGTCGGCCGCTGCGCGGAGGGGGTGGGGAACCGCACCTTCGCGGACACGCTCCTCGAGATTCCCGATGGGCTGGAAAACCTCACCGCCTTCGTGGAGAAGACCTACGATCCCGCCTTCTTCATTCCGGACCAGTGGGAGATCCATGAACTTTGGAAAGCGGTACGCCGCGCCGAAGTCCTCGTCTTTACGGAGGGGATCGATCCTGAAACGCTCGCCCGATGTTTCGTGACTCCGATCTCCTCGGTGGAAGAGGGGATTCGGAGGTCGCTGGAGCGGCACGGAGCTGATGCACGCATTGCGGTGATTCCCAAGGGACCCTACGTGATCCCCGTACTGGAGGCGAGTTAATGGCGGACCTGAGTGGGCGCGTATCGATTATCACGGGAGCGGCCAGCGGCATCGGCCGTGCCACCGCGGAGCTGTTCGCAGCAGCCGGAGCGAGGGTCGCCCTGGCCGACCGTGACACCGTCGGCCTGGAAGAGGTGACACAGTCGATCCTCAAGGCGGGCGGCGACGCGCTTGCGGTCCCCACGGACGTGGCCGTTGCGGAGGAGTGCCGGCAACTCGTCGAGGCCGCCGTCGCGTGGGCCGGCGAGTTGCATGTCGTGGTAAACATCGCCGCCGTGGGCCAGTTTGATTCCACCATCGAGACGCTGGAAGAGGCGGAGTGGGATCGGGTGCTCGCCATCAACCTGAAGAGCGTCTACCTGATCAGCAAGCACGCCGTCCCGCACCTGCGCTCCACCGGTCGCCACCTCCGGGGCGGTGCAGTCATCCTGAACGTTGCCTCCCCCCACGCCTTCGCCACCACCGAAGGCGTCTGCGCCTATGCCGCTTCCAAGGGCGGAGTGGTTGCCCTCTCTCGTCAGATGGCCCTCGACCTGGCCAAGGACAGCATTCGCGTAGTCTCGGTTGTCCCTGGCGCGGTGGACACCCCCATGCTGCGCTCCCACGCCGAGCGTCAGAACACCACCCTGGACGCCCTCGGCTTCCACACCGACCCGCGCAAGATCGGCCGCATCGGGGAGCCGGAGGAGATGGCGCACGCCCTGGCTTTCCTGGCCTCCGGTGACGCCAGCTTCATCAACGCCGCCCCCATCTTCGTGGACGGCGGGCTGCTCGCCCGGCTCTAGCCTGCGTGGATGGCTTGGATTCTACGTCAGAGTATCCGAAGACCTCTCGGGCCCTCCCGGCACCCACATCCATGAAACGGCCGATAAGCAAGGCCAGCCTTCGGCCCCCCAGCGCCGTCATTCCGGGCAGTACCTGTCATGGGCGAGGGAGTGTTGCCGTCCCGGAACCCATTTGAACCCGGCCTGATCGTGCTCCCCGCCACGGCCAACGGAGCCACGAGTTAGCAGCCGATGAGATGAATTGCATGCGATCAGTGTGAACTCGAGGCCCTCTGTCCAGAGCTCACCAGCCAAGCATCATGAAGCAGCCCTCCGTTTACATCCTTGCCAGCAAGCAGAATGGAACGCTTTACGTAGGCGTCACTTCGGACCTGGTCGCGCGGGTCGGGCAGCACCGGATGGGCCAGGGATCAACGTTCACAAGTCGGTACGGCGTTCATCGGCTGGTGTGGTTTGAACTCCACGGCACGATGACGTCCGCCATCGAAAGGGAAAAGGCGGATCAAGAACCAGCATCGTACCCAGAAGCTGATCCTAATCCAGCGGACGAACCCGGAGTGGAATGATCTCTTCGATACCCTCATCGACCGATACTGAACGCACTCTTTGCAACGAAGGCTGAACATGCGGTAAGCGACTTGATCCTACCTAAGCGACGTGTTCTGGCGCGGGATTCTGGCGGCGACTACTGTGGTTCATGTGAGACGAAGTACTTTGAGGGATGAGCGATGTGTCCACCGGTTTGGCCGGTGAGCACGCGCAGGCCGGGTTCAAATGGGTTCCGGGACGGCAACACTCCCTCGCCCATGACAGGTACTGCCCGGAATGACGGCGCTGCAGTAATCAGCAGGAAGGCGTACTTGGCGGAGCCGACGACCGGGCATTCGGCTTGCTAACGGGCGGCTGGCGCACGTATTCTGACTTTAGGGTGCAGCTATACGTGGACAAACCTGCACACCGTCCATCTGTGGGCTGGATTGTGCCGAACGTCATGGGCGGGAACATGGCGGCCGACCGTTACACATGCCCATAATCCTCATAGCTGGCGTCCCCTTCGCGCCTTTGGAACTTGACCGCCCCCTGTTCCGCCAGCAACCCTCCCCATGCGGAACCCCGGCAACATCCGCGCCCGGCTGATCGGCTTTGTGCTGGCGCTGGGCGTAATCTACGGTCTTTACCTGGCGGTTCGCACTCAGGCGCAGGTGGTCGTACGAGGACTGGGGCCGGAGCTGATTCGGCGTGCGGAGCAGGCGCTGGGGCGAGAGATCAAGGTCGACCGCCTGGAATACACCACGCCCGGCGTGATCCGCATTGAGGGTCTCCGGGTCTCCAGGGGCAAGCGCCTCGCGGAAGGGGAGATGCTCACCGCCCGGCGGGCACGCCTCACCTACAATCCCGCCCTTGCTGCGTGGGCCACCTGGGTCAACCGCATTCCCATTGGGGACACGTCCGCCCGACTGGAGGCCGAGGATGTGGTGATCCGCCAGCCGGAGCCGCTGCCCGCCGAGACACTGCTGACCACCCGCACCGTCTCCGCCAGCTTCGACCTCCGACCGCTCCTCGACCGGAAGAGCGATTTCCTCGCCGGGGTGAGTCGGGTCGATTTGGGCGGGCCGCGGCTGAAGGTCGTGCGCGATAAGACCGGTGGATGGAGCTTCGACCGCCTTCTGAAAGGCGACTCGCGACGCAAGCCAACCACCTTCCGAGGCGTCATCCGTGCCCGCGATGCTGAACTGGAGTTTGTCGACTCCCGGCTCGCCGCATTGCCGGCCCCGCAGCGCAACCGCGCCACCGGCGATGTGACCGCCCGTTTCGGCGCATTCCCCGCCATTGAGTTCTTTGGACAAGCGCGCGTTGCCGGAGCCAATGGGGGAGCCGTCAAGTTCCACGGTCACCGCGACCTCGGCAGCGCGGTCGCCACGGCTTCGGAGAAGCAGTCAGACCCAGGCGCGTGGTTTGTCTCGCTGGATGCGGAGAGCCGCTCGCTTCCGTACTGGTACCGCTACTTCGTCCGCACCACCGACGCCTTTGATCCGCTGCGCGGCGAGGGAAGGGCGTTCATCACGCTCTGGACTGGTGCTGGCGGAAGCCTCCAGATCGCTGGGCAAAATGCCGCCCAGGCTGGTGGCCTCGCCCTGCATTATCGGGTAGCCCTGGCGCTCACCGACGGGGCACTTCGCGTGAAGACCCTGGGCGCGCCGCTCGATCAGGTGCGCGGTGATCTCTCAGTCAACGAAGACCTCATCACGCTGGACGGCACCGCTCTCGCAGCCGGGGCACCGGTTCGCATCGCTGGGACCCTGCTGAGAACCGAGCCATTACACGCGAGGCTTCGGATCGAATCGGATGCGGTGACCCTGGCAGGGCTGAACAAGGTCCTGCCGCAGCTTCGGGCGCCGGATGAGTTGGACTTGGACCGCCCCGCATCGACCCGCGTGCTGCTGACCGGATCACCCGGCGCGTGGGACCTTGTCGGTGACGCGGAGGCAGCGGAAGCACGCTTCGCCAGCGTCCGGCTCTGGAACACCCGCGTCCGGTTCCGCTCCCGGCTGGACGGCTCTTCTCCGATCACGGGGCAGCTCTCTGCCGAACGAGTCCGCTGGACCGGGCCGGACTCACTCGCCCCGCCGCCGCGCAAAGACGTGAAATCGGATGGGAAACAGACCGCGAAGGTCGTGGCTCCGGTCCTCCCAGGAACGGATTTGCAAGCGACCTTCCGCTTCACGGACCAGCTCCTTCAGTCCACAGTGACGGTCCATACGGCAGGAGGGCTTCTGCGGGCGCGGGCGTGGGTCGACACCGCCACGAAGCCAGCGCAGTTCCACGTCAAGGGCAGCGCCGACGATCTTAGGCTCGCATCGCTGCCGCTCCCCACGCGCGCCGAGAGGCAAGGCGTGGTCTCCGGCGACTTCGTGGCATCCGGCACCCTGGAGAAGCCGGCCGTTTCCGCCTACCTCCGGTCCGGGTCGGTTATGTGGAACGGCGAGGGCATCGATGCCATTGAGGGTCGCGTTCAGTGGCAGGAGGGGACCGGCCGGCTACTCTACGGCTCGGTGCGGTTGGGCGAGGTGACGGCCAGCATGCGCACGGTGCGCTGCGGCATCGCCAGGCGTTGGGCCAGCTGCTCCAGGGTGGCC
>JANPLG010000370.1:0-9273 GCA_031426395.1 Actinomycetes bacterium
CGCCGCTCCCTGAAGGGCGGGCGGTGACTGCGGGTTGCCGAGGCCGGGTGCGCCCACATGGATGGCATGAGGAAGGGCGGTGGTTCCAGGGCGGTACTTCGCCACCACGGCACCGACGTTGGGGCTGACGATCCCGGTGGAAGGGTGGCTCCCGGTGAGCACATACTGCATCGCGTTGTCGTGCTCGCCCTCATGGTGGCTGTTTCCATGCAGGAGGGTGAGCTTGTCCGCATGCTGCGCCAGGTTGGGGAGCAGCTCGCAGAAGCGGATGCCGGAGACGTTGGTCGGAATCGGCTTGAACTCGCCGCGCACCGTGCCGATGGCCGATTCCGGCTTCATGTCCCAGGTATCGATGTGGGAGACGCCGCCGCGCAAGAAGAGGAGGAGGACAGAGAGCTCATTCGACTTGCTGCCCGACGCCTCAGCGCGCAGAGCACTGGGGAGCGAGAGACCCAGCAGCCCGGTCCCGCCCACCTGAAGGACGTGACGGCGGCTGACGCCTGCGCAAGATTGGTCGACCAGAGATCCGAGCTTCAACATGTCTGTGCGATCCGTCCCCAACACGATTGCGGCGACATAGCCGCGCCGTGACCGGTCAATGAGAGATGGAAAAGCCCGCGCGGTTGCAGCTTTGTGTCGTTCAGACCATCAAAGTAGGCCACGCGAAACCGCGTCGCTCTTTCGCCCCATCTCTCCCTCGCACGATTACCGTGGCTGCGCGCCGTTGACGCCCGTCTCCAGGAACCGGCCCAGCTTACGGAACCGCTGGTAACGGCCTTCGAGAAGCTCGTCCGTCGAAAGACCCTGGAGCTGCTGCAGGCTCCGCTCCACGGCGGACCGGACCAGCTTGGAGGCCGCGTCATAATCCCGGTGAGCGGCGCCCGGCGGTTCTGGGATGATCTCGTCAATCACTTCCAGGTCAAGAGCGTCCGCAGCGGTGACCCGGAGTGCGGAGGCCGCTTCCGCGCCCCGCTTGGCGTCCTTCCAGATGATCGCCGCGCAGCCTTCGGGCGCGATGACGCTGTAGATGGCATGCTCCAGCATCATGACTCGGTTCCCCACTCCTATCCCCAGCGCGCCGCCGCTGCCGCCTTCTCCGGTGATGACGCAGATCACCGGCACGGTCAGGGTGAACATCTCGCGGATGTTGCGGGCAATCGCCTCGCTGATGCCGCGCTCCTCACTAGGGACGGAGGGGTCCGCGCCAGGAGTGTCGATCAGGCAGAGGATGGGGCGACGAAACTTCTCGGAGAGGCGCATCAGGCGGAGCGCCTTGCGGTAGCCTTCCGGCTTCGCATAGCCGAAGTTGCGCTTGTGCCGCTCCTGCGCGTCCCGCCCCTTCTGGTGGCCGATCACGGTGATCCACTGGTCTCCCATCCGACCGATGCCGCCGACCATCGCACCGTCGTCAGCGAAGAGGCGGTCGCCATGCAACTCCGTGAAGTCTTCCAACAGTAGGCGGATGAAATCGAGCGCGTAGGGTCGTCGAGGATGCCGGGCGGTCTGCGCCTTGTCCCACGGCGAGAGGTTGGCATACAGCTCGTCGATGATGCGGTCTTCCTGCGCGCGCAGTTCCGCGATCTCCGCAGTACGGTCGAGGCCCTGCTCTCGCGTGAGGCGCTCCACCTTCTCAATTTGCCGCCGCAGCTCCTCAAGCGGGCGCTCGAAGTCGACGAGGGTACCGGCCTGGGCGCCCGATGCACCGGGTGTGCCAGATGGATTAGCCATGCACCACCTCCGCCTGGCCACCGTCCACCGGCAACGGGTCAAGGACCTCCGCGAGGGAGCCTCCGGAAGCCTCGGCCACGGACCCCGCGAATTGGAGTAGCGAGGCGAGGGTGGCCTTCAATTCCTTGCGTGGCACCACGCGGTCGATCTGGCCGTGGTTCAACTGGAACTCCGCTGTCTGGAAATCGCTCGGCACCTTGTTCACCTGGGCCTGCTGGGAAACTCGCAGCCCCGCGAATCCGATCATCGCTCCCGGTTCCGCAAGGATGACATCGCCCAGGGTCCCCCAACTGGCGGTGACACCGCCCATGGAAGGGTCGGTGAGCAGCACCACCGTGAGAAGCCCCGCGGCCGCGTGCCGGGCGAGGGCACCGCTGGTCTTCGCCATTTGCATCAGGGAGAGGAGGCCTTCATGCATCCGCGCCCCGCCGCCGCTTCCCGATACCAGGATCACCGGCACGCCAAGCTCCGTGCCACGCTCAATAGCCCGCGTGATCCGCTCTCCGACCACGCTGCCCATGCTCCCCATCATGAAGTTGGCATCAGTCACCGCCAGGGTGACCGGCATTCCCTCCAGGAGCCCCTCGCCGCTCACCACGGCGTCCAACAGTCCGGTAGCGGAACGGTATCGTTCCAGGGAGGTCTGGTAGTTGGGAAAGTTCAGCGGGTCACTGGCGCGAAGGTCCGCGTGAAGCTCCCGGAAGGTGCCCTCATCCGTCAGCAACTCCACCCGCTCCTGGGCGGAGAGGCGGCAGTGATGGGCGCACTTGGGGCAGACCTTTAGATTCTCTTCCCATTCCTTGCGGAAGAGGATCTCCTTGCACTTGGGGCAAGAGGTCCAGATGCCGTCCGGCAGCGCGCTCTTGCCGCGGTTCGGCGTATCGTCCTGACGCCGCTTGCGGAACCAACCGTTGGCCATTCAGCCCGTCTCCTGTGACAAAACAGAGGCGCCTGCTTCCGGCGGCACTCCTCGCACTTCGACCGTGCGTTCGGCACGGTCAACATCGGCACGGCGGTTGGCCCGTCGATCCATCGCGAGGAGTTGCGCCGTCAGCCGTGGAACGCTAGCCTGTTCAAGCGTCCGAGAACCAGGGGTCCCACGGGCCCCCGCCACACGAAGAGGTGCGGTCCGGGCCGGGCGTACGGTCAATTCTACTCCATCCGGCCCAAGGGCCGCCCCGGATCTGGTCTTTGCTATGGAAATCGAGCAGTACCGTCAGCGCATCGACTCGCTGGACGGAGAGATCGTCCGCCTCATCAATGAGCGCGCGGACTGCGCCCGCCACATCGGCGAGTTGAAGGCTCAGGTCGACCGCGTCGCCTACGCCCCGGACCGCGAGCGGCAGGTGCTGGAGAAGGTCGCCGGCCTCAACCCGGGACCGCTCCCCAAGGAGGCCATCCACGCCATCTATCGTGAGGTGATCTCCGCCTGCCGTGGCCTGGAGCGCCCGTTCACGGTGGCCTACTGGGGTCCGCCTGCCAGCAACACGCACGTGGCGGCGCGCCAGCGTTTCGGAAGCGGGGCGCAGTTCATGGAGACCGCCTCCGTGGACGAGGTCTTCGCCCAGGTGACGCGCGGCGCGGCCGATTTCGGCGTGGTGCCGGTGGAGAACAGCACGGAGGGAGTTGTCGCCCGCAGCCTCGACCCGTTCCTCACGTGCGACCTCCAGATCTGCGCGGAAACTTACGTCCCGATCCACCACAACCTTCTCTCCAATGCCACCTCGCTGGACAAGGTGAAGCGCGTCTACACGATGTTCCAGGCAACCGCGCAGTGCCGGGAATGGATCGGGCGCAATCTGAAGGATGTGGAGCTCGTGGAAGTCACCACCACCGCCAAGGGCGCGCGGATGGCCGCCGAAGACCCCGAGACCGGTGCCATCGCCAACACGGCAGCGGCGCAGCACTATGGGGTCGGCATCCTCGAAGAGAACATTGAGGACAATCCACGCAACCGGACGCGCTTCTGGGTGATCGGCCGTCACTTCCCCGCGCCCAGTGGCCAGGACAAGACCAGCATCCTTTTCTCGGTCTCCCACCGCTCCGGCGCGCTGGTTCACGCCCTCGGTGCCTTCGCGGAGAACGGCGTCTCGCTCACCTTCATCGAGAGCCGCCCGACGAAGCAGAACCCTTGGGAGTACGTCTTCTTCGTGGACGTGCAGGGCCACGTCTCCAACGGGCCGGACAGCCCAGTCCGGATGGCGCTGGCGGAACTGGAGAAGCACTGCCTGCTGGTGCGCGTGCTGGGAAGCTACCCGGAGTCAGAGTGAGTGGGTGAGGGGTGATGTCCCGCCCCCCACAGTCAGAGGAGATGACGATGGTTTTCACGCGACGAATGCTTGCTGCCCCCCTGGCCGGGTTGGTGCTTGCCCTAGCTGGATGCACCCCCGCACCGGAACCGATCATCGGCAAATGGTCGCACACCCCCAACATGCCGGTGCAGGTACAGCTCGTTGTGGAGTTCAGGAAGGACGGCACCGGAGCCTTCGACATGCCCGCCATTGAAAGCGCCGTTCCAGCCAACTTGAAGGCACTCCCGATGGCGCAGACCCTGTTGGCCGGAATGAAGTCCTCGACGTTGAAATGGGAGAAGAAGGGTCCCGCTTACCAACTCACGTGGAACGGTCAACCCTACAATGGCATCTACCACTTCAAGGTGGAAGGCGACCAGATGGCCCAGTGCGATGAGAGCGGCAAGCCGCTGCAGGGTTCTCCCGCATGGACCCGGGTCAAGGAAGCGAAGTAGTCCCGGACGGCTTCCTAGCTGATTGGGCGCCCAGGGAGCGAGGGCTGGCTGCGGTGTGCCGATTCCCAGGGCGTTGCCCTGGGCTGTCATATTCCGCCCTTCAGGGCTCGGAAGGGGCGTTTCAGATGGTGGCGTGATCCGCTCTCAGAGCTTCTTGAGATCGTCCGAAGCCGCCTGCTGGAAGTCGAGGCGGAGGTCCGAAGCGTCCGAGTTCGGGAAGTTGGCGCGCTGGACCATCAGGATGTAGACCACCCGCCGGCCGGGGTCGATCCAGGCCTGAGTTCCGTAGGCGCCGCCATGTCCATAGGCGCCGGCGGAAAGCATCGCGGTGACGCCCTGGGGTTCGCGCACCACGCAGCACCCGAGGCTCCAGCCATTGCCAGGGGTGAAGCCGGTCTTCAGGTCGCCGGTCTGCACCGTGGTCAGGAGCTTGGTCGACTCGGCGCTCAGGAACCGCGTCCCGAGATAGCTGCCCCCATTCAGAAGCATCCGGGCGAACTGACCGTAGTCCCGGGCGGTGGAGAAGAGGCCGCCATTTCCGGCCGGGTAGCGCTGGCGGTCGGTCGCCTTGCGGCCCATGAGGAACGCGATCGGTGTCTCCTTCAGTTCACCGACTTCCGAACGGGCATAGGACTTGGCGAGTCGCTGCGCCTGCTCCTCGGAGAGGTAGAAGGTGGTGTCCTTCATCCCCAGCGGTTTGAAGAGTCGGCGCTCCAGAAAGTCGGGAAACGACTCCCCGGCGACGACCTCCACGATCCGGGCAGCGGTGTTGATCCCGGACTGGCAGTACGACCATTGGCTTCCCGGCTTGAACCGGAGCGGACGGGTAGCGAAGTGCGGAATGAGCGCCGTGAGGGTGGCGGAGGCGCGTGCTTCGTCCGCACTTGCCTCGGGCATGCCGGAGGTGTGGGTGAGGAGGTGACGCAGGGTCACCGGATGCTCCTCGCCGTCCGCCGTCTTCAGGTGCGCCAGCTCCGGTAGATACTTGCCGACCGGATCCTCAATGGAGAGCTTGCCCTCGTCCTGAAGCATCAGCACGGCAACGGCCGTGACCGGCTTCGACATGGACGCGATCCAGAAGATGGAGTCCGTCTGCATCGGAGCGCCCGACGCGAGGTCCGACTTTCCAGCGGCGTCCACATGGATCACGCGCGAAGTATTGGCAACGTAGGTCACGACTCCCGCCGCGTCCCCGGCTTCGATGCGGGCGCGCATCTTCTCCTTGACCGTGGGAAGCGGAAAGTCACCGTTCACCGGCTCACCTACTGCGGCCGCTGTGCTCGCCAGCACCAGCAGTAGCGTTACCCCTCGCCAGATCATCATTCGTCCGCCTCCCAATCATCCAGGCACGCGGCTGGATGCTCGTCAATCTAACTCCCTCGGCAGCCCCGCAGCCCTGGCGGGGCGACATCCAACCGCCCTGGGGGTCGAGAACTTATGCGCCTGGACCCTCTCCACCACCGGGTGGGTCCACGGAGACTGGGGTTGCTGGGATGCCGGTGTAGCCGTAGGGGACATGCGTCTGGCACGCCGGGCAGATCACCGCACCCACCGCCAGAGCGCGACCGCAGTTAGGACACGGTGCTCCAGCCATCGGCGCACCGGCGGGTCCATAGGTGTATGAGGCGCCCTGGACTGGGGCCGCCGGCTGCGGCTTGTTCAACATCGGGGGAAGGGCTCCCGGCAGCCCGATGGCGTCCCGATAGGAGACCATCGTGGCAATGAAGTAGATCGGCAGCGTGACGGCGGCGCCGATGAGGCAGAACTGCGCCCCGACACCGCCGATCATCCCGATGACGAAGACCCATAACAAATACATCCACATGTGGGGTCGCACCACCGCCCAGCTCCGGCGCATCGCATCCATCACGCCCATCCGCTCCTCCACCACCAGCGCGGATGAGAAGAAGAGGAGGGCCATGGCGAGGTAGGCGCCGATGCAGAACAAGAACATCCCGGCAAAGGATGCCAGGCTCATCATGATCCCAAGGCCGATCATCGGGATCACGACATCGCCGCCGCTCCAGATGTCGCCCACCCGGATCGGTTCACCGCGCAACTGCTTCGCAGCGGTGCGCTTCATCCCAGCCGACAACCAGAGAGCGAGGATCGTGCCCCCAAAAACCCCGAGCAGCATGAGCACTAGGGTGGTCACCATGCTTCCCATCATCCAGCTAGGGGGCTGTGAGGAGCCGCTGGAGCCTGACGGAGTGGAGATTCCTGCGGCAATCATCACCCCGTAGAAGGAGAAGTAGCCCAGCAGCATGGGGCCGTAGACCAGCACCACGAAGATGAGACCCTGCCCCACCCACGTCTGCCACTCCTTGCCGAAGAGGTTGAACGACTCCGAGAGCCAGTCGCCGATTCGGGGCGCGGCGCTGGGGGGCGCTGCGTAGTAGTCGCCGCCGACCGGGTAGGCATTGTACGGCTGTAGCTGATCTCGCTCGCTCATCGGTGGATACCCCAGGAATTGGCTCCGGCAGGGCGCAATCGCCGCACCGCACGGAAGGTGAACGTTGCGAGCGGGCCTCCGGGTACGGCGCAAAGGTGCCACGACCCTTTGCTTGTTCCGCCTGAGCCAGCGCGGCTCCTACCTCCTGAGGCGATGCCAACGCCGCGACCACGACCAGCTCGTCCAACATGCAAAGCCTCGGCACGCTCAGGTCCGTATGGACTGCAGCCAACCCTACCTGCGATCCCTTGCATTCTGAATTCTGAATTTGGAATTACACTCAATGACCAAGCGCACCCAGCCTGACTGCAAGAATCGTGCCGGTTCATGCGGAGAGCCGTGGAGAACCGCCCCTGGCTGCCAATAATCACCCCCGGCTCCACGGGAGCAGGCGATCAACGGGAAGCCATGTCGGTCCCGGGATCACGTCGAGGGAGTGGGTGGCGATGACGGCGGCACTGGAAGCGCGGGACCTCTACATCTCCTATTGCAAGGGCTGGCGGCGAGAGAGCCGGACCGCCGTCAACGGCCTCTCCCTCAAGGTGGAGCCGGGCGAGGTCGTCGGCTTCATCGGCCCCAACGGCGCGGGGAAGTCCTCGACCATCAAGGCGCTCATGGGCTTCGTGGAGCCGTCCGGCGGCGAGATCCGGCTGCTGGGTGAGCCGGCTGGAAGCCCGGAAGCGCGGCGGCACGTTGGCTTCCTCCCGGAGGTCGCGCTCTACTATCCCTGGCTCACTCCGCTAGAGACGCTCTACATGTATGGCCGCCTCGCCGGGCTGGATGCGCCGGAGACGCGGCGTCAGAGCGCGGCGCTGCTGGAGAAGGTGGGGCTGAAAGGCCGCGAAAAGGAGCGGCTGAAAGGCTTCTCCAAGGGCATGCTCCAGCGGGTCGGCATCGCGCAGGCGCTGCTGGGTAATCCCCGGTTGCTGATCCTGGACGAGGTGAGCAGCGGTCTAGATCCGCTCGGCCGTCGCGACCTGCGCGACCTCCTCCTGGAGCAGAAGCGCAAGGGCGTCACCATCTTCTTCTCGTCCCACGAACTAACGGAAGTGGCGCAACTCTGCGACCGCGTGGTTCTGGTCCACGGCGGTCGCGTCCTCGACCAACGTCCGGTGAGCGACCTACTCCGCGAAGTCCGCCGCTACTGGGTGCGCTTCAGGTGCCCCGGCCAGCCACCCATCCAGGCGAAGCCGGTGGGCGAGGTTGGCACCTGGGAAGCGGAGTTCAGGACGCTACCGGAATGGCAGGGAGCGCTGGACCGCCTCAAGGCCCCCGCCGCCGAACTCCTGGATGCCGGAGAGCGAGAAGGTGCCCTGGAAGACTACTTCGTCCGAAAGGTCTCCTGAATTGCGGAATGCGGAATGCAGACCGAATCCGATGATTCGATGGATGTAGACATCGATCCCGCGAGACGGTTCCAGCCTCGCGCCACAGACTGAACCCCGAACCCTGAACCCTGAACCCAACTCGAGAACCCCGAATGAGAGAACGCGCAACGCACATCGGCATCGTCTTCTGGGCGACGCTCCTGGAGTCGATCCGCCGGAAGGACATCTACGTCGTGTGGCTCCTGGCCGTCTTCGGCATCGGGGCGGGCGCGGTGATGGCGACCATCGGCGTGCGCGGCATCGAGACGTTCCTGCGCGACATCACGCTGGGGGTGATCAACTTCCTCTCCACAGCAGTCTGCATCTGGCTGGCCGCGCGGCAGATGCCGGAAGAGTTCTCCCGCCGCACGCTCTTCCCGCTCCTGGCGCGGCCAGTGCGCCGCGTCGATGTTCTGATTGGGAAGTTCCTCGCGGTCTGGCTGCTCTCCACCGGGGCGCTGCTGGTGCTGGGCGGAATCGCTTGGGCGGGGCTGGCGCTCTTCAAGGCGGGCATCGGTCCGATCTACCTGCACTACCTCTTGCTCCGCGCCCTCAGCTTCGGCCCCATCACCGCCCTGACGATCGCGCTCTCCCTCTCGCTCAGTTCCGCCGCCACGGTGCTGATGTCCGGCCTGCTCACCCTATTCGGCACGATGTTCGCCCGGACGTTGGCGGAGTCGATCCGGGCAGGTAGCCCGCTGCAGCCGCTATTCAAGGCGGTCTACTTCACCTTCCCGCACCTCGACCTCTTCGACCTCTCCCAGCGGGCCGCCTACAACTACCCGCCGCTCGAGCCGTGGGTCCTGGGAGCGCTCAGCCTTTACGCGCTCGCCTACGTCGCCATCTTCCTCTCCCTCGGCTCGATCCGGTTCAAGCGCATGGCGGTGTAGCGAACGGCGAGGGAGCGAGGGAGCGACAAGGCGAGGGAGCGCTTCACCCATTCACGCATTCACCCATTCACCCATTCACCCATTCACCCA
>JANPLG010000371.1:0-5318 GCA_031426395.1 Actinomycetes bacterium
GCGGCAAGATGCATCGCCTCCACGTCCTGCCCGGAGGCTTCCGCCGCAAGGATGGCCGGATGGCTGAACATCGCGTTCAGCACCCGGACGCCGGTGTCGGCCCGCTCCAGGTAGGAGCCGAGGCAGAGGAAGTGCCATTCGTCGCCGCGCACCATCGTGCTGTCCCGCAGCCCCTGGTAGAGGTGGGAGACGTTGATGATCCTCCGCAGGAGCGAGATTTCGCTCGCCTCCGAGGGCGGCATCCGCGCTTCGTCCTGGATGAGCAGGTGGAGGATGTTCAACTCCTCCCACGCCTCGCTGCAAATGGCGTCCCGAATGCCGCGCGCATTCTCCCGAGCGTTGGCGATGCAGTTCAGGAGGCTCTGCGGCATCAACGGGTCGAACGCGACCCGATGCAGGGTGACCGCGCGATTCTCTTCAGGCGGCACATCGTCAGCCACCAGCGTCCACGCCACGTTCCAGCACTCTTCCGCGGCCCCGTGCGAAAGTCCGCGGAGCTCCTGCGAATAGCCGTGCGTGACGTACAGGAAGCGCGCGCAAGATTCCGCCCGCTCCAGGTATCGGGAGAGCCAGTATAGCGAGTTGGCAACGCGGCTTAGCATCTGGTGGTTGGCTTCAATTCAAAATTCAGAATTCAGAATGCAGGCGTCGCAAATGGGTGGGTTTGGGCCAAAGATTAGTGGAGCGTGCTTTGGGGAAACCACCGGCGGCGTGAACGTGGATGAGGCTTTACTTGAGGACCCAGGTGTCCTTGCTGCCGCCGCCCTGGGAGGAGTTGACGACCAGGGAGCCGCGGCGGAGGGCGACGCGGGTGAGGCCTCCGGGGAGCACGTAGATTTCTTCGCCGTACAGGATGTAGGGCCGGAGGTCAACGTGACGCGGCTCAAGGCGGCCATCGATCCAGGTGGGGTGGGATGAGAGGCTGATGACCGGCTGGGCGATGTAGGACCGGGGTTCGGCGCGGACGCGGCGGCGGAACTCATCCACCTGTTGCTGCGTGGAGGCTGGCCCGATCAGCATCCCGTACCCGCCCGACTCGTCCACCCGCTTGACCACGAGGTTTTCCATGTGGGTCAGCACGTGATCCAGCGTGCGGTCGTCCAACGGCAGGTAGGTCTCGACATTGCGGAGGATCGGGTCCTCGCCGAGGTAGTAGCGAATGATCTGGGGGATGAAGGCATAGACCGCCTTGTCGTCCGCCACCCCGGTCCCCAAGCTATTCACCAACGAGATGTTGCCGCTGCGGTAGGCGTTCACCAGCCCCGTGACACCCAGCGCGCTGTCCGGCCGGAAGGTCATCGGATCAATGAAGTCGTCGTCGATGCGGCGGTAGAGCACATCGACCCGTTGCAGCCCGCGGGTGGTCCGCATGTAGACCACGTCATCATCCACGATGAGGTCGCTGCCCTCCACCAACTCGATCCCCATCTGCTTGGCCAGGTAGGTGTGCTCGAAGTAGGCGGAGTTGAAGACGCCCGGCGTCAGCAGCGCGGCTACCGGCTCATCCAGCGTGGGCGGCGCGATGTAGCGGAGCACGTTGCGCAGCGCGTGGCAGTAGTCCTGGACCGGTCTGACATCGTAGCCCTCGAAGAGCTCCGGGAACACTCGGAGCATCGCCATCCGCCCTTCGAGGACGTAGGAGACGCCGGAGGGGCAGCGGAGGTTGTCCTCCAGGACCAGATAGGAGCCGTCGACATCCCGGATCAGGTCGGTGCCGCAGACGTGGACGTACAGGTCGCGCGGCACCGGCGCACCGATCCACTCCCGCCGGAAGTGCGTGGCCCCGTAGACCAGGTCCACCGGAACCACGCCATCCTTCAGGATCTTCTGGTCGTGGTACAGGTCGTACAGGAAGAGGTTGAGCGCGTGGATCCGCTGCTTCAGCCCCTTCTCAATGACGGTCCATTCATCCGCGGGAACGATGCGCGGGACGGGATCGAACGGAAAGGCGCGGTCGATTCCCGCGCGGTCACCGTAAACGGTGAACGTGGTGCCGCGATGAAGGAAGAAGAGGTCCGTCGCGCGCTGCCGACCCGCCAGCGTATCGGCGTCCAACTGCGCGAGGGAGCGGTGGAGCGGGGCGTAATGGCCCCGCACCGCTCCACGCCTGTCCTGCGCCTCGTCGTACGCCTTGCCCGTCTGATACCCGTCGAACACGTCCATTCGCTCTCCCAACCTGAGTGCCTATAGCGTCTGGGCGCTGCGGCATTAAGGTTCGTGTGAGCGGGACGAGAAACATTCCCGAATGGGCGAATGGGCGAATGGGCGAATGGGTGAGCGGGCGAGAGGGCGCAGGGCATTGGGCGTGGGGATGCATGCGTTCTGCCGCTACCCCAACGCCCATAGCCCTGCGCCTAAGGCCCTTACGCTGCCATTCGTTGGTTGCCCGTCTGGGCGGCTTCAGCGTTGATGAAGCCCTCGGCGATGCGGGTCAGGATCTTGTCCGTGTTCCCCTCTTCGTTGAGCGTCATCTGTAGGATGTCCGCGTGGTCATCGTGGCCGAGCTGTCGGGCCCAGGTGCGGGCGGTGCCGTAGCCGGCCATCTCGTAGTGCTCCACCTTCTGCGCGCAGCCAATGAGGCCGGCCTGGAGCACCTCGGGATCGCCTCCCTCGTCCATGTGGTGCTGGGCTTCCTGGATCAACCCCTGAACCCCAACGCACGGATCGCCCTGGTTGGACGCACCCATCATCTGGAAGATCTGGTCCAGCCGGTTCATCTGCTCCCGAGTTTCCTTGAGGTGGCGCTCAAAGGCCTTGCGCAGCTCGTCGCTCTGGACGGCCTGCATCATCAGGGGGAGGGCGTCGGTGATCTGGCGTTCGGCGTCGTAGAGATCCTGGAGTTCGTGGAGGTAAAGTTCTTCGAGTGACTGCGGCATTGCTGACTCCCCTAAGTTCCGCCGGTGAATGGCACCGGGCCGGGTTGCCGAAGCTACCCCGAATGTAGGCTCCTTCAGCCACGGCGTGTGCCTTCTTCCCGCCCGTCTCCATCCCAAAACGGTGTTAAGAGAGCGGATGGAACTACCCGCGTCGCTGCCACGTGACTCTTCATAGCGACGCTGACCAAGCGATTTCCAATCGACCAGCGGCTCCCACTCCCCGGAGGCACTCCGCCATGCGCGACTACTTGCGGCTCACCCGACTGCCGCTCTACAACTTTGCCTTCGTGATCCCGCTGCTGCT
This sequence comes from Actinomycetes bacterium, assembly GCA_031426395.1. GTDB lineage: Bacteria > Armatimonadota > SYMT01 > SYMT01 > SYMT01 > JANPLG01. Next base: position 3,181 of record JANPLG010000371.1, read on the forward strand.
GCTGTACCAGGCCAGCGTGCTGCTGGTGAACTTCGGGCAGCGGCGGGGGGTGATTAATGGCGCGGACGCCTTGCTGCACAACACGCTGAGCATGGTGGGGGTCCGCGGATGGGTGGGGAGCTGGCTTTTCATTGCCGCCGTGGTGGGCGTGGTGGTGTTCCGCCTCGACACCGCCAGCCGCAAGGGTCCGTTCCAATGGCGACTTTTCGCCCTGATGCTGGCGGAGAGCACCGTCTATGCCCTGGTGTTCGGGACGCTGGTCGCCACCATGACGCGGCTGGTGATGCCGGGTGGCGGTCTGCTTCAGGTGGGCGGCGGCCTCAACCTGGCACAGAACCTGGTCGCCGGCCTGGGCGCGGGACTGTATGAGGAGCTCGTGTTCCGCCTTCTGCTGGCGGGCGGCATGCTATGGGGTCTGAAGAAGGCGAAGATGAAGGACGTGCCGGCGGTGGTCACCACCGTCCTCGTCTCGTCGCTCATCTTCAGCCTCTACCACTACGTGGGACCATACGGTGAGCCGCTGCGGATGGGGAGCTTCATGTTCCGGTTTGTGGCCGGCATCGTGCTGGCGGGGCTCTTCGCGGGCAGAGGGTTCGCGGTCGCCGCCTGGACCCACTCGCTCTACGACGTCTTCCTGATGCTGGCAGGGGGCGGTCGCGGCTGAGCTTCGGATCCTGCCATTTCGATCGAAATCGCTGGTCGCACCATCCGCACCGTGGGTCTCGGACCATCTCCGGCTAGGTGGTTTCACTCGCGGCCACGGCATTTCCCCCCAGAATTGGGGGCCGGGGGGCCAGCATCCGTCCAAGATGCCCTCGTGGCAAGCGGGACGCATGGGGCCCAATGCCCGCTCGACCGTCGGCACGGGGAGAAGGAGACCTGGACTCAGTTAGCGCAACATTAGGATGGTGGGCCGGAAGCGCAGCCGAGTGGTGCCACCACCGCCACCCCTACCCGGACGAAGTGAGCCCCACCGGAGACTACTCAGACCGGATAACCGTCACCGATACGCCGTAGCAGCACTGGAGGTTCGCAATGAAAATCGAAGGTCCATTGCGCGATACGGCTTGGGCGGCTGGCGGAGTGGCGTTTGCGATTCTGGCGTTGATGTTGGGGCTTTCAATTGGCCGCCTGCAGTCTGTTGATCGGGCAGCGGCGACCGAATTGGCGGAACAGCGGGCCAAGGTCGATGGAGTCCTCCGGAGGACCCAGGAGCAGATCAAGGCGAATCAATCCAGACTTGATCGGCTCGACACTTACGAGAGAAAAGCTACTGCGCTGCGAAAGCAGATCGACTCTCGCACGCAGGAAGTCACAGGACTCGACCAAGAGATCGCTGGGAAGCGCCAGGAGTTGGGAACGCTTACCTCTAGGGTGGAACAGAAGCGCTCGGAGCCGATGAGCCTTCCGGCAGGGCACTTCACTGTGGGCAGGGACATTCCTGCGGGGCGCTACACCGTAGTCGGTTCAAGCAACTTCATTGTGAACAGTGGCATGAAGGTAAACACCATCCTGGGCGGCGGCTCGATCGGCGTTGACCAGTATGTTTGCGAGCTGGAAGTCGGCGATAGGATCGAAGCTGGCGGCGCTAACCAGTACTATCCGATGTAGGCCTGCAGCACATCCGGCAGGGGGCACCCCACATAGCCCGCAAAGACACCCACCTAGCGGCTCCTCTAGGTATTGCGGCGAGCGCGAAGGGGCATCCGGTCCACGCAGGGTGGATCTTCAATAGCACGCCGTACCGCATCGCTAGCACGCGATCTCATCCGCTCTTGCGCGGCCCATTGCTGGCGGCGGCGCAGGCGCAATTCGCGCGGGGGAACGGCTACGCAAGGCGTCTTCGGACCAGCGATCCGCCATAATTGTTGGGCCAAACGGTTTGGTGGACCCGACGGATGGAGACAGGATGAGCACCGACGACACCCCCTTGAACCAACTCCCCGCCGACCGCCACGACCTGATCCGCGTGCAGGGCGCGCGCGTGAACAACCTCAAGGACATCTCGGTCGAGATCCCCAAGCGGCGGCTGACGCTCTTCACCGGCGTTTCCGGCTCCGGCAAGAGCTCCCTGGTCTTCGGCACCATCGCGGCTGAGTCGCAGCGGCTGATCAACGAGACGTACAGCGCCTTCGTCC
>JANPLG010000372.1:0-4944 GCA_031426395.1 Actinomycetes bacterium
CCGCGAGGAATGGCTGCGCGTGCCGCCCATACGAAGCCCTGATCGGGTCGAAGAGCATCTCCTCGGCGGCGTCCATCCCGCCGCCGCCTAGCAGGATGCGGTCGGGTCCGAGGATGTGCGTCAGCGTCGCCAGCGCCACCCCGATGAGTTGCCCGGCCTCCGCGAGGGCACCGGTCGCCGCAGGGTGCCCATGCCTCGCCGCCGTCGCCAGTTCCGCGAGGTCCGCAAAACGCCCGCCAAGCTCTTCCGACCGCCTCAGGATCGCGGGCACGGATGCAAGGGTCTCCACGCACCCACGGGCACCGCAGCCGCAGACCGGTCCATTCGGCTGGACAATGACGTGCCCCGCGTCCCCCAGGCCACCCCACGCCACGCGATGCACCGCGCCATCGACCACCATTCCTCCGCCGATGCCGGTCCCCAGCGTTACGACCATCAGCCGCCGTACACCCTGACCACCGCCATAACGGTTCTCGCCCAGCGCCGCAGCGTTGGCGTCGTTGTCGAGGCGGGTTGGCAGACCGGTGGCATGCTCCAGCCGCTCTCGCAGCGGGTAGCCGTCGATGTGGGGCAGGTTGGTGACGTTGATCACGCCCTCGCCATCGTCGCGGCGCATGCCGGGAGCCGCCACCCCCAGGACCGTAGCGGGTCCATCAGCGGTCAATGCGCGCACGGAATCCGCCAGCAGCGAGACCAGGTCATCCGCCGCCAGATCCTTGCCCGTCACGACCCGCGCCCGGCCTGTGATCCGACCTGTCGCATCCACCCGGCCCAGCTTGGCGCTGGTGCCGCCGATGTCAATTCCAACCACGGACGGCGCTGCCATAGGACGAGAAGCCTCTTGACCAGATGTGAAAACGGCCCCGGCGCCGAATGGGCCGGGGCCGCGTGAGCTGCCTGACACCCGGGCTATTCGGTGATGGTCACCGTGTAGGCAGGCGCCACCTGAACGTTGTTGGCGAGGTTGCCGGAGATGATGATGTTGTAGGTACCCACCGGTGCGTTCGCGGCCACCTTGAAGGTCAAAGTCGCCTCATTCATGTTCGCCGCGATGTTGGCGAGCGTCGGTGCCACGTTGGCGGGCTGCCCAGCGACCGTGAGGGTGATCTGCGCCACCTGACCCATCTGCCGGATGGAGGTGACCTTCACAGCAGCGTCCGTTCCGCGCTTCACAGTGATGTCACGCTTGTCCAGGGTCAGCGCGTAAGGTGTCGGTGGCATCACTGCGGCCGGTAAGATCCACATGTTCCTGTTGGCCGTCTGGTTGTCGGCGGAGAGAGGCGGCTTGTAGGTCTCGAACGGCACAGCCACCCGCTCCACCGGCTTATCACCGATGGTCGCGGTGCCGACGACGCGGATGATGCCGTAGGCGCCCTGGACGGCAGCTGGGTCCGCCGTGAGCGTGAAGAGCGCGGAGCCACCGCCCGCCGGGACGAATGCGGGGCTGACCGTCATGCCGGCGGGAAGCCCCTCCAGCTTCAGGGCGACCGGGCCGCCGAAGCCATTGAGGCGCTGCACGCCCACCGTGACGAGCGTTGAGCCGCCCTGACCGACGTTGATCTCGTCAGGCGTTACGGTCAGCTTGAAATCCTGCGCTCCCGGCGGTGCGATCTGCAGGCGGTAGTAGACATCGCCGCCGAAGCGCTGGTCCTGGCTGCGGACTTCGACCAGATACTCGGTCCCAGCTGCCACTCCGAAGACAATGCGGCTGTCCTTCCCGATGGAGTCGTCGTTGGCCTGTAGCTCCTTGCCCATGGGGTCGAGCACCCGCAGGTAAGAGTCGATGCGAGAGCCGATCTGCCGTCCGAAGAGGTCGATGGCCAGCGTCCCCGCAGCCGCCGGCTTGATGCGATAGACGTCCACGTCGCCGCCCTTGTCCATCCGCCCGCTCACTGCGAGGGCGCCGTCCGGCAACGGCATGGCTTGACCGGCCTCGTCGTTCGGCTCGGTCTCGACCATCTCATGAAGGTCACTCGCCATCAGCGAGAGGCCGTTCACCGGCATTCCGCCGGGAGTGGCCGGCACCAGGGTCACGTCGCCCCCATCGGCCGGGATCTGGACCGCCATCGACTTCATCTCGCCGAGGTTGGCGCCTTCCATCGTGACGTTGACCGTCTGGCCCTTTTTCCCAGCGCGCGGCAAGAAGCCGGTGATGACCGGAATCTTCCCTGCGGTAAGCCGGTAGACGAAGTTGCCGCCGCCGCGGTACATCGAGTCGCGCACCTGGATGGTGTAGGTGCCCGCGTTCTTGAAGGTGTAGACGATGCGCGGATCGCGGTCGAAGCTGTCCATGGCGGACTGGAGCACCTTCCCGCGCGCGTCGTAAAGCGCCAGGTAGCCATCCAGCCCGGATGCGATCTGGGAAGCGATAAGGTCGAAGACAAACGTCTCGCCGGCCGCGGCCTGGAAAGTGAAGCAGTCGACGTCCTCGCTGCCGTTCACCTGACCGTTGAGCGTGAGGGGCAGCTTCTCGACCTTCTGTGCCGCAGCGAGGTTGTTGTTTGGTTCCACCTCGTTGCCTTCAGGGTAGCCGCCCACCCAGACGTGAGCGCCGTTGGAAGCGCCCCGGGGTGTGATGACGCGCATCTCCCGGAGGCCCGGCTTTGCGTTGGGCGCGATGGTCAGCTCCACCGGCAGCGCCGCCGCGTTGGTGGCGTTGGTAATCTGGGCCTGCACGCCCTCGCCCGAGACCAGCACTGCGGTGGCGCCCTGCAGGTTGGCACCGTTCAGGTTGACGGTAGCTTTGGTCCCGAGCTGGCCGCCCGGTGGGAAGGGAAAGCCGACGTTCGGTGCTTGGGCGAGGGCCGGCACCGGGGTGAACAGGCCGCCGAGCAACGCTCCGGAGAGGGCCGTAACAACTGGGGTGAACTTCAACCTGACCATGGGTGCGCGACTCCGGCGACGACGAACCGTGAACAAAAACAGACTTTCCGTTCCAGTTATTCCGGTGTGACCCGGAAACCTGCCCCCAGTCGGTTGGGAATGTGTGGCGGAAACGCCCTTTCGACTTCGGAATGCGGAATGCGGATTGCGGAATGGGGTGCGGATTAGCTGACGACACGACGTGGTCCGGCTGATGCCAGGTCGTTGCGTCGTTTCGGTGTTGCGATCCGACCGGCCGCAGGACAACTCCGTAAACCGTCATTCTGGGCTCACCCACCCCCCGGTGCGTGGACTCACTGCCCTCCCAGAATTGACCAGGACCCGAACATTGCGTGGGAAAGGACCCGCTGCCGACCGGTTTCCTCAGAAGGGTAAATCCGACGGGGCACGAACATCCGCCCGCAACAACCTGTGACGAGCGGTGCGTACCGCTGCCATCGGTCACCCCGCCTCTCAAACCGAATCCCGCAACTCACCTACCGGTCGGTGCACTTACCTGGAACTGGACACCCACACCGCGTGCTGCCTGGGTGAGTGCGTCGGCGCTGATGGCCTCCCGTGAGGTGATGCGCACCTCCACCGTGCCTGGCCGGCTGGCCACGGGGACAATGTCGGCGGCGATCAGGCCGGGGACGCGGCGGAGCGAGTCGCTCAGGCGGCGGGATTCCATCTCGCCGCGCACGGGCCAGGCTAGGAAAACGCCGCGCTGGACCGGAGTGCGGGAGAACACGCCGCTCTGTTGCGTGTTCTGCTGAAACGCTGACTGCCCGTTGTTCTGCCTGTTGCTCTGGGATGCGCCGGATTGCGAGCGGGAGTATTGGCCGTTGCGCTCACTGCCCGACTGGTAGCCCGGAAAAGCGCCCGCTTCTCGGCTGCTTCGAGCATCGCTGGCGCTGGAGGATGACGCGGAGCCGTTGCGGACCTCCATCATCCGGATTCCGTAGCCCATCATCCGGATTCCTGCGCGATGCGGTTGCCGTCCACCAGCAGGCGCGTGCGCACCTCCACGCCGAGCGTCGACGAAGCGTAGTCCGGCTTGAGCACCACGGTGCCCTGGCCGCAGAGTTTCTCCAGCGCATCCAGGACCCGAGCGGAATCCGCAGAGCCCTTCACGCCGCCCAAACGCAGCGCGACCCAGCTCGTATCCGCCTGGTTCTTAACGAATTGCGCCTGTGCCGGAGCGATGTGACTAGCGACACTTACCAGCAGGCTGGAGAAGAGGCAGAAGGCGAGAGGGAGGGTGCGTCGAAAGCGAGGCATAGCGAGTTCCTGAATCGGGCGGGCGGCCTTTGCGGTTAGACGCTGCCCAAAGCCGCTGAGTTTCTCTACGTCTGGCGGCTATAGATCGACCGTGGTGTCGGTCCCGACGCAGGAAGGAAGCACGACGGAACCGAATCAGTTCCGGTTGTTAGCCCTTGTGACCAAGAGAGATTTCATGCAGACCTTAACCCGCCAACTCTCCGCCCTCACCGCCGTTGCGGCGGTCAGCTTCGCACTCGCTGCACCGCACGTTGTCCTCGCCCAGGAGCCGGCTGCCGCCCGGAAGCCGCAGTCCGAGGTGGCGTCGAAGGAAGTCAAGTTCGCAACGGTCAAGGCGGACGTCGAAGATGTCAAAAGGGCTCTCGAAGCCAAGGACTTGGAGGGCGCTAAGAAGCTGGTCGGCAAGGAAGGCGCGTTTACGGGCACCGTCAGCCGAGTCTTCTCGCCGGACACCCACAGCGTGGTCATCCTGAATTTCGCCAAGAACTACCGCGAGGCGCTCACCGCTCCCGTGCGCGGTAGGGACTTCTCCAAGTTCCCGGATCTGAAGAAACTGGAGGGCAAGAAGGTGCTGATCTCCGGCAAGTTCCAGGAGTACCAGGGCCGTACCGAGATCCTGCTCACCAGCCCCAAGCAGGTGAAGATCATCGAGTGATCTCGCACCCTTCGGTGCGGCGGTGGCTGAGTTCTACCTGGGATTCACTCGGACGCGGAAGGTTAGCAGCCTAGCGAGTGGTCCCTATCCGGGGAATGACGCGCGGTTTTCGGAGTTGGAGGACGCACGGTCTCGGGTCGAGGTCT
>JANPLG010000373.1:0-5193 GCA_031426395.1 Actinomycetes bacterium
CGCGCATCGGGTTGTCCATCGGGGCCTCCACGCCGGTCCGGCGGGAAGATCAGCTCCCGCAGCAGTTCACCGGCACCGCACCTATGGAATCACAAAACGGACCTGTCAGACCCAGAGCAGCCTTATCAGAGAACTGCACCCGTCCCGGACGCTGGCGGTCGCCGTCGCATCATCATGGGTGGCGGTGAGGGTCACGTTCAGATTGCTGTACACCGCCGGGTCTCAAGCGAGACGGTCACGCCTATTTGCCGGCGGCGAATGATTACCGCCTCTCACGGCACCTTCTTCGAAGCCAGGTTACTAGGGCGGGCTGTTCAGCGCTTGGTTCTTGGCGAAATCCCATCCGGCCTTATTCGCGAGGATCATCTGTCCGCTGCTGTTCTGCTGGTAGTACTCGACATAGATCTGGTTGAACTTCAGCTTCAGAGCATCCGTGGGGACCGGATCGCCGGAACTGTAGGACTGGTCCAGGTCCACCACGAACACGCCGCCGAGATAGTACTTCAGGTACGTGACGGGCCGGCTACTGCCCCCGCTCGAATCGACGGATAACTGCACCTTTGGGATGGACCGACCGGTCGCAATCCGCTGCATGAGCGGCAGGGTGGAGAGGTCGGCGCGCTTGGCGATGCGAAGGCCATCCACCTGAAACTTGGAAGGGGTAAAACCCGTTGGGCCGAAAACGGTGTTGTTGGTGGCACCCGACCAACTGAACGAATCCAGCTCGATCTCATTCTCGTGGCCCAGGACTCTGCACTCTCCGGGGATTCCGTCTATCTTCATATAGACTGGCATGGCTAATGTTTCCTTTGTGGCAATGGTTGGTGAAAAGAGGCTCCGTCGGTGGAGCACTCATCGGCGGGGCCGCTCCAGGACGCGATCAACCCAATAGTTCCCAGCGATCCGCCAGTGGGTCGTAGACCTCGGGACCGACGCGGGCGCCGCGTGAGCCGCCGCCCGTCAGCAGCACCCGGCTATCCGGGAGCAGAGCGGCCGCACCTTCTTCCCTCACTGTGAGCGCGGGGGCGACATTGGTCCAGGTGTTGTCCCACGGGTTGTAGATCTCGGCGCTACGGAGCGGAGCGTGGCGGTTGGCTCCCCCCACCACCAGCACGCGGCCATCTGCGAGCAGCGCCGCGGCGTGCCTGGCTCGCGCAGTGCCCATGGGTGCCGCTGAAAACCAGGTGTTGGACGAAGGATCAAAGAGCTCCACGGAAGCCAGAGGCGCCATGGAGTAACCCCCGGCTACGAGTACCCAACCTCCTCGAAGGGTCACCGCCACGTGCTGGGTGCGGAATGCGGGCGTGATGCCCGCAGGGCCGGCCTGGATCAACAGAGGCACGGCGCTGGTTAGGACGGCGGCGTTCACACTCCCGGCTGCCTGGGCCGCCACCGGGACCACTTCTGACGTGGCCGCGAGCGACACCCCCAGGACCAGCCCGCTAAGCGCTTCCCGGCGCGACAGCCTGGGAACTGACGGGTCCTGACCCTCTCCCTCGCGTTTCATTTCAGTCTCCTGACAGCCGGGTGCCTGGTGCCCCAGCGCACAAGGATTATCAGTTCCTGGGCGAGCAAGAAAGCCTCCTCCCTCCAGGGTGTTGATTTACTCACAGCGCCACCTTCCATGCATGACCAGAAGGGGATAGCTGTTGACGTTCGGTTTGCGGCGGGCCGCGCGGCGATACACACTATGGACATGCATGGACCCTTCGACAAACTGGGCGTCTTCGTGGCCGGTGGCCCGGCGGCGGGAATCAACGGCGTCATCAAAGGCCTGGTACAGGAGGCGGACAACGCTGGCCTGAAGGTCTTCGGCTTTGTGGACGGTGCGCAAGGGCTGGTAGAGGGGCGCTTCGTCCACCTCACCCGGCAGATGGTGGAGGACATCCCCATCCTGGGCGGAAGCTGCATCGGCACCTCGCGGTTCAAGGTGGAGCCGGCCCGTGGCGACGTGGAGCGGATCTACGCCAACCTCCGCAAGGAGGGCATCGACGCCCTCATCTCCATCGGCGGTGAGGGGACCCTCATGCTGGCCGACCAGCTCCGCCGCCTGGGCCTGCGCATCGTCCACGTCCCCAAGACCATCGACAATGACATCTGGGGCGTGGCCAAGACCTTCGGCTTCGATACCGCAGTCAACGAGGCGGTGCGCGCGCTGACCGCCGTGAAGCTGGACGCGCAGGCTTCGGACATGTGGTTCGTGGTCGAGATCATGGGTCGCTTCGCGGGACACCTGGCGCTGGATGCCGGCCTGGCTGCGGCCTGCACGCGCGTGCTCATCCCGGAAGAGGGCATCATCCAGGTGGATGAGCTGGCCTCCCTGGTGGAGAGCCGCATCCACTGCGGCCACAACTGGGGCGTGATCCTGGTGGCGGAGTCCGCCCACTTCGGGGAGGGGCACATCACGCATGGGGGCCGGCTGGGCGGAGTGGCGGACGTGCTGGCGGAACGGCTGGAGGCTGCCTGCGCGGCGCGGAAGCTGCCCGCCAAGATCCGCACCAGCAACCTTGGCTACTTCCTCCGCTGCGCGCTTCCCACCGGCTTCGACCGCTCCTACGCGGGGCAGCTTGGCTTCGGGGCGGGGCAGATGATCCAGTCGCCCCGCTGCTCCGGCCACATGGTGACCATCGTCAACGACCAGCTTGTCCCGGTCCCGATGGAAGAGTGCGCGGGGAAGGTGAAGCTGGTCGACCTAGAGGGGGCGCGCTTCCAGGCGCTCCGCTCCCTGGCAACGTATGAGTCGGCGCGGGCCGACCTGCTGGAGATGGAGCGCTGCCGGGCCTCAGCGGGGCAGACACTGCGTTGGCTCGACACCCATGCGACCATGGACACCGTGAAGCAAATCGCCATGCGCCTCGGCATCCCCGCAGAGACGCTGCTGGACGTGCTCGAGGACGTGGCGGAAGTCGAGACCGCGCAGCCCGGTTCGGAAGTTGTTCTGACGGCAGGCGTAGTGCCTCCATCCTGAGAAGCGGAGTACCCCATGTCCGAGCGGATGCAAATGTACATCAACGGCCGTTGGACGGTCGCGAAGTCCGGCAAGACTCTGGGCGTCATCAACCCCGCCACCGAGGAGGTCCTGCTGGACGTGCCGTACGGCGGACGCGAGGAGACGCACGCCGCCGTGGAAGCCGCGGGCGCCGCCTTCAAGACGTGGAGCCGCACGACGGCCTACGACCGCGCCCCGATCCTGAAGAAGGTGGCGGAGCTCATGCGGGCGAGGCAGGAGGAGATCGCGCTGCAGCTCACGCGGGAGCAGGGGAAGACGTTGCCGGAGAGCCGCGCCGAGATCGCGCAGAGCGCGGCCAACTTTGAGTGGATGGCGGAGGAATGCAAGCGTGCCGAGGGGCGCATCGTCCCCCAGACGCTGCCGAACAAGCGGCACTGGGTGCTGAGTCATCCGGTCGGGCCGGTGGCGGCCATCGCTCCGTGGAACTTCCCGGTGCTGCTGCTGGCCCGGAAGATCGCGCCGGCGCTGGCGGCGGGCTGCACGGTGGTGGCGCGACCCGCCAGCCAGACGCCCCTGAGTCCGATGCTGATGTTCCAATGCCTGGAGGACGCCGGCGTCCCGGCCGGCGTGGCGAACCTGGTGCTCGCTTCGCCGGGGGAGTTCACGCCGGAGATCATGGAGAACCCGATCATCCGAAAGATCAGCTTCACCGGCAGCACCGAAGTCGGCAAGCAGCTTGCGGCCCAGGCGGCCCAGCAGATGAAGCGGATCTCCATGGAATTGGGCGGCCACGCGCCGGTGGTCATCTTCCCGGACGTGGACCCGGAGCAGGCGGCGAAGGTGACCGCGGTCGGCAAGTTCCGGAACAACGGGCAGGTCTGCATCTCCCCGACCCGCGTCTATGTCCACGAATCGATCCGGCGCGAGTTCACGGATGCGGTGGTGGCGTTCAGCCGGGGCCTGAAGATCGGGCCGGGGTGGGAGGAGGGGACGGACATCGGCCCCCTCTTGGAGGAGCGGAGCCTGAAGAACACGGTCGGCTTCATTGAGGACGCTCGGTCGAAGGGGGCGACGGTGCTGACCGGCGGGAAGCGGCCCGAGGGATTCGAGAAGGGCTACTGGTGGGAGCCGACCGTCCTGACCGATATCCGCCCGGAGATGCGCCTCACCGGCGAGGAGACCTTCGGACCGATCATGCCGATCATGGAGTTCCAGAACCTGGAGGCGGTGATCGAGGCGGCCAACCACCCCACCTACGGCCTCGCCGCCTACGTCATGACCCGTGACCTCTCCACCGCCATCCGCATGGCCGAGGGGCTGGAGTATGGCATCATCGGCATCAACGACACCGTCCCGGCCACGGCGCAGTGCCCCTTCGGCGGGATGAAGGAGAGTGGCGTCGGGCGCGAGGGCGGCCACGAGGGGCTGGAGGCCTACCTGGAGACCAAGTACGTTTCCCTGGGGCTGTAGGCTTTGGGCCTTGGTTGTTGTGGAGCGCAGGGTGATTGGTGCCTGCTGTGCCCAAGGTTGGGGCTCGAACTGTGGGGTTCCCTTGGGCTGTGTCCGCTGCGGGCTGAACCCCGCAGCTATCCATGCGAACCCCGCTCTGCGGGCTGTTGAGCGTCCCTGTCAGCCACGCGCTCCAATGATGGCCATGTTGTGCTCTCCGAGTGGTGCAGCCTCTGGTTGTGGATGTACGCAACCACGCGTGGCAGGTCACGCCGCGCGAATGTGAGGACGCCGTAGCCCCGTTGCCAGGTGAAATGCTCCACCGGTCGAAGCTCGGCGTTGATGAAATGGGACGATGCGCCTTTCACGGATTCCATGAAATCCGCCACGGACTTCAGAGGCGGAACACTGACCGCCAGATGCACGTGATCCTCCACGCCTCCCAGAGCGTGGACAAAGGCACCAACCTCGGAACACTTGTGCCGAATGAAGGCATACACCCGGGGCCTGAGGTTGTCGGTCAGGCTTGGATTACGCCCTTTGGTCGCCCAGACCAGGTGGTAGTAGATCTCCGCGTAAGTGCTCATCGCCGAATCCCCCAATTGCTTGCTTGGCGTAATCCTCCATTGGTTCCTCTGTGAGGCCTGTGAGGCCAAAGCCCGCAGAGCGGGGTTCGCATGAATAGCTGCGGGGTTCAGCCCGCAGCGGGCGCAGCAACACGCAACCACCATCGCCCGACGCACGTCTTCCGCCCCCGTCATCGCGCCCCCAAGCCCGCAGAGCGGGGTTCGCGT
>JANPLG010000374.1:0-8953 GCA_031426395.1 Actinomycetes bacterium
GGGGCTGACCCAAGGCGGCAAGGCGGATCTGGGGACCGCAGGCCCCAACGTCCCGGCGGCATGGCACAACTGGTACATCACGCTGCGCCGCAAGAATGAGCGCCTGGCGGCCCTTGCAGAGCGGAACCGTAACGCGGCGGAAGCGCTGCGCCTCTGGGAAGAGAACGTCAAGCTGCAGGGGAAGTACCTGGCGCGCTTTCCCGGCCACGGCGGCGTGGTGGATGACCTGAAGAAGGCCCAGGTGGAAGTGACCCGCCTCAAGCGTGGAGAGCTCAAGTCGGTGAAGCCGACCGACCTCACCATCAGCTACAAGGTCACCCGCCTGGAACCCCGGCTGCTGCTCATCGAGGGGACGATCAACACCTTGGACCTCTCCAAGATCCGAGTGAATATCCAGGATGAGAAGTACGCGGAGATCGAGAGCCAAGGCACGGACTTCAAGATGGCCAATGGTACCCAGGAGTGGGACAACGCCACCGTGAAGCAAGGCAAGTTCTCGCAGCGACTCAAGCTGAACGTGGATCCGGCCGACATGGGCCGCCCGCCCTCCGACATCTATCCGCTGAAGTCGCCCCGCTTCGAGCTCTCGGTGACCTTTAACCCGCGCTACCAGGCGGCCTTCATCCAGGACATCTACGGCTGGCACGGCGAGGGGCTGACCGCCCGGCCGGACATGGTGGTGGAGGACCCGTCGCGGGCCGGGATCATGGACGGCAAGAAGTACCCGCTCCGGATGGTCCAGCGGAAGCTGATCCTCTCTCAGGACGACATCACCGGCAAGGGCAAGAAGGTTCTCGCGGAGCTGAAGTAGCTACTCATCCAACCTGGCACGGCCCTTAATGCGGCCCACCCTTCGGTTCACCGCCGGAGGGTGGGCCGTGTGGCATTTGGATCATTTAGCCACTGCCTAACGCCAGCCCGTTTCCTCAGGATGCGGAAGCCGCGTTTCGCTCCTTAGGTCACCGGGTAAAGGTTGGCTGTCAAGCCCTCCGCTACTCTCGCGCCCATCGGCCGCGCCGCACGGTGGAACTCGCCGGTTGCGCAAAGGGGCGCCTCACCCAGGAAACCAGGGGATCATGGCTAAGGAAGAATCCACCGATCGCAAGGAAATGACCGTCGCGGAAGCCGGCAAGAAAGGCGGCGACCGGGTGAAAGCCAAGTATGGCAAGGATTTCTACACGGAGATCGGACACAAGGGCGGCGAGGCCACCCGGAAGAAGTACGGCCCCGACTTTTATGGCGAGATCGGCAAGAAGGGCGGTCAGACTACGGCGGAGAAGCACGGCCCCGAATTCTACGAGAGGATCGGCAAGAAGGGCGGGAACCGGGTCAAGGAATTGATCGAGCGCGGCAAGCGCTCCACCGAGGAAGAGAAGCCAAAACCTTGATCGGCAAGGGTTGCCGCACCTGAGCGAATGCCGGGATCGAATGCCGGGATCGAAAGCCGGGATCGAAAGCCGGGAGCACAGCATCCGTGTTGTGTTCCCGGCTTTCGGCGTTCCTGGCTTCCGGCCTTCCTTCGGGCGTCGTCTCACCGGTTGAACGCGATACCATGCCGCAGGTGCCTGATGCCGCACAGCACACGGAGGAGATGCGTCGATGCTCAAGGTCGGAACGGAAGCGCCGGATTTCAACCTGCGAGACAATCAGGGCAAGAGTGTTTCCCTTGGGAAGCTGCGTGGCCGCACGGTGGTGCTGATCTTCTATCCGGGCGACAATACGCCGCTCTGCACCGCTCAGCTCTGCGAAGTCCGCGACAAGTTCGCGGAGTTCACGGCAGCGGGAGCCACAGTTCTGGGCGTCAATCCCTTCAACGCGGCCAGCCACAAGCGTTTCGCGGAGAAGAACCGGTTCCAGTTCCCGCTCCTGGTCGACCCCGGTCTCAAGGTGTCCCGCGCCTACGGGTGCGTGCTGGGATGGGGTCCACTCTCGTTCGTCAACCGCACCGTCTACGTGGTGGGGCCGGACGGCAAAGTGCGGTTCGCCAAGCGCGGAAAGCCATCGCCGAAGGAAGTGCTGGACGCCATCCGCGCGGGCAATTGAGGCCGGCGCGGCGCGATTACGCGATGCTGACCCCTTGCTCCTTGAGAGCGGTCCGCATGGACGCAATGGTCTTCGCGTCCGCCTCCACCAGCGGGAGCCGCACTCCGCCCGCATAGATTCCTAGCAGGGTGACGGCGGCCTTGATGGGGATCGGGTTGGTGGTGCTGAAGCAGGCGTCGTAGAACGGCAGCAGGCGCCCGTGCAGTGCTGCGGCCTGTGCGTGCCGCCCCGCCAGGAAGTGCTGGATCATTTCCTGGATCTGCCGGCCGACGGCATGCCCCGCTACGCTGACCACCCCGTAAGCGCCCAGGCTGAGCAGCGGCAAGGTCATGGCGTCATCGCCGCTGTAGACGCGGAACGACGACGGGGCCTGTCGGAGGATGTGCGTGGCCTGATCCGTCTTGCCGCTGGCTTCCTTGATCGCCGCGATGTTCGGGATTTCCGCGAGGCGGAGGGTGGTGGCGGCTTCCATGTTGCGCGGCGAGCGGCTGGGGACGTTGTACAGCATCACCGGCAGGCCGGTGCTCTGCGCAATCGTCTTGAAGTGCCGGTAGAGGCCCTCCTGCGGCGGATTGTTGTAGTACGGGACCACGGCCATCACACCGTCGACGCCGGCCTTCTCCGCCTCCCGCGTGAGCTGCACCGACTCCCGCGTGCAGTAGTTGCCGCTTCCGGCAACCACGACCGCGCGCTTGCCCACGGCCTGCTTCACCACTCGGAACAGGGTGATCTTTTCCTCGACAGTGAGCGTGGGGCTCTCGCCTGTGGTGCCGGCCACCACGATGCCGTCGTTCCCCTGGCTCACCAGGTGATCCGCCAACTGCTCCACGGCCTCGTAGTTGATACTTTCGTCCGTGTTGAACGGCGTCACCATCGCCGTCAGTAGCCTGCCGAAGTCCATCAGGTCATCCTTGGGAACGAAGTCGTCGCGAAGCAAACTTGAACGATCAGCCGGGGGGATCAGCCAGAACGATTAGCCAGTGCGATCAGCGGGTGAGGCACCCGCGCCGCGCCAGCTCCTCCGCGATCTGCACCGCGTTCTGAGCCGCGCCCTTGCGCAGGTTATCCGCCACCACCCAGAGCAACAGGCCGTTCTCCACGAAGGGATCCTCCCGCAGCCGCCCTACCAGGGTATCGGAAATCCCTGCGGCATCGAGCGGGCTGGGGCTGGTGCGGGCGTTCGGGTCCTTTTCGGAGGGGCAGGGATCGTCCACCAATCGAAGGCCGGGGAACGTGGCGATGGCCGCACGGGCCTCCGTGGCCGTCACCTTCCGCTCCGTCTCAATGTAGATGCTCTCGGCATGCCCGATGCTGACCGGGACCCGCACCGCGGTCGGCGTGATCTTGATCCGGTCGTCGTGGAGGATCTTGTGGGTCTCCAGGATCATCTTCCACTCTTCATCCTGGTAGCCGTTGTCGCGGAACTTCCAGCATCCGGCCAGGACGTTCATTGCGAGCTGGGCCGGGATCGCCTCGAAGGCGGGGAGCGACTCGCCCAGGGCGACCGCCTTCACCTGCGCTTCCAGTTCCCGAATGGCCGGGGCTCCCGCACCGGAGACGGACTGGTAGGTGCTCACCACAATCCGCTCGATGCGGGAGAGATCGTAGATCGGCTTGAGCGCATGGACCATCTGGATGGTGGAGCAGTTGGGATTGGCGATGAAGCCTTCGTGCCGCTCCACGTCCGCGCCGTTGACCTCCGGCACCACCAGGGGCACGCGCGGATCCATGCGGAAGTCGCTGCCGTTGTCGATCACCACGGCGCCCCGCTTGACGGCTTCCTCACCAAAGGTGACCGCCGCGCCCTTCTCGCCCTCCGTGCCGGCGAAGAGCGCGACCTGCACGCCCTCGAACGCCTCGGGAGTGGTGGCTCGGACGGCATAGGTCTCGCCGTCGATCTCCATCTGGCGATCCGAGCGGGCGAGGATGCGCAGCTCCTTCACCGGAAACCGGCGCTCTCGCAGGATGCGGACCATCTCCACACCCACGGCACCCGCGCCGACAACAGCGACGACGTATCCCTCTGACGACCTTGTTGCTGACGACAAAGGCGATGAACTGGCAGGCTGCCCGGTTGGCATAGCGACCTCTCGAAGTGCCAAGGCTTCAATCCGACTGAACACGACTCAATCAGACTGGGGCGGCGCTGACCCAGCACAGAAGCAAGAGAATGCGCAGCCGGCACGCGCTAGACCGCAAGCACCGGCTGACTGTGCCTAAGCGTAGTGCCAACACGGGGCCAGAGTCAGCACTTAGCTGAACTTTTGCTCCGGCAGTAGCTGGTAACCACCTCCAGCAGCATCCGCGGGTCGACCGGCTTGCGCATGTAGCCGTCTACCTTCATCCGGCTCGCCTGATGTTGGACATCATCCATCCCGGAGAGGACGACGACCGGGATTTCGGCAAGCGCCGGATCGGCTTGGAGGCGTTCCTGGATGTCCAATCCATGGCCGTTGGGGTAGACCAGGTCCAGCAGGATGAGTTTGGGGGGCTCGTTGGCCTGAAGATAAGCCAGCGAATCATGGCCATTCTTGGCGGTGACTGCTGGAATTCCGGCATCGCGGATTAGTTCTGCAAGGCCGTCGCGAATGTCCATTTCATCGTCGATGATCGGGACGGTACCTGTGGGTGGGGTGGGTGGGGAGACAAGCAGGCTCATGAGTCTTCATTAATGGGCCACGGCTGCTCTTCAGATCCGGTCAAAAAACGCCGGAAGAGGCATCCTTGCCCCAGCGATTGTAGCGTAGAGCACCCATCTCGGTGACTGATTGCGAAGACCTCGCAACACCCTGAAGAGTTCCCTACAGCTCCAATAGGTGCTCCAGCCCCACCATCAATCCCTTCCCTTCGCGGACGCGCTTACAGGCGAGGAGTACTCCAGGCATGAAGCTGGCCCGGTCGATGCTATCGTGGCGGATGGTGAGGGTCTGGCCGAGGCCGCCGAAGATGCACTCCTGGTGAGCCACGTAGCCGGGTAGCCGGACGCTGTGGACGCGGACTCCCTCGCGGTCGCCGCCCCGGGCGCCTTCCAGCTTCATCTCTTCACTCTCGGGACGGACAGCGGTACGCTCTCCGCGCCCTTCAAGGATCAGCTCCACGGTGCGCATCGCGGTGCCGCTGGGCGCGTCGACCTTCTTCTCGTGGTGGAACTCGATCACTTCAACCTCAGGCAGATACTTCGCGGCCTGGCGGGCAAAGAGCATCATCAGCACCGCGCCAATGGCGAAGTTCGGCGCGATGAAGGCACCCAGCCCCTTGGCCTTTGCCAGCGCATCGATCTCCTGGAGCTGCTCTGCGGGGAGGCCGGTAGTTCCGATGACCGGACTGACTCCCAAATTGAGAGCGACCAGCGCATTCGCGGCGCAGCTATGCGCGAGTGTGAAGTCGACGACGACCTCCGCCCCAGACTCGCGCAGAGCTGCGGCCAGAACGTTGCGGACCGGGACGCCGATCTCGCCGACGCCGGCGAGCGCGCCCGCGTCCTGACCGAGGGCAGAGACGTCCACGGCCGCCGCGAGTTCCGTCGCCGCATCCTCGTGGACCGCCTTCACCACATACCGACCCATCCGTCCCGCCGCTCCGACCACCGCCACCCGCAATGACATCCTCGTCCCCTTTCGAAACTCGCGCAAGACCCGCTCTCGGCGACCTTGCTTCGGCAATTCTAACTCCGACGGCTGGATTGCCTGCAGGCCTTCAGGCTTCTTCGGGTGAGACCACGCCGAGGATCGTGTAGATCCATCATTGCTTAGGAGAGCACCCGCCCTCGTACCGGTATCACCTCGTCATCCTCGCCAGGCAACCCCGCTGCGAAGCGGCCAGTGACTTGCGGGGATCCAGGCACGCCCGTCTTGCACCGGGGATCATACTCCTGTTTGCCGGGGTTGGCGCACGGAACACACGCCACGCGCTGGTTTAGGTACAGCTGGACCCCCGAAGGAGACGGTTTCCACGCCCGGGACGATCGCCCCGCTGTCCGTACATGAGGTGACGACGGTTACTGTGGCGCGTCGATTACCTCGTTGCGATAGGTCCCAACTGTCAACCAGGATTGCCTGCAATCGCGGTGACACCCTCAACGAGGTCACTTCATCCTGCGCCGTGGTATAGAGTCCCGCGTAGCGCGAAACGGGTGCGGCTCAATCTTTCGAGAAAGCTCCGTTTCGCGTGATCAGGCCAGGCGGGTATATGACCACTGAAGAAGCGCTGCAGCGGGGCATTGAAGAGGTAGCAGCCGAACTGCTGGCGCAGGGAGGGCGCATTGGAGTGGCGGTGCGCGCGGTGCGGCAGGGATGGGCGCTGGACCTCAACGCATCCGAGAGGTTCCCCTCTGCCAGCGTGATCAAGATCGCCATCCTGGTGGAGCTGATGGCTCAGGTAGCGGAGGGCCGGCTCTCCCTCAATTCCACGGTCGCTCTCAGGGACGAGGCGAAGGTTCCCGGCAGTGGCGTTCTCACGATGCTCTCCCCGGGTGGATCGTACTCCCTGCTGGACCTGGCCCACCTCATGATGAACGTGAGCGACAACACCGCCTCAAACATGCTCATCGACCAGGTCGGTTGCGACGCCGTGAACGAGCGACTCGCCGGCCTGGGCCTCCGGCTAACACGCCTGGAGCGCAAGTTCTACGACTTCGAGGCGCGGGACCGGGGACGGGACAACTGGGCTACCGCAGGCGAACTGGCGGATCTGCTGGTCGGCATTGAGCGGCGGACCGTGGTGTCAGCTTCCGCCTGCGAGACGATGCTGGCCGTGATGCGGAAGCAGCAGTTCACAAGTCGCATCCCGGCGCTCCTGCCGCCGGAGACGCCCGTGGCCAACAAGACCGGCTCACTCTCCAGCGCCTGCCATGATATCGGCATCATCTACAGCCCCGCCGGCCCGCTGGTGGTGGCGGTGCTGACCGCCGATTTCCCGCAGACCACCGCCGTCCCGATGGCAGAAGGAGTGATTCGACACGTGGCCCGGCTGACCTATGAGTGCTGGGGGACCGTTGGCTAACGCTAACCGTCCCTCTGTCCCTCTATCTCTCCATCCCTCTATCTCGATGTGACCGGAAGGGCGCGTGCACCAGGGAAACTCGTTCATACAGCGGGTGCTTCCGCTAGTGGAAGCGGTCAAGCAAGGGCTGCGGATCACCTGGACGTGGCTACGGCACACGTTCTGGGCTGGACAACGGTCCTTGCGTGGCAGGCTTCTCTACGCCCTGGGTGCGCTGCTGCTGCTTCTCCTTGCGCTGTCACTGGAGCAGGCGGTGGTCCACAGCGCCGCGCGTCGCGAGATGGTGCGCCGCGCTGACCGGGAGGCGGCGGAGACCGTCGCTGCCGCACTGCGCTCACGGCTGGACGAAGTCTTTCGCGTGGAGGAGGTGGTCGGCCGGACCGCGCTGGGCGGACCTTTGGCAAGCAGCCAGGTGCAGGGATTGCTCGACCAGGTCCGGTCGCACTATCCGGCGATGGTGAAGTTACATCTGATTGCGGTGGATGGCGTCGTCCGCTACAGCTCCCCGAAGGATATGACTATGCCTCTGGGCGGTAGGGAGATTGGGTCCTGGCGAGACATCAGGCAGATAGGCTTGGGTTCACCCCGCTTCATCTCCTCGTTCGTTCGCGGCGATCTGGGAACACCGGCCAGCTTCCACGTAGTCACCCGTATTGGCCAGACTTCCGCAAATGGCGGCCCCGAGACGGTCCTGACCGTGGTCTCCGCAGAGTTCCAAGGCCGCGCTCTTGAGGAGTTCCTGCCTCCGGCACCGCCCGGTGGGAGCTACGTAATGATGGACGCGGAAGGCCTCATCGGGTACCAGAGTCAGGGATTACGGGACGTCGCCTGGCTACTGAAGCTTGGCACCGTGGGTCCAGGCCAACCTCGTTCGCTCGAGGGGCGCGGGCGCGACGGCCTCGAGTTCGTGGGTGCCGCCGCTGCGGTTCCCGACACCCATTGGCGGCTCGTCATGCTGTGGCCCCGGCGGGAGTTCATCGCGGAGGTGGAGCAGGACACCCGCACATCGGTGATCGTCATGCTGTTGGTGGTCGCCGCTTTCGGGGGCGCGGTGTTCGCGTTGCTGAATGTGAGCTTTCGGCCGGTGAACCGCCTCTCCGCTGCCGCCCGGAAGCTGGGGACCGGGGACTTCACCCTTCGCCTTCCGCCCGCTGAAGTGCGGGAGTTCGAGGCGGTGGTCGAGAGCTTCAACCGGATGGCGGAGCGGCTCCAGATCGCCCAGACGCAGCTTGAGGCCTCGCGGCGACACCTGGAAGAGGAGGTGCGGGAGACGACCCACGAGTTGCGCGTGGAGCACGACAAGCTGCTGCGCGCGGAACGGCTCTCCACAGTCGGCATGCTCTCCTCCGCCATCGCCCACGACCTCCGGAATCCGCTCAACACGGTCAGCCTCTCTCTCTACTCCCTACGCTCGCGGCTCGGTGAGGGAGGTCTCCTTCAGGGCGACGGTGCCGACCCGCGCGTCCTGAAGAGGCTGGATACGGCGGACAAGGAGCTGAAGCGGGCCGATCAGATCATCAGCACCCTCCTCGCTTTCGCCCGGACCGGCGAGACGAGGAGGGCGCCGGTGGTGGTGAACGACCTGGTGACCGAGGTTCTGGAAGTGATCGACACGCCGCCCAACATCCGCGTTCACACCGATCTAGCTCCGCAGGCCGGCGAGGCTCCGCTTGATCGGGCACAGGTTTTCCAGGTCCTCGAGAACCTGATTCGAAACGCGATCCAGGCCGTTGGGGACACGGGCGAAGTCCAGGTGTCGACCCACCGGACCTGTGGCCATTCCGTGATCATCATCACCGACTCCGGTCCCGGCATCCCACCCGAGCACCTGGAGTCCATTTTTGAGCCGCTGATGACCACCAAGGCGAGCGGCACTGGCCTTGGGCTGGCGCTGAGCAAGCGGGTGGTG
>JANPLG010000375.1:0-13616 GCA_031426395.1 Actinomycetes bacterium
GTCGCCGACTTCCGCCGCATCCTGGAGGACCCGGAGGTCCAGGGGCTGGTGGTTGCCGCACCGGACCACTGGCACGCCCTCGCCACGATGCTGGCCTGTGACGCGGGCAAGGACGTCTACGTGGAGAAGCCCTGCTCTCACAACGTGGCGGAAGGGCTGCGGATGATCCGAGCAGCACGGCATACCAACCGAATCGTTCAGGTGGGCACGCAGCGGAGAAGCTCCGCAGACTTCCAGAAGGCGGTGGAAGTGCTGCGGTCCGGACGGTTGGGGAAGCTGCGGCTAGCGAAGGCCATCAACTCGCAGCGGCGCGCCAACATCGGGAAGAAGGGGGACGGACCGGTCCCGCAGGGCGTGGACTACGACCTCTGGCTCGGTCCCGCCCCCAAGCGCCCGTTCAACCCAAATCGGTTCCACTATAACTGGCACTGGTTCTGGGATTACGGCACTGGCGATCTGGGCAACGATGGCATTCACCATGTGGATGTGGCCCGGTGGGGCCTCGGAGTGGGCGCGCCCAAACGGGTGACCTCCGGCGGCGGCAAGCTCTCCTTCGACGACGACCAGGAGACGCCGGACACCCAATTGGCCACCTACGAGTACGACGGGTGCGCCCTGGTCTACGAGATGCGGCTCTGGTCTCCCTACGGTGAGCACGGTTTCGAGAACGGCAACGTCTTCTACGGAGAGAAGGGCTACATGGTCCTGGGAGACCAGGGCTGGCAGCTCTATGAGCCGGGCGGAAAGCTGGTGGAGACCACTCGCTTCTCGGGTCGCGGCGACCGGGAGCACCTGGAGAACTTTGTCCAGTGCATTCGGACGCGCCGACGGCCCGCCTGCGACATTGAGGAAGGTCAACTCTCCGCGACACTCTGCCATCTTGGCAACATCGCGCATCGAACGGGGCGGACCGTCAGGTTCGATTCCGCCGCTATGGCCATTCGCGGCGATGCGGAGCAGGAACGGTTGATGAGCCGAATCTACCGGGACCCATGGAAGCTTCCGAAGGTGGGCTGAGATGCGGCGAAGAGACCTTCTCAAGGCAACTCTCGCGGTCATGGCCTCGCGGTTGGCTGTTCCACCGTAGCACCGATTGAGTGGTCATGGCGATGCACTCGTGGCCAACGGTGGCAGCTTCTCCGTGTCCGGCCACTGCCGGTGCCAGGGGGTGGTGCGCTCATAGGCCAGGCCCAACCGCAGGATGGCATCCTCCCGGTAGAGCCCGCCGACAAACTCCACGGAGAGGGGAGCGCCATCTACCATTCCGCACCGGGTGATGAGAGTGGGGTAGCCGGTGACGTTGGTGTAGGAGAGGGTGCGGCCGTGGAACGGCACCGTCACGAAGCAGTCGATGCCGGCCATGGAGGCGGTCATCGCCTGCTGGAGCTTGGTGCGCACCTGGGTGGCGCGCAGGTAATCCGCAGCGGGGACCAGGGCCCCGGCGCGGAAGGTGAGCGGCCAGGTGGGACCGGCCAGCGTGTCGAGTTCGCCGCACTCCGTTAGACGCGTGAAGACGGCCGCGGACTCCGCGTCGATGAGCAGGCCGGCGAGGGCATCGAAGGCGGGGTTCGGCGCCGGTAGCTTGACCGGGATTAGCTCCAGCTTCAACTCCTCCCTCAGGACGCGCAGCACCTCGGCGTAGGCGGCCTTTCGAGCCGGGGTGCGGTTGGGCGCATCGAAGGCGGTGGGGTCGAAGCCGATCCGTAGGTCCTTGAGGGAGCTCTTCATTTCCCAGCGGAACGGGACGTCTGCCACCGAGCCATCCTGCTCATCCGGACCAGGGCCGTGGATGGCGTGGAGCACCAGGGCGCAGTCTTCCACCGCGCGGCACATCGGGCCCAGCTTGTCCATGGTCCAGGAGAGCGCCATCGCGCCGTGGCGGGAAACGCGGCCATAAGTGGGGCGCAGTCCCGTGACGCCATTCACCACGGAGGGACTCACGATGCTCCCCAGCGTCTCGCTGCCAATGGCGAAGCCGACCAGCCCCGCCGCCGTAGCGCTGCCGGGACCGGCGGACGACCCGCTGCTGCCCTGGGTCGGGTTCCAAGGCGTCCGCGTGCGGCCTCCGAACCAGAGGTCTCCCAATGCCAACTCACCGGTGGTGAGCTTTCCAAGCAAGACCGCGCCCGCTGCGTCCAGCCTGCGGACCACGGCGGCATCGTAGTCGAACACCTGTTTTTCATACGGCTTCGCGCCCCAGGTGGTCCGGACGCCCTTCGTGGCCAGAATGTCCTTGGCCCCCCAGGGGATCCCGTGCAGCGGCCCCCGACACTTGCCGTTCGCCATCTCGCTGTCGGCGCGCGCCGCCTGGGCCAGCGCCTGCTCCTCCATCAGTGTCACCACGCAGTTCAGACGAGGGCCGATCCGCTTCAGGCGCCCCAGGTAGAGCGTAGTCAACTGAACCGAGCTGACCTTGCGGGCACGGATCAGGCGAGACAGCTCTGTGGCCGACAGGAAGGCCAGCGACTCCATGCTCCCGGTCTCGAAACGGGGCAGCGCAGCCCGGCTCACCCGCACGCTGCTCTCTCCTCGCGGCACCGGCGTTTCCGGCAGGCGAGGGTCGAAGTGGAAGGCGGGACTGTCCCTCGCATCCAACTCGAAGGCGCGGATGGCCTGGAGCGACTGGCGCGTGCCGGTCAAGCGTCGCGCCAGTTGGGTGCGCTGAGCTTCGGTGAAGGTCCGTCCCGACAGTCGTGCGGCTGCCTCAATGTCCGATTGGGCGAGGGCATCCCGCTGAACAGGCTGCTGGGCGGTCGCCACGCCTGCGCCCGCAAGCGCGGTCCCGGCCGCCGCGTAGAGCGCCTCCCGACGGGAGATGCGTTTGGGTTTGTTGGAATTCGACATCAGGCGGAGGCTCCGGTGGAACAACAGGCGCGACTCTCCTATCGCTCGGTTGCGGTAGGAAGTTGAGGGACACGGCGTTCAAGCTCCTTCCGGCCTGACAAGCGCCGCATCGGAACTTCTGCCGTCACGCGCCAGCCCGCTCCACTGCAAGGATCTGCTGAACCGCCCCGGACAGGGTGGGATATCGGAAGTTGAAGCCGGACTCGAGCAAGCGTGTGGGAACCACGCGGCGGCTCTTCAGCAGCAGTTCGGTTTCCGTCCCCAGCACCACGGCACCCACTTCCAGCATCCAGGCGGTGGCGGGCAGCCCGATGCGCTGTCCACAGGCTTCCCGGAGGTTGCGCATCATCTCCCGGTTGGTCAACGGATTGGGCGCAGCGACGTTCACCGCTCCATCGATCTCCGGGTGCTGGATGAGCCAATCGAGGGAGCGCAGGAAGTCATCGATGTGAATCCAGCTTACGTACTGGCGACCCGAGCCGAGCGTCCCTCCAAGGCCCTTGCGCACGATCCCGAGGAATGCACCTAGCACACCGTCGTCGCCCGGGCCGAAGACCATCGCGGTGCGAAGTGCCACCTTGCGGGTGCCGGGCGTTTGGGCTTCGAAGAAGGCGCGCTCCCACTGCTGGACCACCTCCACGGAGAAGCCTTTGCCGATCTCGCCGGTTGCTTCATCCATCGGGCGGTCTTCCGCGTGCCGGTAGAGGGTGGCCGAACTTGAGTTGAGCCACACGGCGGGGGGTGGGTCGCAACCGGCGATGGCCTGGGCAAGAACTCGCGTGGAGTCGAGACGCGAGGCGAGGATCTCTTCCCGGTTGCGCGCGTTGTAACGGCAGTTGACGCTGCGACCCGCCAGGTTAATGACCACGGCCGCTCCGTTCAACTCCCGCGCCCACTCTCCCAGCGTGCGTCCATCCCACTCCACCATCCGCGCCCCTGCGACGGGAGCACCCGCCCGCCGAGACAGGATCACCACCTCGTGGCCCTGCCGCGCGAAGTGGGCCGCAACGAACCGACCCAGGTAGCCAGACCCACCCGCAATCACCACTTTTGTACGCGTTGACATCGGTCTGCCCTCCGACCTCTTGTATCGCTACTGGGCGGGGATTCTCGGCGCGGCGCGATTGCGGCACGGGAGAGGATTGAGCTGCAGAGAACGCGGTGAAAAAGCGGTCCCCGCTCGCCCATCTCCGGGCGACCAGGTGGAACAATGCGGGACCGGGCTATCGGACGCGGCCTACCCCAAACTGATCGCCGTTGCGCACCGGCTGGGTGCCCTGGAAGTCGATCTCCAGTAGCTTCTCGCTGTGGACCTGCCGACCTTCCTCATCCTTCAGCGTGTGGATGATCTTCCGGGTGGCGACATTAACAATTTCGCCGGTCGAGGGGATGGCGTGCTTGCCGTTCAGCGTAAAGGTGACCCAGCCCGGCTGCTCCCGCAGCATCACGGTACCCATCAGCACCGGGGGCATCACGGTGTTGTCGAAGACGTGGAGGGCGTTGTTGGCACCGTCGCAGAGCCACACCTGCGTCTCATCCGGTGTGAGTCCGATGCCGTGGCTGGGGCAGCCGTGCCGCTTGACGGGTCCCTTCTTGAAGCCTGGCACCTCCACGCGGTGGCGCACCCGGCCCTTGCGAAGGTCACCGATCTCGAAGCCGAGGAGGTCGTTCACGTTGACGTAGGCGAGGCTCGCCTTCCCGTTGATGGTGAAGGGCCGGATGGGCGCGCTGAACGGGCCGACCTCCCGAATGATCTCGTTGGAGGTCGTGTCGACGACGCGCAGGAGCGGCGACTTCAGCCCCGCGAGATAGGCGCGGGTGCTGCCGAGGCTGGTGAGCGTGTTGTGCGCGCCGCTGTCCGGCACGATCTTCTTGACCACCTCGCCGGAGAGGCCATCGACCGCGTGCCAGTGCGGGCCTTC
Source organism: Actinomycetes bacterium (assembly GCA_031426395.1). Classification (GTDB taxonomy): domain Bacteria; phylum Armatimonadota; class SYMT01; order SYMT01; family SYMT01; genus JANPLG01. The sequence continues at coordinate 4,767 of JANPLG010000375.1, forward strand.
CAGCGACGGCAGGTAGATCGTCTTCCCGTTGGGGGTGATCGACATGCGGTCACAACCGCCCTCATAGGTGCGGTTCCACACGGCCTTATCGGTGGTCAGATCGAGCGATACGAGTCGCTTGATGGTGCTGACGTACAGGCGGCCGGTGTGCGCGCAGGCGCAGATGCCCTTGACGTTCTCGACCGCGCCCCCTTCCGCAATCTGCGGCAGGGGAATCCGCTTCACGAAGCGGTAATCGGCGTCGATGTCGAAGACCAGGACGCCAATCCCTCCCCATTCCGTGTAGTTGCGCACCCCAGGGGAGGCCACATAGAGAAATCGGTGGGGCTTCTCCTGCGCCCGGCCAGCCTGGGCAGCGGAACCGAACGCCGCCCCCAGCCCCCAACCGAGAACCGACCTGCGAGAGACCATCGTTGCTCCTTCGCTTCGCGACATGCCGTCTGGCTTTTCCGGCGGAATGGGAGAATGGGAGAATGGGAGAATGGGAGAATGGGTGAATGGGAGAGGCACTGGCCGTGATGTCTCCTATTCTCCCGTTCACCCACTCTCCCTTTCATCCTGTCAGAACGCAATTGACCCGCTGCTAGCTGGTGACCGCGCCCTCGGAGGCCGATGTCACGCAACGGGCATACTTCGCCAGCACGCCCCGCTTCTCCCTCGGTTCCGGCTTCACCCAGGCGGCCTGTCGCTGCGCCAGTTCTTCTGGAGCTATCTCCGCGTGCAGCAGCTTGCGGTCCGCATCAATGGTGATGCTGTCCCCGGTCTGCAGGAAGGCGATGGGTCCACCAACCCACGCCTCCGGTGCCACGTGCCCCACCACCATCCCGTGCGTCCCGCCGGAAAAGCGACCATCGGTGATTAGCCCCACGCTGTCGCCCAGACCCTGCCCGACCAGCGCGCCAGTGATGGAAAGCATCTCGCGCATCCCGGGTCCGCCCACAGGGCCCTCACCCCGGATCACGAGCACATCGCCGTGCGTGATCTCGCGGCGATTGATGGCGGCGGCGCACGCTTCCTCGCCGTCGAAGACCTTCGCGGGTCCCGTGATGCTGGTCTGCTTGAGGCCCGCCACCTTCGCCACGGCACCCTCCGGCGCGATGTTTCCGTGGAGAATCACCAGGTGGCCGGTAGCGTGACGCGGCCGGTCCAGTGGTGCCAGGATCTTCTGCGGCGTAGCGTAGATGCTGCGAGTCCCCGCCAGGTTTTCCTTCAGCGAACGGCCTGTGACCGTGATGCAGTCCCCGTCCAGGAAGCCGGCGTCCAGCAGAGCCTTCAGCACAGCAGGCGTGCCTCCGGCCTTGTGCAGGTCGTGCATGACATACTGGCCCCCTGGCTTGAGGTCGGCCAGGTAGGGGACCTTGTCGTTGATCCGGTCGAAGTCGGTCAGATCCCACGTCACTTCCGCTTCACGCGCAATCGCCATCAGGTGGAGCACCGCGTTGGTGCTGCCGCCCAGCGCCAGCACCAGGGTGTAGGCGTTCTCAAGGCTCCGGCGCGTGATGATGTCGCGTGGGCGGATGTTCTGCTTGACCAGGTTGATGACCGCCCGGCCTGCCGTGAACGCCTCGCGCTCTTTGGCTGCGGAGACGCCGGGGTTGCTGGCACCATAGGGAAGGCACATGCCCATCGCCTCGACGGCGGACGACATCGTGTTGGCCGTATACATCCCTCCACAGGCACCAGCGCCGGGGCACGCGCCGCACTCGATCTCCTTGACGCCTGCCAGGTCGAGGGTGCCGGCCTGGTACTGGCCCACCGCCTCGAAGATTGAGACGATGTCGATGTCACGACCGCCGGGACCATCACCGGGCAGGATGCTGCCACCGTAGACGAAGATCCCCGGCACGTTAAGCCGCGCGATGCCCATCACGCAACCAGGAATGTTCTTGTCGCAACTGCCAACGGCGACAACCGCATCGTGGTTCATCCCGCCGGAGACCACCTCAATGGAGTCAGCGATCACTTCGCGGCTCACTAGTGAGTAGCGCATCCCCTGGTGGCCCATCATGATGCCGTCCGAAGCAGTGGGGGCGCCGTAGATCTGCGGGACGCCGCCGCCCGCACGCACGCCCTCGATCACCTTCCGCGCGAGACGGTCAAGGTGGGAGTTGCACGGGGTGATGTCGCTGTGTAGAGAGGCGACCCCGACTATCGCCCGCTCGAAATCGTCATCCAGGAAGCCGACACCGCGCAGCATCGCGCGGTTGGGGGAGCGACTAACGCCATCGGTGGTGAGCCCACTGTGGGGCTTCATCTCATTACTCATCACGTGTTCCTTCATGCGTGCGTCGTGCGCAATGCCGTCATGGCGTCATGCCGTCGTCGGCTATCTGACTTCCAACACAGCGGGCTTGCTCTGGTTGCCGGCACGGTCAACGGCGGAGACGGCAATTGTATCGGCGGGCTCGGCACCCAGCGCAACCAGCGGGTCTCGGGTCACGGAAGCGGGGACGATGCGAGTGGTCCACCTCCCCGCGCGCCCGCGTGCCTGGACCACCCAGAGCCATGGCTCTTCGCCTTCGGCAGCGCTCCATCGGGCCATCGTGCCTTCGCCGACCGTGTTCTTGAGTTCCAATTGCGGCCTGCCGGGCGCGTCCTTATCAACCCACGGCATCTCCGGCGGGAGTGCCTGCTCTGCGTAGAGGCCCTTCGCCAGCATCTCTCCGATGCCGTTGGGGCGCGCCAGAACCTTGAAGCTGAAGTGGACGTTTCCTGCCGTACCCGGCTGCTCGCGGGTGACGCGGATCTGGTTCAGGACTTCCTCCGGCTGCCAGGAGCCGTCCAGGATCCGGCCGGTGTAGTTGCCGGCGGTGATGATCCTACCCTTGCGGTTCTGCTCCACCCACCACTTCAGCAGCACCGGGTAGCTCTGCGCGGGCGGGTCGATCTTCCAGTAGAGCTGCGGGGTCAAATAATCCACCCATCCCTCGTGGATCCACTTGCGCGCGTCGCCGTAGATCTCCGCGTAGGAGTCGAATCCCTTGATTTGCGCGGGGTTTCCGGGCCGCCAGATCCCGAATGGGCTGATCCCGAACTTGACCCAGGACTTCTCCCGCTTGATCGACTTGAACACGTCCTCGACAAGTTCATCCACGCTCCAGCGCCGCCAATCGTCCACCTCCAGCTTGCCGCCGCGCGACTGGTACGCCTTAAAGCTGACGGCGTCCGGGAAGGGGATGGTCTGACCAGCGGCATCCTTCTCCTTGTAGGGATAGAAGTAATCATCGATATGCACGCCGTCCACATCGTAGCGACGGACCACGTCCATCACCACGTCGCGGGTGTGCTTGCGGACGGCGGGATCACCTGGATCGAGCCAGAGGTGCTTGCCATACGTGCGGACCAGGTGCGGCTTCGTGTTGGCGAGGTGACTGGCGGCCAGCGGCGCCACGGCGGTCGGATGCTTGGCGCGGTAGGGGTTGAACCATGCATGCAGCTCCAGGCCCCGCTTGTGCGACTCTTCCACAGCGAAGGCGAGCGGGTCCCAATACGGCTGGGGTGGCCGACCCTGCTGACCGGTCAGATACTCCGACCACGGCTCCAGCTTCGACTCATAGAGCGCATCGCAGGCAGGCCGCACCTGGAAGATGATGGTGTTCAGCCGCAGTTGCTGCGCGCGGTCCAGAATGCGGATGAACTCCTGCTGCTGCTGCGCCGTGCTGAGCGTGCGCTTGGAGGGCCAGTCGATGTTGTCCACCGTGGCCACCCATGCGCCGCGCATCTCCCGCTGAACTGGAGGCGGTTCGGCGGGGCGCGCGGAGCCGGCAACCGAGGCGGAGGCAGCGCAGCCGGAGATAGCAAGTGCCGCGAGCATGAGTGATGGGAAGGGTTGAGCGTGAGTCATAGCGGCTGCCCGGCTGGGATTGCAGTTGGCTGATGGCGGTGAGACCCAGTACTGGGAGGAACTTATCACAAAGGACAGGCGGCGGAGGGTCCGACGGTTGGGGTTAGTTAAATGAGCAATAGCTAAGGAACTGCGAAAGACTCGCGTTTGATCTGGTCCCTGCTGCGGGAAGAAAGGCAGGCTTCGCATCGGTGGCACCTGAGCAGCTAACCTCGGCCAAGCTACGAGCTGTGCGCAAGTCCGCGCGGGTCAATCCTCAAGAGTGAAGCTCCCGGGAGTCCGCGTGGGAATTCCTTCAAAGGGATACGCTATTACACGAGCGCCTGCCTCCTCGAAGGCAGGTGCGCCCTCGAACCAAGAGGGGTCCGGCAGTCGTCTGAGGTGCATTGCAGGGGCTGCTTGCAGGAGCGGTGCAAATTTGAGTCAGCCAGAGCTTTTGAACCACCCCGGGAGTGCGCGACCCTTGCCCCTGATGCGGACCCCTTGCCGGAAAGGGGCAGCGCGGTGTCATTAGCTAAGCTTCGGGTGCTGGTGGTGGATGACAACCGCGACGCAGCTGAAAGCCTGGGCGACCTCCTCGACCTCTGGGGTTTCCACGGCCGTATCACTTTCGACGGACCCTCTGCCATTGTCGCGGCCCAGGAGTACCGGCCCGATGTCGTTCTCCTCGACATCGGTTTGCCCGGCATGGATGGCTACGAAGTGGCTCGAACCCTTCGCCCGGACCGCTGCGGTGGCCAGCCGACGTGCTGCAAGCTGCTGATAGCGGTCACCGGATATGGTCAGGACGAGGACCGTCGGCGCTCCCAGGAAGCCGGCTTCGACCACCACTTCACCAAACCGGTCGATCTGCCGCGCCTGCAGCAGCTCCTCCAGGGTGCCGCCGGCGACAAAAACGCCGATAACTGCGACTGACCCCGCCATTGCCCTCCGACGAACAGGCGGGAATTGAGAGGCGCTCCCGGATAAACTGCCCATAGCTGGCCTAGTGCTGCCCGGTACGTGGGTCCAGCGGGTGGGTCAGGGGGGAGAAGGCCTGTGGCTTTAGCAGTGGAGAAACGGCAGGACGTTCCGGCGGACGGTCGGCGTCGGACCATCGTCTCCACCGTGATGGGGATTGGGTTCGCTGCCTATGTGTGGATGCTCTTCATGGGGGTCCACTACCACATTCTGGAACTGCGCGTTGGACAGGCGCCCCGACAATCCGTAGTGCGGCTGATCAGCCTGCGTTCCCCCTTCACCATTCGCGTTCCGGGGAAAGTGGATGCCAAGCGACGCCTGGGCTTCGTCTACCAGAATCGCGATCAGCGCATCGCCACCACGGAACGCAGGCTGCCGATCGAGCCCTCGTTTCAGGCGGGCTGGGGCATGATCTACTCCCGGCAGGTGGTCGAGACCACATCTGAGGACGCGCTGGCGGATTTCATCTGCAGCCACCACACCTTCAAGCTGCGCGGCCGGGAACTCACCACCACGCCCTCGTCAGGCCCGATGAAGTGGAACCTCAAGGGGGGCGAGACGGTGGAGATCAACGTGCGCACCCTCCCCGCCGAGTTACCCGACCCCGATAATAAGAACTTCAAGGAAGTCAAGGAGCCGTGGGACGCTGCCACCAAGCCCGCCGCCCCCGTTGCGCCAACGCCGCACTGATTCAGGTCCGCGACGCATGTGGCTCCCGGTGAGTGTCGCCATTCACTGCAGGGACCCAGGGCTAGTCTCTATTCGGGACCCTCCGCCGAACGTAACTCGAACTCGAGCCTTGCAGTGCGCTCCCGAGCACTCTGCAACGCCTGCCGAATCTGGTCGGCTCGTCGCACCCGGCGGTTGGGTGGTCGGAAGAAGTGGATCGGTATCGCCCCCGAGTCCTTTAGCGCTGCCAATTCTCCGTCAGAAGTCAAGAATGCGCATCCGCGACGTGCACAGTAAGCGAGGCCGATCGCGTCAGGCACGGACATCTGAAAACCGCTGCGCAATCGAGCGGCATCTTTAATCAGATCCACGTCTAGATCTGTTTCCACCGCAACATTCAGCAAATCGATCGCCTGGAGTGCTGCGTCCGCCTGCGCTTCGTCGGAGTTCTTGAGGAACCAGACGTAGACCTCAAAGAGATTGATGACGTGTGTTGAACAGCCACTCCCCTGCAGCGCCGAGGCGATAACCTCGTGCCCTGCCTCCCCGCGAAGCAGGGCAAACAGAGCACAGGCATCAAGGCTGTAGTGGTCGACGACCACGTCACTCGTTCTCGAATGCGAGTTCGCAACGCTTCTGATCCAGGAAATCGTCGCTGCTCGGCACAATGTCGTGGAATAAAGCGGTGATTGTCTTTATCCGTGCATCCAGCGGAATGAGCGGGTTGCCAGCGAGAGTTCTGACTACGACTGCGGCCGTCAACCCTTGAATGGGACGCTCGACCACCTGTTGGGCTTGATGAGGGGGGATCATCGTCGTTTCACACACCCCTGATGCGAGTTCCGATAGCGATTGGCCGCTGGTCCGTGCGGCAAGGTCTCTCTTCTCAGACAAGTGACGCATAGCACCGCCGCTCGGAAGCAAGGCTCGTTCATGGTGGGCGTTTGTGTAGACCTCGGAGCCATCCTTCGCGTTCGTCGCGGAAACACGCAGCGGGGACCGCTGACCCATTCTTGTCATCGCCTTCGATCCCTGTCTCGGCCGATGAAACGTTAGAGTCCATCTCTGCATTGCCAACTCCCACGCGGGTTTCCACAGCCCGATTGCCTGACTGACTATACCTGCGATTTTAAACTGGTAGATGGTGTCGCGGGAAGCCGTTCGTTACCGAATGCTGTCTTGGGATCCTGCCAGCTATCCCGCTGGGCCGCTACCCCTTGTAGTAGGGATTGGCTCCGCCGGCGTGGTCGGTGACATCCAGGATGCCGGTGATGACCGGAACGCGGCGGAAGATCGCCTTCTCCACGCCCTGCTTGAGCGTGGCCTTCGACATGGAGCATCCCTGGCAGCCGCCGCCCATCTCCACGAAGGCCGTCGCGCCGCGCACGTCGATCAGGTCGATATAGCCGCCGTGGGACGCCACCTGCGGGTTGACCTCTTCCTCCAGCACCGACTGGATCTGACGCCACACCTCGCCTTCCGGACCCTCCGGGGGAGCAACCTGCGCCCGCCGGTGCTCGTGCTTCGGGGGTGGGGAAGCGAATTCAAAGCCGCCCCCGCCGAAGGTCTCTCGCCAGTCCAGGCCGGCCCCCTCCAGGTGCGGAAGGCTCTGCGGGTCGATGAGGATCCGGAAGCCGTCGTACGGCAGCACGGTATCGTCGAGTCCGGGCCGGCCGGAGTGCTCGATGCTCATGGCGTACTTGCCGCGCATCTGCGCGGTAATCCGCACCGTGTCGACCGGCGGCGTCTGCGAGCCTACGATGCCCCGGATCTGATCCTTGGCCGTCTCCGTGAGCTGCATCAGGGGTTTCCCGATGAGACCTAGCGGCACGCCCTCACTCTCAGGTTTCACGTGGCTGGCCCGTGGAGCTTCAGCGCTGCTCTGGTCCCGACCCAACAAGCGGTTCAGCAAGCCCATGATCCGTGCCCTGATAGCTTCCCATTTGCGACAGCCCTTGGTTGGGCTATCTCCAGCTTAACGCCATGCCGCGCGCTGTCTATTCCGTTCGCAGCGCGTCGATCACCTTGACGGTGCGTGCGGTTGCCTGGACATCGTGGACGCGGACGCAGGCCGCTCCGGCCGAAACGGCCCAGGCCACGGTGGCGAGGCTGCCTTCCAGCCGTTGGTCAGGCGGAAGATCGCTTGAGGAGTGCCCAGCCAGGAGCCGCCCCAGTGTGCTCTTGCGTGAGGTGCCGACCAGGAGCGGCAGTCCTGTGGAGGTGAACTCCGGGAGCCGGCGCAGGAGATCAAGGTTCTGCTCGTATGTCTTGCCGAACCCAAAGCCAGGGTCGAGCCACAGACAGTCCGATGGGACACCGGCGTCAAGTGCCACCAGTGCCTGTGCGCGCAGCCATCGCAGCACGTCAGCTACAACGTCGTCGTAGACCGGACTCCCGGTGGCATCGTAGGCGGTGGAGTACTGGTCCTCACCCGGCGGCCGAAGCGAGTGCATCAGCACCAGCCGGGTCCCCGGACGGGACGCGACCACCTTCGCCAGCCGCGGGTCGAAGCGGAGGCCGCTCACGTCGTTCACCCAGTCGGCCCCGGCATCCAGGCACGCCTCGGCGACAGCGGCCTTGCGGGTATCGATGGAGATGAGCGCGTTCGTCGCCTCCCGTAGCCGCTCTACTACCGGGAGGACTCTCCGCAGCTCTTCCTCGGCGGGGACCTCGGCGGCACCCGGTCGGGTAGACTCCCCGCCAACGTCGATGATGCTTGCGCCTTCCTCTACCAAGACGAGGCCACGCTCAGCGGCAAGCTGTGGGTCTTCCCACTGGCCTCCGTCGCTGAAGCTATCCGGGGTGACATTGAGGATGCCCATCACCTGCGTCGGAGTGGTGCGACGCCTCGCTGACTCCCGCGCGGAAAGGGCGGCCCGCAGCTCCGCGCCCAGGGGATTCGCCGGGCCACCCAGGAACGTGCCGGCCAGGTCGAAGAGCAGGGCGCGGCTGGACGAGATCCAGTAGCGGTCGCCGTGCTGCCAGAACGGGATCCCATCTCGATCCAGCGCGTCCATGAGAAGCGAGGCGACGGTCGGCGAAGTCACCGATGCTAGACAGGAAACGGCGTTCTGATCGAGGGGGAGCGGCGCCTGGCACCACTGCATCGCCGCACGGCAGCTCGCTACGGCATCCGAGGAGAACACCCGCAGATTGAGGTGCGGCTGAAGCGCGAAGTGGGGGATCATGCGCTTCGTAATCTCACTCCTAATCCTAACCTGGCGGAGCCAGAACCAGAAGGGGTTCGGCTGCGCCGAGGAGAAGGTTACCCGCGAGCCTCTCCTCTTGGCTTCGTGGTTGGTGGCCCCGATGCAACTGCTTACCGAACGCTACGCTTCGCAAATCCTCGGCACCCTCTCCTGCTTCGACCGGCTGAT
>JANPLG010000376.1:0-18557 GCA_031426395.1 Actinomycetes bacterium
GGCCTTAACGTGCGGAGAAGCCTGGAACCCGGCAACGTGGTGGCGCCCAAACCCGCGTGCACCAATGACCCCAACATGCAATCCCTGCACTTTGCGAACTTCCCGTAGAACACCCGCGACCACTCAGTGGTCGAGGAGTTCGCGGATCATCCGGAGAGTCCCTCTCACGAACGGATGATCGACGTTGGATCGGATGGCGCAGGCCGTCAGGCAGCGCGGTGGCGGGTGCGCGCGAAGGCGAGGAAGGGTGCTTCGTCACCGTCAGGGCAGGGGTCGATGAGCGCCCCGATGAGGCCTAGCCGGTTCGCCTCGCGGGCAGAGCGGCCGAACTCCTTACGGCTCCGGCTGAAGATCACCGGGCGCAGATCCGCGCGCGATAGCTCCTCGCAGCAGTCCAGGAACGCATGAGCCGCGTCCATGGACGTGAACAGCAGGACGCACTCACCCAGGGGAATCTCCGCACGCGACCAAGTGCCCTCCACGTCCTGGATACGCCAGAGCACATGGTCGAAGATGCTGGATGGTACCGACCGGGTCTGAGACATGGAACGGGTTTGACGAGGAGTCCGAAGTTTGAGGGATGAGAGTTTTGCCGCTCCTCCCCGCACAGCAACTATATCGTCGTTCACCTTCTTCACCGTCAAAGCCAGTCACAGGGACCCCTCGGTGAACATTCAACTGCGGCGCGCCATTGCCCCGCGCTGCTGCCCGGCTACCATGACGTCCGCTCCTTGCGTTCACCTGGGAGGATGGCTCGGGGGGAACGCAAGGAGCGGCACGTTGGATTCTAGAATGAGATCACGCCAGGGGGAGGCGTACCGCCGATGGCGATCTGGTGAAGCGCTTCGCGATGCACCACCTTCACGCGGCGGTAGCGGGTCTGGATCCAGTCGTAGTCGCGCCATTGTGAGAGGACCACGGCAACAGTCTCCCGCCGAGAGCCCACCGCGATAGCAAGGATGTCCTGACGGCAGTGGATGACGGGGCCAGCCTGGAGGTCCGTCACTTCAAGCAGCAACGACGCAAGCCGCTGCGGAATGGAGAGGTTCCCCAGCCGGTCCGCCGCGCGAATCAGCGCCCGGATGTTCACTTCGAGATCGACGTCACGGATGCTATCGAGATCGTCCACGGGGGTTGCGGTGGTCTCCGTGATAGCCACCACGGACGTCTCAGCTTTGCCCGCCCGGCGGATGCCGGGTAGCGGCATGACTACCTGGCCCGGACCCAGCATTCCAATGCTGGCTTCAGTCCGCCGGTAGACCACCACGCCCTGGACAATGCGGAGTGGCTTGACATCGTCCCCTTCCGCCCAGAGGTGATCGCCTGGGTCCCAAGGTCCGTTACTGTTTGCTGTTGACACGGTTGTATTCTCCCTTTTTGGCGCAAACCGGAAGTTTTTGCGCCGGATTGTGCTTCCTTGTGGCAGTGCGTGGGACGAGGCAACCACCAACCAACACCATCAAGGTGCCGGTTATCGGAAAGAACTCCACGGGTCCATCGAACCTTGTTGATAGAAGTGGCGCTCTTCCAAAAGGCAAGCTCTATCCCAATTATAGAATGCGTTGGAAGCAACGGGTCGCTTACCAAGCAACTATTTAGTTCCGCAAGCCGCATCCGCTCCCCAGGAACCTGGCCATTCTCAACTTTGAGCCAATTCCGGCAACCTGTGGGCCGCTTCCGCTCCGGGTGTGTTGGGTCGCGTTACTGAGTTCTGTCGTGGCGCTTGGGGATGCAGCCCGCCGGGCTTGGTTGTCAAGTTGCCGTGGGTCCTAGAACTGCGCACGCGGTGCGGAAGTTTTTTGATCACGGTAGCGCCTCCCGCCGCAGCCATGGTCAAGCAGGCACGGGCATTGGCAGCGGGCTTGCACGGGCCGCGATGAATGAGCAGTTCTCCGTTGACCCAGCCGGAGCATCACGCACCGGATGAACTTCCTCGGCTTGAGGGTGTGCTGGTCATCTTTCCCAATGGCTGCGCCGTAGATGCTCATCCAGATCGCAAACCTGGTATTCCTGCTCTCTTGGGGCATGATCGCCTACACCTACGTCCTGTTTCCCGTGCTCCTCGCGTTGAGCGCCAGGATGTGGGGCAGGAAGCCTGTGGTTGAGTCCCAGGCGCACGCCGAGCTGCCGAGGGTGGCGATGGTGGTGGCCGCCTACAACGAGGTGGCGGTCATCCGCGAGAAGCTGCGGAATACCTTTGCATTGGACTATCCGGCGGACCGCTTCAAGCTCTACGTGGGTTCCGATGGCTCGGACGACGGGACCGTGGAGGTCTTGAAGGGCTGCAACGACCTGCGGGTTGTCACCCTCGATTTCAAGGAGCGGCGCGGAAAGATCTCCGTGCTGAACGAAGTGATGGCCGCAGTGGACGCGGACGTGGTGATCATGTCCGATGCGAACACCATGTTCGAGCCGGAAGCCGTCCGCAGCCTGGTGCGGCACTTTTCCGACCCCCTCGTAGGGTGCGTGAGCGGCGAGCTGCACCTGGAGCGGGACGGCGGCGTCTCTGGCGAGGGGATCTACTGGAAGTACGAGGGCTGGATCAAGCGCAGCGAGAGCCGGCTCGGCTTCCTCATCGGATGCAATGGCGGGATCTTCGCGATCCGACGCAGCCTTTACGAGGCTCTCCCCCCGTCGACCCTGGTGGAAGATTTCGTCCTGACCATGCGTGTGTTGGAGCGAGGCCACCAGGTGGTGTTTGAACCGGAGGCGCGAGCCACCGAACCGGCGTGCATTTCGGCCAAGGCGGAGATGGTGCGCAAGGTGCGCATCGGTGCGGGAGGCTTTCAGGCGCTGGGACTCACCGCTCCCCTCCTGCACCCACGCTTCGGCTTCTGCGCCTTTGCCTACTGGGGCCACAAGGTCCTCCGGTGGTTGGTTCCCGTCTTCCTGATCCAGGCGCTGCTCTGCAACCTGCTGCTGCTGGAGATGCCCATGTTCCAGGCGGCTCTTCTGGTGCAGTTGGCCGGCGGTCTGGTGGCCGGGTGGGCCTATCGCAGCACCTCCGAGCAAGCAGTGCCCCGCTGGGTCCGGCCAATCAGCTACTTCTACCTGATGAATTTCGCGCTGCTGTGCGGCCTGCTGCGGTTCCTTTTCGGAACCCAACGGGTCACCTGGGAGCGAGGCGCCCGCTGATCGGGACACGCTAGCCGTACGGCCACCGCACAACGCGAAAGCGAAGAGCTGGAACGACCCACTCCCCATGGACTTCACTTCCCCAGAAGCACTGCCTGCAGAACCAGTCGACCTGGAAGGGCTTCGGCAAACCGAGCGACTCCTACGCGACCGACTCCGGCTGAACCCCGTGGACAACGGGGCGCGCATCAGGCTGGCGTGGTGTCTCTTTGCCCAGACCAGCTTGCTTTTGGGGCCTTCCCGTCACGTCGCGTGCTCAGTCACTGAGCCTGGAACTGCTTCGGACCGGATGGCGGAAGCGCTGCGCCATGCAAACGTGGCCCTGCACCTCAGCAACGACCATCACGAGCGACAGGAAGTGGCGATGCTCCGCTCCCTCGCGGAGCTGGCGGGCGGAAGCGCCTTGATACGAGCAGCAGACCTGGACGCCGCGCGAAGGGTGACCTCGCTCTCCAGAGAGCTTCGCCGCACGCGGCGATTGCCCTCCGAGAGGGCAAGAGGGCCGCAGCGGCGCAGATCGCTAACCCGGATCGCACGAACCGAGCGCTGACCCCGTTTGGATGCCGCTCCGCCGCTCCGCCACATGCGATGCGGGAGATCAACGCTCCCGCAGCAGGGCGCTCTCCTTCAGGGCACACTCTACCCGGCCTCGTGCTCCGGCACGATCCTGCGGCGCAGGTTGTTGAGTCCATGTCGCAGAAGGGATCGGGCGGTTGCCGGCCGGACGCGGAGTCGCTCCGCAATCTCCTCGAAGGCGCGACCCTCGTAGTAACGCCAGACCACTACGGATCTCTGCCGCGCAGGGAGCAAGGCGATGGCGTCGGGCAGGCGGTGGATCAGGTCCCGGGTGACCAGGTCATGATCCCACTGGCGGCTGGGGTCTTCGCACTGAAGCGCGTCGATGGTGGTCTCACCCGCCTCCAGGCTGGTCTCCCGGTGCTGTCGTCGCCAATGGCTGCGTGAAAAGGTGTAGATGGAGGCCGAGAGCATCCTTACCAGATACGGGCGCAATGGAATTCCGCGCTCCCGATCATAGCTGTCCAGCAGCTCGCAGAAGCGGCAGTAGATCTCCCCTTCCAGATCCTGCCTGAGCTCCGGATCCTCGCCGTACTGGCGGATCAGCCTCCGCACCAGGGGAGTGAACTCCGCGTAGAACTGCTCGCGCGTCAAACCGCCCAGCAAGTCAGCCAGCGGCTCGCGTGGCAGGCTCAAGACAACTGCATCCGCAGCGGCTTGGTTCGGCCGGAAGCGAGGGTGAAAGGGAAGCTCATCCGTGGCTAACAACAGCGTCTCCGGTTTCAAAACAGCTCTCCCGGGTCGGGAAACGCCTTCCGCGCGGCTTCGTCGCCCATCACCTGTAAGCAACCCTGACCAATGATGGCTGGAGGGCAGTCCCTCCTCACCCTGGGACGTGAGCAAAGCAGCCTTTGTTCTGTGAACTGCGCCACAAGAAGTAAAGCTGCCAAGGATAGCTCCCTTAACCATTCTCAGGGCTGGCCTTCCATCGGCTTACACCTTCCCCTATATCGGCGTCTTTAGGTTGCCGCAAGAGTGGTGGCAGGACACTGATTCGTTTAAGAGAGGGCTCAAGGGGCGACCGTTAAGGCTGGCAGGTTACCTAGCATCAATCCCCCCGCAGGTAATTCTGAACCGCTCGGAAGATCCCTAAACGTCTAGGCGGTCTTGATTGGTGGTAGGATGCTCTCGTCGGGCGGGCATCCGAAAGGCACGTTCCGAAGGCGACTCGCCGCTCGATTGATTCGCGAGCTTGCGTTGTGGCCCGCGCGTAAGTGCCATCATTTCATCCTGCAGGCCTCCTGTGGGGGAGCCGGACGATGGTGCCGGGCCGGGAGAGTGGCGGGCGATGGGAATGCCACGCCCCCAACTTGCACGATGACGCGCTCACTCGCACATCAGCATCAGAGCGGCCCACCCGTGGCTGCCGGAGACCCTTACCCATGATGCGCACGAAGTTGCGGCTACCTTCCTTTCGCGATCTGGCCCATCGCTTCCTCATGATCGCCGCGGTCCTGGCCTGGACCGCGATGGTCGCGCCGGCTCAGGCCGCGGAAGACTACAAGCTCCAGGGAGAGGATGTGGTAACCATTCGCGTCTCCGGTGAGGACAAGCTCTCCCAGAACTACACACTGGACGAGCAGGGCTTCATTGTCATGGAGATGGTCGGCAAGGTGCGGCTGGCCGGTCTCACGGTCAAGGGTGCCCAGGAGTTGCTCACCAAGGAGTTGGGGAAATACCTGAAGCTCTTTGAAGTGAGCGTCTTCCCGGTCGGCGCCGTGGGCAACCGCGTCCTGGTGTTCGGACAGGTGAACAAGCAAGGCTCCGTGAAGATCCGGGACGGCAACAAGCTGCTGGACGTGATCGCGGAAGCAGGCGGAACCACGCCCCTGGCGGATGAGCGCCGCGTCAACATCGCGCGGAAGAGCGGTGGAAAGTCGGAGACGCTGAACCTGGTGCAGCTCCGCAAGGACCCCACCCTCGATCTGCCCATCTACGCCGGCGACACCGTGACCGTGCCCTCCAAGGAGGACAACTCCGTCCGCGTGGAGGGCGAGGTGAAGACCTCCGGTGCGAAGTCACTGGACGAGTACCGGACCGCCTACGCCGCCATCATGTCCGCCGGTCCCACTGAGAAGACGGACTGGACGCGCATCGCCCTCCGGAAGAAGAACTCCAATATTCCGCTGATGATCGACCTCTCCAAGGTGCGCGAGGGCCTGCTGAAGGATGACATCGAGCTTCAAGAAGGGGACGTGCTGAACGTCCTCAGCAAGCTGACCGGCAACGTCTATGTCCGCGGCGAAGTGAAGATGCCGGGCGAGAAGGAACTGCTGGGCAAGACCCAACTCTGGGACTTCATCCGCACCAACGGCGGCGACTTCAGCGAACGTGCGGACCGCCGCCGGGTCCAGGTGACCCGCAAGGGGAAGGCCGAGCCGATCACCTTCGACCTCACGCTTGTGGCTAATGGCGGCCGCCGTAGCGACGACCCGGAAATGGAACTGGCGCCGGGCGATGTCATTTTCGTGCCCACCGCCGTGGCTTCACTTCGCGGCGAAGTGAAGACCGCCGGTCCCGAGAAGCCGATTGGCGTGGCCACCAACGTCTGGGACTTCATCATGTCCCAGGGCGGCGGATTCACGGAGCGCGCCGACAAGTCCCACGTCAAGATCTACCGGCCAGGAGTTGCGCCAAGGGAGATCAACCTTCTGGAAGTTGAGAACGGCAAGCGAAGCTATGACGATACCTCCCTTAACATCCAGCCTGGCGACGTGGTGGAAGTTCCCAACGACGAGAAGATCCGCTTTGTGATCGTTGGCGGTGTCAAGAAGCCTGGCCCATTCCCTGCCTATGAGGGAATGACCTTGCTGGATGCGCTGGGCAAGGCGGAGGGCTTTTCGGAGCGGGCCAAGCGGGACAAGCTCGTGATCGCGCCGGCAACCGCGTTCGACAAGGACGGTCGACTGCTCAGCCTTTCTCAGAACCAGGAAAAGAACGGGAAGAAGAAGTCCTCGAAGAAGGATGAAGAGATTCCCGATGGCTTGCTGGTGATTGACATCAAACGGATGCTCGCCGGCGATGCCAGCCAAAACGTGGCGATCAAGCCGGGCGACCGGATCTTCATCCCCGAACTCCCACCCGTGGACCAGCAGCGCCGGAAGCCGAGCTTCGTCCAGTCCTTGATGGGGATGTTGCCGCTGGCCGGCATGCTCATGGGCGGCGGCATGGGTGGCTTCGGCATGGGCGGCTTCGGCGGCGGCTTCGGCGGTTACGGCGGCGGTTTCGGCCAGCCCTACTATTAGACAGCAATCCCCGCCTTGTCCGCCCGGGCTTCGTGCCCCGAGTAGGCGGACAGGGTGGGGTCCCTGGGTTCTGAAAAGCAGCGAACGCCCACAACGGACCGACAAGAGTCCGGCGACTGGCTGATCCACGGTGTGCTAGAGGAGTGTAGTTGTGACGCATAGGTCAGCCCTGGTTACGGGTGGCGCGGGCTTTATCGGCAGCCACCTGGTAGATCGCCTCGTTCGAGATGGATGGAAGGTCCGGGTTCTGGACAGTCTGGCGACGGGGTCGCTGGACAACCTGGAAGCGCTCTCAGGCAGAGTGGAATTTGTCCACGGAGACATTCGGAACGCCGATGCGTGCGCACGCGCTTGCGAGGGAGTCCAGACAGTCTTTCACCTGGCCGCGATAGCGTCTGTAGCAAGCTCCGTGGCAGATCCGCTGACCAGCCACGACGTTAACATCACAGGGACGCTCAACCTGTTGAACGGCGCGCGCAAGGCCGGGGTCCGAAGGTTCGTATTCTCGTCCTCGGCTTCCGTTTACGGGAACGCGGAAGTGGCGCCTACTCGCGAGGACCAGCCGCTGAACCCGCAGTCCCCCTACGCCTCGGGCAAGGCGTGCGGCGAATTCTACTGCCGCAACTTCTGGGAATTGTTTGGCCTTGAGACCGTGATCCTTCGCTACTTCAACGTCTTCGGGCCGAGGCAGAGCGCGGTGAGCGGATATGCTGCGGCGATTCCGGCC
This sequence comes from Actinomycetes bacterium, assembly GCA_031426395.1. GTDB lineage: Bacteria > Armatimonadota > SYMT01 > SYMT01 > SYMT01 > JANPLG01. The sequence goes on from JANPLG010000376.1 coordinate 7,684, forward strand.
TTCGTGGATGCCGCGATTGAAGGACGCTCACCCACCATCTTTGGAGATGGCAAGCAGACGCGGGACTTCGTCTACGTCCAGAACGTGGCGGCGGCCAATGTCCTTGCCGCCATCGCTCCAGGCGCGGCGGGTGAGGTCTTAAACGTTGCGGGTGGCACCGGCATCGCGCTGCTTGATGTCTTGACGGAGCTGGAGACGCTGGTCGGTCGAACCATTCGCCCTGTTTTCCAGCCGTCTCGCCCCGGTGAGGTCCGTCACTCACTCGCGGATACCAGCCGCGCCCGAGCTATCCTCGGCTACTACCCGCAGGTCTCCTTTGAGGAAGGGCTCGCGCAGATGGTTCCGCGAGCCTACGAGGCGTCTCGGGAAGGCGCCGTGCTGGCTGCGGTGGCCTAGAATGGAACAGTCCGCTTCTCCTGCAGCGCCGTCAGTGTCCTGGAAGTCTCAGCCGTTGGCTCTGGGGCTGGGACTTCTGGCGTTGGCGCTGGTAGTAGCGCTGTGGGTGCCGGTGGCCCGAGTTCTGGTCGCGATGTACCAGACGGACCAGTCACTCTCCCACGCGCCCCTGGTGCTCATCATTGGCGTGGCTCACGTCTGGATGCGGCGGAATGACCTGGGAAGCTGGACGCCCGGGTCCGTGGGCGCTCTCTCCGCGGCGCTCGGAATGGGCGCTCTTCACGTCATCTCCGTCTGGACCGACGTGGAGTTTGTGAAATCCGCCTCCCTGATCGTGATGGCCTGGGCACTCTTCTGGTACGTTCGGGGCTGGCAGGCGGCCAAGGCAACGGCGGGAGCTTTCGGTTTCCTCTTCTTCATGATCCCCTGGCCAACCACGGTAGTGGAGCGGTTGGCGTTTCCCCTCCAGCTGAACAGCAGCGCCTACGCGGCAATGCTGGCCGGAATCGCCGGCTGCCCCGTGGTTCGGAACGGCGTTCACCTCGCGGTGGTGCCTGATCCGTCCGCGCCGCCAATCTATTCCATCCTGGTGGCCCGGCAGTGCAGCGGTTTGACATCGCTCCTGGTACTGCTGACGCTCGGCTACCTCATTGCCTACCACACCCCTGCCAAAGCAGGATGGCGAGGCCTGATCCTCGCCACCGTGATCCCCATCGCGCTGCTTGCCAATGCGGTTCGCCTCACGCTGATCCTATTGGCCGGGGCCAACCACGGAGCGGCCTTCGCAAAGTGGGTCCACGATAACGAAGCCCCCGTGCTGGTCTTCTTCTGCAGCCTGCTGCTGATCGGCATCCGGCAAGCAATCCTTGCGTGGACCGAGCGTGGCCAGGGAACAGGGGACGAGGCCGTTGAAGTCGGCCCAGAGCCTCGGGGGACAGACTCGCCGCGGGATTTTGCCTCAGTATTGGATCGAACCGATGATCAAGCCATCCCAACTCTTGTTGGCTAATGCCGGCCTGGCGCTGACTCTGGTCGGAGCAGCGTATGGCCGCGCCACGGAGCACCGACCTCCGAAGGAACGAGATTTCCTTCGTCAGACAGCCACCGACTTCCGCAAGTGGAGTTACGTGGATGTGCCGCTCACCGCGAATGAGGAAAGCCAACTGAAGCCGGACGCCACGCTTGTTCGGCGATTCCGGAGCCCCAAGGGACCCATCGTTGAGCTTGCGGTGATCTCCGGGCACAAGAAGCGCACCGTTCACACGCCAGCGTTCTGCATGGCGGGCGGCGGATGGGAAACCCTGGCGCAGCGAGACCATGTGGTGCTGGTCAAGGGGCGACAGATCCCCGCCGTCCAAGCGGTGCTGATGAAAGATGGACGTCGCCAGGTGATGACCTACTTCTTCACGGACGGTGAGTTCAACACTCGCAGCCTCCCGGAATACCAGTGGGATCAGTTGCGGAAGCGCGTTCGCGGCAAGTCCACTCTCGGGGCACTGGTTCGGATCATCGTGCCGTTCCAGGTAGACGAGCAGCAGCAGGCGGCGGCCCAGCTCGGTGCCGCATTCGCCGAGGCCACCCTTCCCGAAGTTCTTGAGAAGCTGCGGTCCGTGCGGGTCGCCAGTTGATCTGCTAGTATCCAAGTCCTTGGGCGGCTGCACGACAGTCAAGCGGGCGGGAACTCTGTCATAGAGGAATCCTCTTCCCCTTCCACCAACCCGGCACTCTCAGCGGCGAGAGAGCCGGGACCGCTTTCGCTGCCACTCCCGGCTGCAATTTCCGGTTGCCATTCCCGGCTGCGTGGCCGGTGATCCCGATCTCACTATGTTCAAGCGAAAACCGAAGACCGGGACCGCTCGGCCAATGGCTGACGGCCTCACCCCGGAGCCAAGCGAGACGCGGCTGCGTCAGATTGTCATCACCCTCGTGATGATCCTGCTTCCGCCCATCCTGCTGTTCACCTATTACCGAATGATGATCGGGAACCGGGGCCTGATGAACGCGGACGCGATGGACTACGCGCAGGTTGGCCGCAACCTGATGCAAGGGCATGGGTGGTCCACCTACATCCTCCGGCCGCTGAACATCGACCTGGGAATCGATCCCACGCGCCAGCCGGACCTGACCCACGGCCCGCTCTTCCCGCTCTTCCTGGCATTGGCGTTCGCACCGTTCGGCGTCAAGGACAGCGTGCCTATCGGTGTCTCGGGACTGTTCTACCTCGCCACGGTGCCAATTCTCTACCTGCTGGGAACGCGCGTTTTCAACCGGACCGTGGGCCTCGTCGCGGCGCTGATCTTCGCGGTCAGCCACAGCATGCTGGAGTACGCCACCTCTGGGCTTCCGATCACCCTCTTCACCTTCTTGATGACCGCGTTGCTGCTGGTCATCTACAACATCGCTGCGGATGCCAGGAACACCTCACCCGCCACCCAGAACCGGGCACCGCGTGGGCAGTTGATCCTTGCCGGCGTGCTCATGGGCGCGCTCTATCTCACGGAGCCGATGCTCGCGCTGGTGGTGCCCATCGCCTTCGGCCTGATCATCTGGTCCAGCCCCAGGAATCGCGGCGCGGCAGTCCTCTTCACTGGTATCCCGCTGCTGCTGCTGGTCGGTCCCTGGATGTTCCGGAACGCCATGCTCACGGGCAATCCGGTCTACGGCGGTCGCGGGCTTGAAGTGTGGATGAACACTTCCGTCTATCCCAACTTCAGCATCTACCGGATGTTCCGGGGCGAGGTGGTGCCCAGCGCGGAACTGTTCAGGGCCATCGTCCAGAAGTTCCAGGGCGGCCTCGGTGCCTTCATCGAGAGTGCCCCCGCGATACCGCTGGCGTGGGTCCTTGCTTTCTTCCTCCCGGCGCTCCTGATCCGCTATGCGGACCCGGCCACCCTGGTGCTGCGAAGAACGCTGTCTGTCGGCTTCCTGTTGGTGGTGCTCACCAACCTGCTGTTCACGCCCTACGCAACGCTCTACGTGGCCTTCGTTCCGGTGATGCTCGTTTTTGCGCTCTCGCTGATTGCCATTCTGATGCAGCAAGCGCACATAGAGCGAGGGCCGCTCATCGCCACCTACGGGCTGCTGGGTTTCGTGATCATCCTTCCCCTCTTCAACACCCTCACCATAGGGTTGCGTAATCGAGCGCCGGTCAATCCGCAGCGCCGGATTGCCGCGTTCTTCTCCAACGTGGTGGTGGCCAAGCCAGACGACGTGGTGGTCTCGGATCAGCCCTGGCTCGTGGCGTGGTACGGCGCGAGGCCGTCGCTCTGGCTGCCCCAGAGCGACACCCGTTTCATCGAGGCCAAGCAAAAATTTGGGAAGCGGATGCGCTACCTGATGCTGACCGAGCAGACGAACAGCTCTAACATCTATCCGCCGTCGTGGGCGCTCCTCCACACCCTCGGTGCGCAGTGGAATGATGCGGTCATGCGTTGGTATCGGGACATCAGGCCTGTGAGGAAGGACACATCTGCCCCTCCGCCGCTCCAGTTCGGACAGGTCGCGGCGGCGCTTCGCGCAAACAAGGTCACGACGCCATTCCGGCTCTCGGAGCCGCTCAAGAACTTCCGGACCTTCCTGACGGATCCAGGCGATCGTGCCAACGTCGGCACGGTGCTGGCGGTCGACCAGACGACCATGCCAGCGGCGAAGCCCCCGGCCCGAAGCGCCTCGGGTGCAAGGGGCACAGCCGCGCCGGCCCGGTAGCAACTCTACGGCCCGGGGGCTTTCGAAGTCCTAACTGGCTGCCGCTCCCTCCCTAAACCGGAGGCGGTCGGCAGCCAGCTTCGCTTGCGCCGGGGTTTGGAGCAAGCGCGGCTCTGGTAGAAACGCGTGTCTCCCGTCCCCCAAACGGTTTCACCCACGCGAACCCCTCCAATGCCACCGAATGCCGGCCCGCCCGTCCACCTGCCAAAAGTGAGCGACCGCGACGGCCTCCGGGTGCTCCACCTGGTGAGCAGCCTCGAAACCGGCGGGATGGAGCACTTCGTCGCGCGGATTGCCCAGTGGCAGCGGGAGCAAGGTCTGGATGCGAGGGTGCTCGCCTGCCGGGGCGGGGCGTTGCAGCCGGTGTTGGATGCCAGTGGAGTGCCGTTGACGGTCCTTGGGTCCGGCCGCTGGCGCAGGATGTCCGATCTGGTCGCGGCAGCGGGCCGCTTCCGGCCGGATGTCTTCCACGCTCACAACCAGCCCGCCCTCCCCTATGCTCTTCTGGGCCGGCTCTTGTCGGTGCCACGGTCAGCGCGGACGGTGCTCACCTTCCACGGTCAGGGCGCGCACGGGGTGCGCTCGCTCCGTTCTTGGGAGCGCGTCCTAACCGATCATGTGGTGGCTGTGTCAGACGGCGCGCGTGACCGCCTGGCTGCGGGAAAACTTCTCGCTGATGCGGAGTTCGCTGCCCGCGTCAGCGTCATCTCTAACGGTGTCAGGCCAGCACCCCTCGCCGGTCCCGCTTCAGAAGTCAGAAGTGCGCGCCGCAGGGAGTGGGGGCTTGAGGACCGCGTGGTGGGCGTCATCGTGGCGAGGGTGGATGGCAGGAAGGGGCACGATACCCTCCTTCACGCCTGCGCCCGCCTGCGGGACCTTCCATTCACCCTCCTCGTGGTCGGTGACGGCATCGCGCGGCCGGAACTCGAAACTCTTGCTCAGCAACTGGAGCTTGGTACTGACCGAGTCCGCTTCCTGGGGGCGCGCAACGACGTTCCCGACATCCTGGCGGCAGCCGACCTCTTCGTCCTGCCGTCCCTGTCCGAGGGAATGCCGCTCTCCGTCCTGGAGGCGATGGCTGCGGGGTTAGCGGTGGTCGCCACTCGTGTAGGCGGGCTGCCAGAGTTGATTCCCGACGCGAAGCACGGCAGCCTGGTATCCGTTGGCGATTCCAACGCCCTTGCAGATGCGATGCGCGAGCTGATTCGGGACGAGGCGAAGAGAGCATCCGTTGGGGCGGCGGCACGGGCGAGGGTTGAGCAGCACTTCTCTTTCGACGCCATGGGGAATGCCTACACACGGCTCTACCGGCGGCTGCTAGCGGGCCACGAAGCGGGGCTTCCGGCATACTCTCATTGACCCCTCGCCCTCCGGCAGCTCGCCGGATGACCGCTCGTCGAATCCATGACCGCTCCCCGCACGCTCGCCGTCACCAACCTCTACCCCTCGCGCCGTGAGCCGACCCGAGGGATGTACAATTTCCACGCCTTCCATGCGCTTCAGCAGCGCCGCGATCTGCGACTGATCATCCCGCTCCCGTGCTGGACGCGCGTTCGCCGTCCTGCGGAGCTGATCTCTGCGCCGCAGGAGGACCAGACCGGGGTGCGGGCCACCCTGCCGAGCTACTGGTCGCTCCCGCGATTCGGAACTGCCTACAACGGTCGCGCGGTCTATCGAGCCATTCGCGCATCAGCTCTAGCAATGCATCGTGAGGTCCCATTCACGTCCGTGCTCTCGTCATGGGCCTATCCCGACGCCGTCGGCGCGGCGCGGCTGGCCGACGAACTGGGCCTGCCGCACGTCGCGATGGCTCTCGGCAGTGACATCAACTACATCAGCGCCATCCCCGCCTTGAGGAAGCAGGTCCAGTGGGCCCTCTCCCACGCGGACGCCGTCCTTGCGGTGAGCCACGCGCTGGGCGAACGCGTGGTGGACCTCGGCATTCCAGCGGAACGGGTGGTGGTCCAGCACAACGGCGTGGAAGGAGAGCGCTTCGTCCCACGGGAGAAGGCTGCGCTGCGAGCGGCGCTGGGCCTCCCCGCTGACCGGCCGGTGGTCCTGTACGTGGGCAACTTCTTCCCCGAGAAGGGGGTTGACCTCCTGGTGGAGGCGATAGCGGGTGTGAGGGCTGCCGGCCGCAGTGACATGCTCCTGGCGATGGTGGGGAGCGGCACGCTGGATGAGGCGCTCCGTGCCCGGGTGGCTGCCCTGGGGCTGGGGGATCAGGTCCGGTTCTGCGGACGGCAGCCGCATGCGTCCATCCCAGACTGGATGACCGCCGCCGACCTGTTCTGCCTTCCAAGTAGACGTGAAGGATGCCCCAACGTGGTGCTGGAGGCGCTGGCGTCTGGACGGCCGGTGGTCGCGACGCGCGTGGGAGGCTTGCCGGAGCTGATCCGCGCCGATGAGAGCAACGGCCTGCTGGTGGAGCCGGAATCGCCGGAGGCACTCGCGCGAGGGCTGGTGCAGGCGCTTGGGCGAGCCTGGAATCCCGATGATCTCCGCGCAACGGTGCCCTGCCTCTCATGGCAACAGTTCAGCGACACGATCCATCGCCTGCTGTCGGATGCCGAAGCGCACCGCAATTCCGGCAGGTAGCGAACACAGATCATGATCCGCTTCGTCATTCTCGATGTGGAGGGCGTGATCGCCCTACCCGGTGGGTCCCAGCATCCTTGGCCGCTGGAGGAGATGCTGGCGATCCGGCGGTTTCTTCGCCAGAGCCCACTCGCCTGCGGACTCTGCACCGGCCGACAGGAGCCGTACGGCGAGGCGGTGGTCCAGGCGCTCGACCTCTTCTTCCCTCTGCCAGAGGAAGTCCAGGAGAGGGTCCGAAGCATAGGCGGACCCTCGCTGCTAGCGTGGCCCTCGATTCTGGAGAATGGCGCTTACTTGTACGATCCGATAGCGAAGACGCCGCTGCCTCACCCGGCGCTGACGGCGGAGCATCGCCGCGTCCTGCGCCAGTTGGTGGTTGAAGCGCTGGAACCGCTCGCGGCCCGGACGGGTGCCCTTATTGAGGCGGGGAAAGACCTTTCGGTGTCGCTGAACCCGCCCTTGATCCCGCAGGGAGCAGGTGCCCGTGAGACCACCGAGAGCTTCCGGCCGCAGGTCGATGCCGCCGTCGGAGCCTTCGCAGAGTGGATCGAGGTCAAGCACAGCCATAGCGCCATCGACATCACCGCGCGCGGGATCAGCAAGGCCTCGGCGGTACGGCAGCTTCTGGACTGGACAGGACTTCGCCCGGATGAGGTGCTGGGCGTGGGCGATACTCAGGCCGATGAGGCGTGGCTCCAGGAAGTAGGCTGGCGCGCTGCGCCCTCGAATGGCCGGGAAGCGCTCCCTGGGATGCACTATTACTCGCCGTTCCCGGTTGCCAGCGGGCTACTGGAGATCCTGGAGCAGCTCCGCAGCCGCGACTATCGAGGGATCGGCTGACACTCTAGCGAATACCATGCGTGAAGCGCGCGGCCGGCGGTGCATCTTCATTGACGCCAGGTGCGGGTGCCTCGGGAGATCGGAAATGCATAGCTCGCCTTGGAATCGACGCCGCCTTCCCCTCGTTGCAGGGATAGTGACGACCTGGGTGGCCTCCGCTGCGATGGGGCAGGTGAGCGCGATCAAGGTGGACGACTTCGAGGGTCCGCTGGCCGGATGGAGCGCGCTGAAGGTTGCGGAAGGATCACCGCTTGCGGTGGACGACTCCGCGAAACTGGAGGTTACCGCTGATCCGAAGGGCGTTCACGGAGGCAAGGGTGGCCTGCTCTACGCCTACGAGGTTCAGCAGAAGACCTTTCGCATTCTGAACCTCCCCCATGAGGCGGACCTCTCGCAGATGAAGGCGCTGCGGTTCTGGGTGAAGACCGGCGTGACGACTCCCATCCTCATCGCGGTGGCGGAGAAGAGCGGCGCGAACTACAACACCACCGCCCTCTGCGCCGCCGATACCTGGCAGCAGATTCACGTCAACATGGACGAGCTCTCGCCATCCGGTGACCCCATTGACCCGAACGGCAAGCTGGACCTGGCCGAAGTCACTTCGATCCAGATCTCGGATCTGGCTCACATGCTGGTGAACTTCCAGCAGGACCTCCAGGGCCGCCGCCACCTCTGGCTGGACGACCTCACCTTTGAGAGCTCCCCGGCACCGCTCGGCCAGGGTCCTCGGGTGACCGCTGGCAAGGCGGGTTACGTAGCGGATAGCTTCGAGAACGGCGTGGTGCGATGGAGCCCCATCAGCATCCAGCTTGAGGACCCTCCGAAGATCGCCTTCTTCGACAGCAGCGCGGTCACAGATGCGGTCGCGGCGCCGGAGGGCGGCAAGCTGGGATTGAAGTGGACCTACAACCGTGCGGCATTCCGCCTGACCGGGATCATGCGGGACGTGGAAGCCCTGCCGCTAACGCCCACGCGCGGGGTGGGAATCTGGCTGAAGACGGAGAAGGACGGCACGTTCCTTCTCACGCTGGAAGAGAAGGATGGCTCCCGCTACCAGACCATGCTCCAGCTCTCCGCCGCCGATGGCTGGAAGGAGCACACGCCTTCCCTCACCATGTTCACGTTGGCGGACGATAGCAAGGACGAGAACAACCAGGTGGACGGCGCGCAGATCAAGCAGCTAGGCGTGATCGACCTCTCCGCCCTGCTGGGTCTCGCCAATGGCGAGAATACGCTCCGTATCGACGAGGTCCGTTTCCGCTTTGCGGACTAGCACTCTGGCGGCGCGGGAGGGGATTGACCGCGGAGTGCGCAGAGAACGCGGAGAATAAAGCATCGGACACGGTTTGGGGAAGATCGCTACACTGCCGTGGCCGCTCCTCCCGGAATCTGCCGTGCCCATTTGGCACCCACATACATGAAACGGTTGACGTGGGAGAGCCACCCTTCGCCCGAAGTGCTCCCTGTCCGCCCCCCACCGCCGTCATTCCGGGCTGTACCTGTCTTGGGCGAGGGAGTGTTGCCCTCCCGGAACCCATTTGAACCCGGCCTGATCGTGCTCCCCGCCACCGCCAACGGAGCTATGCGTTATCCACGGACGAGCTGAATTCCACAGGATCCGCTTTCTGGTTAAGTTGCCGTCATTCACCAGCTACCGTGCGACCGCAGGGCCAGCCGAAAAGCGGGCCTCTCCAACCCTCTCCAACAACTCCGTGCCTTCTCCGTGTCTCCGTGTCTCCGTGGTTGAATCGTCTGGAGAAGCTAGTCGAAGATGTTGTAGAGCGTGTCCCGGACGCGCGGCTCGTAGCCGGCCTCGCGGATAAGGCGGCGGATCTCTTCCACCGGCATCAGGAAGTTCGCTCCGGTGGGCGAGACCACGTTCTCTTCCATCATCGTGCTGCCGAAGTCGTTGAGGCCGTACTTGAGGGCGATCTGGGCGATCTTCGGCCCCTGCGTCACCCAGGAGGCTTGCAGGCTGGCCACGTTGTCCAGCATCAGCCGCGCGACGGCGGTGTTCTTCAAATACTCCCAGCCGGTCGACTTCTTACCGCCCAGCTCCGTGTGGTCCGGCTGGAAGCTCCAGGAGATCCAGGCCGTGAAGCCGCCGGTCTCGTCCTGAAGCTCGCGGACGCGGAGCATATGCTCCAGGCGCTCCCGGGGACCCTCGCCCCAGCCGTACACCATGGTGGCGGAGGATCGGATGCCGAGGGTGTGCGCGGTCCGCATCAGCTCCATCCAGCGCGAGGTCTTCTCTTTGAGCGGCGCGATGCGCTCACGGACCTCGTCCACCAGCATCTCGCCGGCGCCGGGGATGGTGTTCAGGCCAGCATCTCGGAGGCGACGCAGCGTCTCCTCCAGGGAGAGCTTGCTGATGTGGGCGATGTAATTGATCTCCGCGCTGGAGAGTCCGTGGATATCGATGCCCGGATGATGCGCCTTGATGGTGCTGAAGAGGTCCTCGAAGTAATCGATCTTCAGCTTCGGGTTCAGGCCGCCCTGGATGAGGATCTCGCGGCCGCTGAGATCGAGCAGCTCCTGGCACTTCTGGAGGATCACCTCGTGCGGGTGGGTGTAGCCCTCCTCGTGGCCGGGGACGCGGTAGAAGGCGCAGAACTTGCACCGGACCCAGCAGACATTGGTGTAATTGATGTTCCGCCCAATGTTGAAGGTGACGATGCGGTTCGGGTGCTTGCGCTGCCGCACCAGGTCCGCCAGCGAGCCGAGCAGGAGGAGGTCGTCCGTCTCGTAGAGGCGCAGGCCGTCTTCCAGGGAGAGCCGCTCCCCGGCCCAGACCTTCTCTGCGATATCGGTGATGTCTCCCGTTCGGGGAAGCGTGGTGATCATGACGGCTCCTGTGCGGCGCGACTGCGGGTAATTCTATCCGCTGGAAGGAGCGTTCCTGGCGGCTTCTGTCGGTGAATGGTGATGGGTGATTGGTTAGGCGTGGGAGGCGCGAAGGATGGCTTCCGCTTCTTTCGTTCGGTCGGTCAGCTCCCGCCAGGTGAGCTGGACCACCGCGGCCGGCCAGCCTTCAATCTCCCACGCTTCGGGTCGGAAACCGGCGGCCACGAGGCGTGACTTGATCGCCACCACCACTTCTTCATCTCCGTGCGCGACGATGACCAGATCCGGCTCAAGCTGGTCCGCAACGAAGCACTCGACGGCCGGCACCAGCTCCGCGCCGCAGCCGGGGCAGGTGAGGTAGGTCTCATGGAAGTAGTACCGGCACGCGGGGCAGGCGCGGACGTCGAAGTCTTCCTCGGCTTCCGCAATAGCGGCCGGGTCGCCTTCCTGCACCTCCGTGCCCGCTGCCACGGCCCGCGCGATCTCCTCCG
>JANPLG010000377.1:0-2942 GCA_031426395.1 Actinomycetes bacterium
TCAGCGGGCTTCACCGGCCGCATTTCGGCGGCTTCGTTGCCTCGGTGCCGCTCAGCTACCCGGCCGCTGGGTCGCTACCGGGACCGGACTTTCACCGGCAAGCCACTCGTGGCTTATCTGGACACACTCATCCTCGACGGCAGTTACTCGGGGCGTGGTGGCCGTCTCCTTCGGGGATCCAGCAGTAACGGGCTGCTGCGTCCGACCACCGGTTAAGTTGGTCCCACGATGCGTGACGGGCATGGTTGGTTCGCCGCACGGCACAGGCCGCTTCGCAGTGGGGTTGCCGGGCGAGGATGACGAGGTGACTTTGGTGCAGAGTGATCCTTTCCTCTAACGTAACGAATCCAGCTACGTTCGGCGGTCATACCGGGCGGCACCCGCCGCTTCAGAATCACTCATTTCCAGATCGAATGGGGCACCCGGCGACCTCAGCGTAGTCCGGCCGATCCGAAGGCAGGGATGTGCGGGTGGAAGAGATCAACTCCCCGCTTCGGATGAGGAACGCGCCGCCCAATCTAAAGCGGTCCCCGACCGGACGGCCCTGCCGGTGACCTTCCAGGAATGCCCGAACGCCCCGTCCCAGCACGCGTGGCGAGAGCAGATGGCCCAGGTGCATCCTGCCCGTGCCAAGCGCCTCGTAGAGGATGGCCTCCGGGTCGCTCACGTGGTCCACGTCAATCAGGCCGGCTTCCCGGAACTGCGCGTCCGCCTTCGCCCAGGGAGACTGGTGGACCAGAACCACGCGCGCCCCGGTGGCTGCAATCTGCTCCCGCTGTATGCTCAGGTCGGCGACCGCCTCCCGTGCGAATACTCAACCGAGGTGGCGAAGCAGGACAAGCAAGAGCGGCTGCTGGTGCGATAGGCTCGCCAGATCGGAGCGCTCGCCCCCAATGGGGAGCGCGAACTGCCGTAGGGCCTGGAGGAGTTGCAAGGAACAGGTCACTTTCGATGGGATATGCGCCGGAAGGCTGAGCTTACCCATCCTATCCATGAACGCGCCCCGGAGCAGCAATTGCCACGAGCAGCAATTGCCCCGAGCAGCAATTGCCCCGAGCACCTACTGCCCAAAATAGCTGCGCTCTGCCTCGCGACGCGGGGCGGCGGCGGCTTCGAGCTTGATCTTCTTCGCCTCGGCCTCACTTTCCAGGTCGGGGAGCATGTCCGGAAGCTCAAGATCGATCTTGGTCTGGCAGTCCGGGCAGAGGAAATTGACGTCGTCCGGCACCGGTGCCCCGAAGAGCCGCTCCCATGCCAACGACCACATCTCCCGCTTCTCGTGAGCCATTGGAAGTCCGGCCTCCTTGAAGGAGATTGCTGGGTGCCGCCACTCTGGGTATCCTGCGGCGGTGATCTCACCCTTGAACCACTCGTTGAAGGAAGGCTTGCGGCCGCAGCCGTCACAGGACATCTTGGTCAGTCGCATCAGGGCTCCGTCCGGTCGATGCCGACCGGTTCTCGCGGGTCAGGGCGCCTCAACGAAGGCACGCATGCGGTCGAACTTGGCCGGGCCGATTCCTTTCACGTTCAGCAGGTCCTCCGGCTGGCTGAAAGGTCCGTTCTCGGTGCGGTACGCCACGATGCGCTCCGCCGTTGTTGGCCCCACCCCTGGGAGCCGATCAAGATCCTGCAGCGAGGCACGGTTGAGGTTTACCGGTCCATCGTAGCGGGCATCCAGGCCGCCGCTAGCACGGGCGGATGCGGAACGTACACCGGCCACCGGGCGGGCAAAAGGATAACGCCCTGTGCCGCGTCCGCCGACCGTCGGAGGGATCGCCGGCGGGTGCGGCGTGGGCTGATGGGCCGTCACCGGGGAGGAGCGGCCGCGCACCGGAATCCGGAGTTGCTCCCCGTCGCGGAGCGTGTCCGCCATGTTGATGCCATCCAGGTCCGCGTTGCTCGAGGCGCCGCCAGCTTTCTTCACGGCGTCGATCACGCGCGCCCAGGCGGGGAGCTGGTAGACGTTCGGCTTCTTGACCGCTCCCGCCACGTGAACCCGGATGGTCCCAGCTTGGTCGAAAAGACGCGGGGCAAGCGGATCGGCGGCGGAGCTGCGTGTGGCATTGCCCAAAACGGTGCCCGGACGAGGAACCACCGGCACATTGCGGCTGCCGATCACCCCAACCCACACCGCCACGCCCGCCGCGCACGCTGCGGTCGCCGCCATGATCCAGGTCATCCCGTTCTGCACTCGCGTCGCTCCATCCGGTGGGGCATCCGTGGCGCACTGCGAGTGGCTCGGCTACCCAATACTACAATACGGAGTCGGCCGCGTGGCTCCTCTCTTCTGACACCCGTCTCTGTAGTGAAGTTAGGAAGTCTGTCGGAATCCAGTGACCACCCGTGAGACGCGGTTTGTCGCTCGCAGGACGCGAATCGCCCGCCGTGGCAAAGGGCTTCGACCCAGACAGCGGCTCGCCGAGCCCTCGCCTCTGTAGATTGCAACCAAAGTAGGATTGGCTCCCCCTGAACCACCCTCAATGCTGCTCCATGGCCCGCCATACCCATGTATGGCTCTGGAGCAGCGCCCCAGAGGCGGCCCGGAGCTGTGAAAAACCATCTCAAAGGACGAGCGGTTCCTGGAACAACCCAGTTAGCCAATCTCTAGAACGAGGTGGTCACCCGAAACTTGCGAGCGTGGAGCGCAGTGATCCCACGCCGCAAATATCCCGGGCACATCAAAGGTTCGCCGACATCAACTAAAGCGCTCGCCGGCAGCTTCCGGAGAGCAAAGTATGGAGGAACGGTTCGACATGTTTTCCCGATTCACCAAGAAGGCTCGCCACGGTTTCACCCTCGTCGAAATCATGATCGTGGTGCTGATCATCGGCATCCTGCTCGCCATCGCCATCCCGAACTTCGTCCGGGCCCGTAACAGCTCCCGCGCCAAGGCCTGCCAGGCGAACCTGAAGCAGATCGACAGCGCCACCGAGCAGTACCTG
>JANPLG010000378.1:0-10220 GCA_031426395.1 Actinomycetes bacterium
GCTTGCCTCCTTGCGAGACGTTGTCAGCGGGCTTCGGCGGCTGCATTTCGGCAGCCGCCGCCGCTCTGCTACCCGGCCGCTGGGACGCTACCGGGACCGGACTTTCACCGGCAAGCCGAACGAGGCTTGTCTGGACACACGTAACCGCGTTCAGTAGATAGATCAGGGAGGTGAAGGTGGCTCCCTCCGCACACGGAAAGACCCGTCACCCTCGCCCGGCAACTCCGCTGCGAAGCGGTCTGTCCTATGCGGGGGTCCAGCCACGCCCGTCCCGCACCGGGGTAGCGACCCCAGCGGCAATCGAACCCCTTGCAGAGCTTGTTCCACGCCCAGGGTCGGGTACAGCTGGCCCCCGAAGGAGACGCATACCACGCCCCGGACGACCGCCCCTCTGATCGATAGTGGGATGACGACGGGTACGAAGGCGATGAGAGGTCCGGCGTCGCAAAACGGTTTCTACTTGGTGCCCGACTTACCTACAAGCCGCAGTTACACCCCTTTGGAGCTTTGGATGTGTAGTCTCTGGACGTGAGCCGGGGAGCGGGGCCTCCTGGAAAGACCATTGGACCGGTGGCTTACTGCCGTCCCTTGTCTTCCGGGACTTCCGAGAACGGTGCGGTTGGGGTAGGCTGCAGTTACCGGCCCGGAACGGAACTCGTCGATTCCAAACCCAGGCGTGGTGCTGGACCAGGGAGCAAGTTGAATGGCGGAACGGGGACTCAATTCGCTCGCGGCGGTGCTGGAGCAGACGCTGAAGAAGCTGCAGCTCACGGATGCCGCGCTGGAGGCCCGCGCCATGCTCCTCTGGGGCGAGATGGTGGGCGAGCAAATGGCACGGGCCAGCGAGGCGCGGACCATCCGCAACGGCGTGCTGGAGATCACCACCCGCAGCAGCGCTTGGAACCAGGAGTTCAGCTTCCAGAAGGCCACCCTGCTCCGCCGCTACCGGGAGCGGCTGGGCAAGGAGGTGGTGCGCGACATCCGATTTGCGGTCGGCGCGGTGCGCGGGGTGCCGGACCTGGTGGCGACGGGAACCGCCCCGCCCCGGGAGGAACTGAAGCGGCTCAAGCTCTCCGAGGAGGAGAACGAGAAGATCCGGAAGGCGTCCGAGTGCTCCGATCCCGAGCTCTCCCAAGCGATCCGCCGCGCACTCACCCGTGAGGCACAGCTCCGGCAATGGCACCTGGAGCACGGTGCCAGGGAGTGCCCCCGGTGCGGATCAGCTTACCGTCAGCCGTTCACCCTCTGCCCCGCCTGCCGCCAGGATGATGCCACCGTGGACGGCGAGAAAGGCGCGGGAAGTCGGGAATGATTCCGAAATCTGCCGTGCCGTCCCGGCACCCACATCTGTGAAAGTCATCCTCCGCCCGAAGCGTTTCCTGACCGACCCCCAACCGGCGTCATTCCGGTCGGGAGTCGTCAGGGGCGAGGGAGTGTTGCCCTGCCGGAATCCATTTGAACCCGGTCCGCTCGTGCTCTCCGCCATGACCAACGGAGCCACGAGCTAGTCACGGACAAGGCAGGTTCAAAGGCTCTCCGTGGTCAGAACGAAGGTAGTGCAGTGCCGCTTCCACTCGCCTCGAAGGGCTTGAGTTCGCCTGGAAAGCCAAGGATCGGGCGTACGAGGTTGGTGGGGAAGGTTGAGGCAGCCTGGTTGTAGTCTGTGACCGCGCGGTTGTACCGCTTCCGATACTCCGCAACGCGGTTCTCGGACCCTTCAATCTGCACCTGAAGAGTGCGGTAGTTCTCGGACGCGCGGAAGGTAGGGTCCTGCTGGGCTGCTTCCGTCAGGCGTACCAGGCCCTGGCGAAGCTGGCTGGAGGCCTGATTGAGGTCCCCGGACTGCAGCCCTTGCCGCGCTGAGGCGATTTGAGCTGCCACTTCGCGTTCCTGGCCAGCACCGGCGCGCGCCACCGGCAGCAATTGCTCTGCCAGGTCGGCGCGCCGCTGAAGGGTTGCCTGGAGGTCTGCCTGCGCCTTGGTGGCCTCCAGTCGGGAGCCGTTCAAGCCGTTGTAGCTGAAGATGCTGAAGAGGGCCAGGACCACCGCCACGCCGCCGCCAATCATCGTCATCTTGGATTTGCGCTGCGCCTGCTGCTGCTTCTCCTCACGGAGGCGCCGTTCCGCCTCGCGGATGTCCTCTTCCCGGATGCCGACTTCCGCCGCGCTTTCAACCAACTGATCGGTGCTGAGGCGGCCTTCCCGTTCGCGGCGGATCTCCTCCGCCTTGCGGACTACCTCCCCGTACTCCTGGGGAGTGTAGCCGGGCGGAGTGGGCACTGGGTTTGTCTCAGTCTCGAACTGTTGCATTTCAATCTCCGCCCACGCTTACCAGTCGCCACCTGCGCCACCGCCACCGAAGTCGCCACCACCACCAAAGTCGCCGACATCGATACCGCCACCATCGCCGCCCCAGCCACCGCCGCCGGAGTCGCCACCACCGCCCCAACCACCGCCGCCGCCCCAACCACCGAAGACAGGAGGCAGAATGATCAGGCCGGGGAACCCAAGGCCGTCATCGTGCTGCCCGCCGCCACGGCCACCAAAATCATGGCGTTGGGTGTCCTGGTAATCACAGAGCGGGTTCTGGCATTCGGTGATCTGCTCGGCCGAGGCATTGTTCCAGGTGGTGGCACCCTCATTCACCACGGTGCGACGGGTGAGAGTGCGTCGATGACACTTCGGGCAGGCTGCGGCTCTGCCCATCATCGCGGCACGGGCCGAGATTGCACTACGATTGCACTGCTCGCAGCGCCACACGTCGTAGTCCACGCTCCCGAGCGATTGCTCCGCGTTTTCATCCGGCTTCAGAAACTGTGCTTCATCCGCTTCGGGAAGCCAACGGAGGGCACCTCGGCACTGGGGACACTGGCGGGGTGCGCGACGAAAGTAACCCGCTAGGATCAGTCCTGCCGGAACCGCCAGCAGGAGGAAGCCAAAAATCCATCCTGATGGCGCCAGGAAGATCCAGGCAAGAGAGCCAAGGCCAACGGCACCCCAGTAGAGAGCCGAGACCCTACCCGGCAGTTCACCGAGCTTCTCAAGCGGAATCGGCACCATCGTTCCGTCGGCCACCCTCAAACCAGCCAATGCGATAGCGGGCAGCGCAAGCGCCAGGATCCCCATTCCAGCCGCAGGCATAGCGAAAATGGCAAGTGTGAGGGTAGCGCTTCCCAGCAAGAGCGTAGGGATGCGCCACGGGTCACGTCCAGGAACGGAACCACGGGGCCACGCTTTGCTTGCCGCGAAGATGGTGAAGCCACCGGAGAGAAACACGAGGAAGGTAAGCGGGCTTCCTTGCCTGCGCTCTGGTTCCAGGGGGGTGCCGACGTTCTGAATGCGCTCATCGATTGCAGCTACCGTGCCCCGGATACCATCCGCATACCGGCTTTCTCGGAACGCCGGTATGAGCTTCTCTCGTTGAATGCGGTCGAGTTCCGCGTCCGGTAGCTCGTCCTCAAGCCCGGTGCCTGTCACTATCTGGCGCTTGCGATCTGCAATCGAAACCACCATGAGGAAGCCGTTCTGGGCTTCCCGGTCCCCGATCTTCCAACGCTCCGCGAGGTCGCGCGTGAAGGTCTGGATATCCTGTCCTTCCAGACGATCCAGAACGACCACGCTCCCCTCGGCAAGTCGCCTCTGCTCAATGCTCTTGAGACGCTCTTCAAGATCACTCACATCGGACGCGGAGAGCACCTTCGCGAAGTCGTAGACGCGCACGTTGCGGCGGAGCGCAGGCGCGACTTCGTCCAGGGTGGCGGCGTGCGTGGGAGAGAGCAGAAACACGCTCGCCAGCATGGCCGTATAGAGGAAGAGAGCTCGTCGCAGTCGCTGGGTCACCGGGGTGCCGTCTTTCTGATCCGTCGCCTCAACTCCGGCTGGCTGGCCGGACCGGGGGACGGGCGTAGTTCACAGCTATCACTTATCCGAACGTCCGCGTACGGTAAAACGATGCGGCGGCCCACTCATTTCGGATTTCGGATTGGAATGCAGGTTCGCCGGAGACGAGAGGGTTGTTCGTCTCTCCATCTCTCCGTCTCTCCATCTCTCCATCTCGATCCGGCCGGTTGGGCGCGGAACCTTCACGAAACCGTCCCGCATCCATGCCAGCCCCCAGCGCATCCAATCCGGCCGGCATCGATCCGCGCCCGGATGTCTCCATCGCAATCCTTAGCTGGAACGCGCGCGGCTGGCTCCGCCGTTGCCTCGCCTCTCTCTACGAGCCGGGCGACCCTGAAGTTCGCGAAGCGTGGCAACGGGCGGGCCACCCGTTTGCGGATGCTGGCCATGCGGAATTCTCCCCGGAGCGTGTTACGAGCGAAACGCTGGTGGTCGACCAGGAGTCCGTGGACCTGAGCGCGGAGATGGTCGAGACGGATTTCCCGCAGGCGCGGCTGATCCGGCAGCGGCCGAACCTGGGGTTCGCGGGCGGCAACAACGTCGCGTGGCGGCACGCGAAGGGGCGCTACTTCCTGCTGCTCAATTCGGACACCTGCGTGCAGCCGGGCTGGCTGACGGAGCTGGTGGCGTATGCGGACGCTCACCCCAAAGCGGGGCTGATCGGGCCGAAGCTGCTCAACCCGGACGGCACGCTCCAGTATTCGTGCCGCACCTTCCCGACCCTGGGCGCGGGGCTGTTCCGCCACACGCCGCTGGAATGGCTCGCGCCAAAGAATCGCTACACCGGCGACTACCTCATGCGTGACTGGGACCACGCCTCGGCGCGGCAAGTCGACTGGCTCTCCGGGGCGTGCCTGCTAGCGAGGCGGGAGTTGGTGGAGCAGATCGGCGGCCTGGACGAAGGCTTCTTCATGTATTTCGAGGACGTGGACTGGGCGATGCGCGCGCACCAGGCCGGCTGGGAAGTCCATTACACGCCCCAGCCGCGGATCATCCACGAGATTGGCCGCAGTAGCGACCGCCGCCCCCGGCGGATGATCGTGATGCATCATGAGAGCGCCTACCGATTCTTCCGGCGGCATACGTCGTTCGGGCGGAACCCGCTGGGCCGTGCCGCCCTGGCCGGTGGACTGGCGATCCGCGCCGGACTCACCCTGGCTCGCAACGAGGGGATCAAGTGGAAAGCTCGTCGAGAAGCACGCAAGCAACTGTAGCCGCCGATCCGGTACCGCTGCTGGCGGAACTGCCGCTCTTGATCGCTCTGGCGCTGGCACCGGTTACGGCCGGCTCGTTCGAGCCGCTACCCGCGCTGCTACTCGCCTGTTTAGTCTGGGTTTCCGCGCTGCTCCGGCTCCTCATGCCGGGCGTTACGCCACTCCGTCGGCCGAGCGGCTGGCGGATGGTGGCCGGCTTCCTACTGGTAGCGCTCCTTCCCCTGGCCGGTGCGGTGGTCGTGAGCGCCATCGCGAAGGGAAGTCCTGACGGCGTAGCTCCCCCCGTGGTAGCGGCGCTCGGCGCGATCACGCCGGGGGCGACCATCCTTTGGTGCCTGATCTACGCCTCCCTGGCGGCAGCGCTCTGGCTGGCGGCGGACATCACCGCGCGGGGCGGCGCGGAGCGGTTGATTGCTGCTGCGCTGGTCGGCGGGCTGCTGGCGGGCGGGATCGCGCTGCAGCAGTACCTGGTGGAGTTGAAGGCAGGCAATGCCTCGTGGCGCTCCTTCGGAACCTTCGCCAACCCGAACTTCCTGGCAGGCGGCCTGGTCCCACTGCTGCTGCTCACCCTGGGGCTCTCCCCACGCCGACCGGAGGCGTTCAAGCCGGGGATGTGGCTCCTGGTGCTCAGCCTGCTGACCGCCACGCTCACCGCTGGGATCGTCGCCACGGGATCGCGGGGCGGGCTGCTGACCCTGGGCGGCGGCCTCTTCGTCTTCCTGGTCATCGGACTGATGCGGGGTACGCTGCGGGCGCGCGAGCCGCTGGTGCGCGTGGGCATCCTGCTGGCGGTGTTGGCACTGGTGGCGCTACCCCTGTTGCGGGTGGTCGGCGCACGCGAGGGGGCGAGTGCCAACGCTCCCGCCACCGCCGGCCTCTGCGCGGAGGAGGAGCGGGCTGCCTCCGCAGACAGCAACGAATTCCGCGTCCTGACCTGGCGCGGCACGCTGGCGATGGTCCAGAGCCGACCCGTACTGGGCTGGGGCGCAGGCAGCTACGAGACGGCTTTCGGACCATTCATGGTCGCCGGGTACACGCGGCATGCGCACCAGGGTTACCTGCAACTTGCCGCGGAATTGGGCGTGGTCGGACTTGCTCTCTGGCTGGGCCTCCTTGCGCTCGGCATGGGGCGTCTCCACTCAATGCCTCGCGACGAGGAGCATCCATGGGTGGCGGGGGTGGCGGCCGCGCTTATCGCCGGAGCGGCCCACAACCTGCTCGACTCCATTTGGTTCGTGCCGGCGACCGCGCTGCTGACCTGGGTGCTGCTCGGCATCGCGCTCGCCCCGCAAGGAGCATCAGAGGCCGAAGCGGCACCCGCATCAAGGGCAGGTAGCAGGCCACGGTCTCGGCAGCCGATTGCCGCCGTCATCGCCGTGCTGCTGCTGGCGATCACCGGGTGGCACGCGGTTGGACGGAGCCTGCTGAACACCGGACGCGGACTGGTGGAGAGCGAACCGAAGAATGCCGTGGAGACCCTCCAGTCCGCAGCGTCCTTCCTGCCGTGGGACTACCAGGTGCATGACCGTCTGCGCCGAGCACTGCTGAACAGCTTTCGGTTCGACGAGGCGCAGCAATCCGGGCAGCGGGCGATCCATCTGGCGCCGGAGCGGGCGGCGGGGTATTCCTTCCTGGGCCAGATCCTCTCCGGTAGCGCCAAGGGTGCCGAGGAGCAGATCAGGGCGCGGCTGGTGCTGGAGCTGGGCCTGAAGCACGTGCCGAACGATGTCCAGCTCTGGTACGAACTGGCGCGGGTCCTGCAGACAGTCGGCGAGCCGCGTGAGGTAGAACGGGCATACCGCCGCATCGCGGAGCTGGAGGACTCGCCGGTGGGGCGGGTGCGGGCGCTGGCCGAGGTCCGCGACTACCGGTTCGCCCGCGCCCGGATGGAGCTGGCTCGCATTGAGGAGGGCGCTCGCCAACCGGATGCCGCCTTCGCGCACCGATCCCGCGCGGCCTGCCTGCTATCCGCGCGCCGCCGCCTCTACGAGGGCAACCCCGCTGCCTACGAGTTCACCGGCGAGACGAACCCACGCCTGGAACAGGATCTCCGCCAGGAAGAGCGCACGCTCTGGGAAGGGATCAGCCGCGAGTACCGCCGCCGGGGAGATGCCGAGAAGGCGGTACTCGCCTCAAAGGAGGTTGAGGCGGTGGACGCTTCATGGGGCCGACTACAGGAAGCGATGAGGCCGCAGGAGGGCGGTTGACCGATGTGTCGAGGGCTTTGCGAAGGGCTGCTCCGCTTACGGGGAAGGCCTACTACTTGGTCCCTTCATCTCTTTCCCTCAGCAGCGGGCGAATCTTGTCCTGCCATGCCGTGACGTCGCCCGAGGATTTGATTACCTTCTTGCCGTTGTCCCAGTTCACGGTCTGCCACGGTTCCTCGCCCTTGCGTTTCAGGAAGACCACGCACTCCTCGCCCTGACGGTAGACCACACCGGGGCAGATCACTATTGGGTTGAACTGAATGGTTAGGACGGCACCTCCACGCGTGCCTCGGAAACTCTCAACCACGCGACAGGTCGCGCGACCCGAAGGGAGCTGGGTTCCGGGGTGAATGGGTGACGGCTCGGCAATCCCGCTGTCGGCTTTCAACACGCGGATGCGAGCGATGATGGTGGCCTCAGTGACGAGCTTCTCTAGCGGAAGAGCAGCATAGTCCGCAGAGGCCACCGCAGCTACGAGCAGGCTTGCGGACGTGATCAGAAGCAGTGGAATACGCATCGGCGAAAGTTATCCTCTACCGGGCAGACCCGTGAATGGGTCGAAGCCGGTGACGCGGATGAGATGCTCCCGTGAGGGCCAAGGTTACCCCCTGCTCGATTCGCCCGGCTCGATAGGCAGTCTCTTACCGCTTACTGAAACCAAGAAGAGCGAGGCCCATCAGGACCTCGCTCCCAGCATTGGTGGACTGCCGACGACTATGGTTGAGGCTGCGCTTCGGGCAGGACCGGGGGTGCCGGCACTGCAGCAGGATCCTTGAGGCCAGAGCCGTTTTCACGACGCTCGCCTTCACGGGGGGCACCCTCACGACGATCACCTTCACGGCGTTCGCGGCGTTCTGCATCCGGTCGCCGATCCTCCGGCCGAGCTTCTTCCGGACGGCGAGGTCGGTCGCGTCCGGCTTCCGGGCGGGGACCCGGCCGATCACCCATGGGACGCCGACCCTCGGCGCCTTCGCGGGGTGCCCGGTCTGCCTCGGGGCGGTCACGTCCTTCCGCGCGCGCTCCCTCGGGGCGCGGCAGCTGCGCCGTCCCCACCAGCTTGAGGCTGGGCGCTTCGTAGGCGAAGACGGTGTTGCCTCGGGTGATGAAGACGTGCGTGGAGTTGGCGGTCATCGTGACGCCCGGACCACCCATTGGTCCGCCGCTCATCGGTCCGCCGCTCATCGGTCCGCCGCCCATCGGTCCGCCGCCCATCATCCCTCCGCTGCCCATCATCCCTCGGCCGCCCATCATCCCTCGGCCGCCCATCATGCCAGGACCACCCATTTGGCCGCGACCCATCGGTCCACCCATCATCATGCCAGGACCCCCTCCTGGGCCCATCCCGCCGGGACCAAAGGGCGGGTGTTGCCCAGGGCCGCCTCCCGGTCCGAAGTCGGGTCCAGCAAATCCGGGCTGATGCGGCCCCGGTACGCCGGAGCCTCCCGGCATTCCGGGCCGTCCAGGTTGACCGGGATTGGCAGGTCGTCCTGGGCGGGCCACAGGGGCGGCCGGCCGAACTCCGCGGGCAGCGCCCTGAGAGCGGGGCGCTGCGGGAGCGCGCGGGGCCGTGGGCGGAGCGGGCGGCTGGGACTGCGCCAGCGCGGCGGTGAGCAGGCCGGTGGCACCCACGGCGGCTAACGATGCGGTGATTCCCGCGGACCATTGAAGCGTCATCACTAGGTTCTCCTTGACACCTGCGCCGCGCCCTTGCGCCACCGGTGGTCAGCAACTATGCGAGGTGTCCGAAGCACTCTTGCCGGACAGCCTTGCTTTCATGGGGTGTGACGCCTAATCGAGGCAGAGGTTCGGATTATCGTGTGGGGTGTGGCTTCCGGAGTTGCTTCGCTACGCGGGTACTGCCCCCTGCGGGGTTCTATAACTCAGATCCAGCTCGCTCGAATGCGCGGCGGGGCCGAAGATCCGACGGAGGCGCTCCCTCACGGTCGCGGTATTGGTGCTGAGGGCAGAGGTGCACCACACAGGGTATGGGTCCTTCGACCTCGATCAGTCGGTCCGCCTGCGCCGTGATGGTTCCCAACTCCCCATCCAAGACGTGGCAACTGGTGAACGGTGGTTCGAGGAACCGCAGCCAGCCCTCGGGTCCGTTGTCCACCAAGAGCTTGGTAGTGATGTCAAAGCCGCCCCGCATGGCTGAGACTTGCAGTTCCCGAGCGTTATCCGCCGACATTCCGGTCGAGCGCCGCCGCCACGCGCGCGCACTGCTCAACCATCTGCTTGAACTGGTCCGGCCGCAGCGACTGCCCCCCATCGGAGAGCGCCTTCGACGGATTGGGGTGGACTTCCACGATGAGTCCGTCCGCTCCCGCCGCCACACCGGCCCGCGCAATGGCTGGGACCCAGCGGCTGTGCCCAATCGAATGGCTGGGGTCGAGGATGACCGGCAGGTGGCTCCACTGCTTCAGCACCGGGATGGCGTTGATATCGGTGGTGTTCCGGCACGCATCGTCCCAGGTGATGATCCCGCGCTCGCACAGGAGCACCTGGTTGTTGCCTTCCACCATGATGTACTCCGCCGCCTGGAGCATCTCGCGGAGCTTCGCGCTGGGGCCGCGCTTCAGCATCACCGGCTTATCCGTGCGTCCCAGGCGCTGGAGCAGGCGGAAGTTGCTCATGTTGCGTGCGCCTACCTGGAAGATGTCCGCGTATTCGGAGATGATCGGGAGGTCTTCCGGGTCGAGGATCTCTGTGATGAGCGGCAGGCCCGTCTGCTCCCGCGCTTCAGCCATCACCTCTAGCCCGTGAAGCCCCAGCCCCTGGACGCTGTAGGGCGAGGTCCGGGGCTTGTACGCGCCGCCCCGCGGCCCCAAGCCGATCGGAAGTGCGTCGTGTCGTGCGGCAGGTTGGTAAGCCGACGATAGCAGGGAGGGAGCCGGGTAAT
>JANPLG010000379.1:0-13000 GCA_031426395.1 Actinomycetes bacterium
TCGTGGCGAAGCGGGCCAACGGTTCCGTGGTGCCGATCTACACGATCAACGGTCGCTTACCAGGGGGAACGCACTTTGAGCGCACCCGCGCACCCGTCATTATCGGTGGCGTCTACAACCCCTACAGCGTTCTCGATTTGATCTCCGGCCCTGACCTGGAGACAGTGGGTACTCGTGACCAGAGCAACTTCCTGGCCAAGCGGTCCCTCGCACTCTTCTTGATCGAAGGGGTCCTGCACGACCAGGGCTACGGCAAGGAGGGCAAGAAGCCCTGGGGCACCGCTGCCATCGCCGAAGCAGATCGCGTCAAGTCACCCTACCAGGGGGTGGGTCCGGCTAACCCCCGCCCCGTGAACGCGGGAATCAGTCTCTCAGGAGCCTTGGTGGGACAGGTGATCAATCACGGCCTGGAAGCCAAGATGTACCGCTGGGGCACCGACGGCGAGAGCGACAACGACGGCTTCGTGAATTTCGACTCAGCTCACGGGCGCGGTCTTGCCGGCAACAACTGGTACCGCCTCTACAACCGCTTTAAGTATGGGGTGATGATGCCGTGGGACCTCGACAATCATGGGTCCATCATGTTCAACCCTGGCCTGGGGATGTACCTGCAGAATGAGATGTTGCGCAAAGCGGGTTCCACCGTGGCAGGCAACTCGCGGTTGAGCCGGTTCCCTGGTCAGGGCTTTGCTCCCATCGAATCACACGACGTGTCGGTGAAGGTGGTGCAGGTCCATGACGTGTTCAATGGCCTGGACGTAACCGATCAGGCAGACTTTGCCATTGATGTGCGGATTGGTCATGAGACCACCTCCAAGGTTGCCACCAAGAACAAGCGCACGGTGAGCAATTTTGGAACCTTCACTGCAAACAATCTTCCGAACTCCGTGGTCCCCATCCGGATCACGGTGATTGAGCGAGATCGCGAATTCCCGGTCACTCCCGACGACGTCTGCGCGATCTCTCCAGTCTGGGGCCGCGAGGACTTGTACCTCTACTACGACACGCGCACCGGCAAGGTATCCGGTGACGTTGACGCGGAAGCGGGTGATACCATTGAGGCGCAGGGCTACACGGAGATCAACCGGGTGCGGGTGAGACTCCAGATCACCGGCAACTAACTGGGTGACCGCTAGCGAAACGGCCCGAGCCGCCACTGTGCAGCTCGGGCCGTTTCATTGGTGCCCGTCGCAACCTGCGAATCGATGACTACTTCGGTCGTGTGTGCCTCCGGTAGAAGGGCGCGGGGAACCGGCGGTTGGTGCGGAGGCGCGGAGCGTCACGGGCCAGCATCACCAGCGGGCGCAGCATCGCCTTGATCGGTGCAGGCAACAGTCGTCGCGACAGTGAAGTCTGACTGCCCAAATCCCCCAGTCCGCTGTCACACTTCGACCCTGACCCCCATGCGGCCTGGTAGTCGCTCTGCTGCGGCGTCTGCGCGAAGATGGGGACAATGGCCGTCCGACGGGCGATGACCACCATGTGGGTCTCACGGAAGTTGGTCAGCAGCACCCGGTCCCGCACGTCCGAGGGGTTCGCGGCAACGTGCCAATCATAGGGCGGGTAGTTCTCGCTCAGCGCCAGGAACCGCACCTCGAAGCCATTCTGCGGCGAGAAGACCTGGTAGTAGAGTTCCGGGCTGAACTGGAAGAAGCCGTGACCCATCTGGTTGTTGACCGGCGTCTTGCAGATGAAGTGTCCACCCAGAGCCAGTGCTTCCATACTGTTGCGGATCGCGGTGGGAAAGTTGAACACGTGCTCCAGGGTCCCGCCGTCGTAGACCGTGTCGTAGCACTGGTGCCACTCCACCGGGAACGGTTCGTTCAGGTCATGGATGTGCGTCGCGCCTTCGTAATCCGCTGCGTCCATGGACTCAACCACCGTCGCGCCCAGGTGCTTGAAGAACCCCTCGCAGTAGCCGTCACTCGCACGCTTGAAGGCCTCGACTTCGGCAAGTGTCACGTTGTCGCCGCTCGCCTTCAGCATGTCCACCAGGTCCCAAGCCGTCGCAAACAGGTTTTGGCGGCCCAGCGTCAAGGTTCGACCAAAAGAGATCCCCATGGATCGGGCGTGGATGAGAAGGCGCGCGGACTCGTAGTTCACTCCCATCAGGCACTCCATTTGATCGAGCGGCGAGTACCGCCGACGTGCAAGTCTATCACTTGGATAGCAAGCGGACGGGCACCCCACCGCCCTTTCCGCCGCACCACTCGGAGGATCGGCAGGAACGTGGCGGTGCTCAGAGCAAGCTTAGAGCTTGGACGGGTACGGGCTGGTACGGAGCCGAAGGCATCAAAAGGAGTCATGGGTGGCGAGTGAAGCGAAGTCGTTGATCCTGGGCGTGGACCTGGGCGGCACCAATGCGCGGGCGGCGCTGGTCTCCCGGGACGGGATCGTCCTTTCCCAGGCTCGTCGCCCATCCATGCAGGAGCACGCGGCGGAAGCGACCCTCGACCAGATTGTCGACGCCTGCCGGGAAGCGATCACCGAGGGGGGCGTCACTGCGGCGGAGGTTCTGGGAGTTGGCATCGGGCTGCCGGGGATCATGGATAGCGAGACCGGGATCTGCTTCTGGTCGCCCAACTTCTCGCTCTGGAAGGACGTCCCTATCGGCCCCTACGTCGCCGCGAAGCTGGGGGTCCCCGCCTACATCCTGAACGACGCCAAATGCGCCGCCCTCGGTGAACTGCTCTACGGCGCCGGCAAGGGCGTGCGGAACATGGTGATGATCACCCTCGGCACCGGCATCGGCGGCGCATTCGTGGTGGATGGCCGACTGCTCATCGGTCCCAATGGCTCCATTGGGGAGGTCGGTCACCTTGCTCTCGTCCCCAATGGTGGCCGTCGGTGCGGCTGCGGCAACCTCGGCTGCTGGGAGGCTCAGTGCGCGCGGGACGGCATCATCGAATGCGCGGACCTCAAGCTCCAGCAGGGGCGAGCGTCCCTCCTGCGGGACCTCGCGCCGCGCGGCGGACTGACGCCCGGCCTGATCGCCAAAGCAGCCACCCAGGGTGACCCCGTCGCCTGCGAGGTGTTCGATGAGATTGGGCACCTCGTCGGTATGGGCGTCGCCAGTCTGATCAACATGCTCAACCCGGAGCGCTTCGTGATTGGCGGCGGCATTTCGCAGGCGGGCGAGCTTCTCCTCGGTCCCATCCGCCGCACTGCGGACAGTCGGTGCGTGGCGCTCCAGCGGCAGACCGCCGAAATCGTCCCGGCCCTCCTGGGCGATAACGCCGGCGTCATGGGTGCCGCCGCCCTCGTCCTGGACCGCACCGAGAACATCACCGCCATCCTGTAGGTCGGCGCGGCTTTACAGATGAAGGGGATGGTCAACGTGCAGCGGCAGTCCACCCACTTTCCCGCAACTGCCGCCATCCTGCTCACGGCCATCGTCTCATGCCGTGTCGGGGCAGCTCCCCCACCGCCGAGCCACGCCGCCCACATCGCTGGTCCCCTCCGCCTCACCCTCAGCCGCGTGGAGCGCCGCCCGCCGCTCTCACGGGTCAACCTCTGGTTCCGCGTCACCGGAACCCCTCCTGAAGCCATCGACCGCCTGGTAGAAAGAGCCCCTCAAACGCTACCTTCAACAGCGGGGAGCGGCACGTGGACCCTCATCGACTCCACCGGGCGACGCGGTACCGCAACCCACCGCATTGAGCGTGAGGCCGACGGCCTGTTCCTCGTCGTCCAGTCCGAAAGCCTCGCCGCCGGCGCCATCGGGCTCCGTGAGCTACGGGGCGCTCTCACCCTCTATCCGGATGCCCGGCGGATTCGGTTTCACCTCCCCTGGGACAAGGACAACCTTCCGGCGACCGTGCAGGTTGAGGGCGGCACGGCCACACTCCGCCGTTTCCAGCTCATTGAGTCGGACGCAACCGTCTGGGTAGGTCTGGGAGGACCGGAGGGCTTCCGGATGGCGGAAGGACCCGGCGCGGTGAGCGCCGTGCTGGCGGACCTCTACGGCAACCTGGTCAACGGTGGCGGCATCACCGACATCCAGCGGGTCCAAGCGTCAGAGAGCGCTCCGGCAGAACGCAATGCGCCTAAAGCCCTATTCCGGATGCAAGCTCCCGCCCTGCGCCGCACGCCCTCCCGACTTACCGTAGATGTGCTCTTCGCACGCGGAGCGCCAGTCAGAGTACCGGTCAGCATCAAGGGGCTAAAGTTCTCCCATTAACGCCCTGCTTTGGCACCGAATCTGTTTCCGGCGCTCCGAAGCGGGGTAGATTTGGGCGAGCGCTTCCGGCACCCGTAACGCCCGCGCCGTGGACAAGGCCAGCTGGACGCCCAACCGTGAGCCGCGCTCGACTGCGGGCTCTTGTTGCTGCCCCAGGAGCATTCGCCATGACCGGAACCACCCCCACCCCACCGGCCCCTGCAAGCGTCTTCCGTGTGGAGCAGGATAGTATTGACGCCACCACCGCCTGGGACCTGCGACCAACCCTCATCCAAGCGCTTTCGGATGCTCCAGAGTTGACGGTCGATCTATCCCGGGTCACCTTCATCGACAGCACCGGACTCGGGATGCTGGTGGGCGTGCTCAAAGACGCCCGGGAGATGCAGGGCGATCTGCGCCTGGTGAACGCGGGCCGCGAAGTCCGTCGCCTCCTGCAAGTTACCGGCCTTGAGGCACTCTTCGAGCAGCGCCCCGCATCCGGCCGAAACTAACGATAACTGCCGAGCTCCAGGCGGACCTTGTCGAGGAAGACTGATGCAGGTCTCAGTTGAACCCGGACCAGGCGCGGGCGAAGCAAACCAACCGTCATCTTCGCCGGTCAACCTCTCTGCGAAGGGGCTCGAGCGCTGCGGGGATCCATCCACGCTTGTCCGGCACCGTGGCATCCCGGCCCCTGCAGGTGTTTACGCACCAGCGTGATCCAACTGGATCCCCGAAGGTGACGGTTCCCGCGCCCATTGCGGTCGCCGTCGAGGATGACGGATGGCGGCGAAGGACATTACGGTTCACCGCTGAGCCCGGACTGCCCAAACTCTAGAAGGCCAGCATGGCTTTGAGCTTGCTCAGGGCCTGCCGCTCCAGGCGGGAGACGTGCATCTGCGAGATTCCCAGCCGCAGCGCCACATCCGCCTGCGAGGCTTCCTCAAAGAAGCGGTGGTGGATGATGCTGCGCTGCCGCGCATCCAGCCGGCTGAGCGCGTGACGGACGCTCTCTCGTTCATCAATGGCCACCAGTTCCGGGTCCTGGAATCCAATGGCATCCCAGATTGCTGCCTTCTCGTCGCCGTTCTCATCGTGAAGCTGCGCATCGAGAGACGCTGGTTGATAGACCCGGTCCAGGTCCATCGCCATCAGCAGCCGCTCTTCCGTAACCCCTGCGGCCTTTGCCATCTCCTCCACGGTTGGAGGGCGGCCGAGTTGCTGCTCCAACCGCTCGCGCGTCTTGCGAAGGCTCAGGCCCAGCTCCCGCAGTCGGCGCGGCGCCTTCAGGCCCCAAGTCTGATCCCGGAAGTAGCGCTTGATCTCTCCGGTGATGGTAGGGACCGCGAAGGTGACAAAATTGACCCCCTTCTCCGGATCGAACCGCTCAATGGCGGCGATTAGGCCCACGTACCCCACCTGCACCAGGTCATCTGCCGAGGTCCCATTGCCGGCGCCAAAGCGGCTGGCGAGGTAGCGCACCATTCGCTCATGGATGACGACCAGGCGGTCCCTGATGGTCAAGTCATGCGTGCGGCGATACTCGCGCAGGAGAGCATGCACCACCTTCGGGTCGTCATCCCGCGTGATGAGCGAGGCCGAAGTGCGGACAGTCGGAGCAAGTCCCCATTGGGCCTCTCGCGGAGCGATGGCAGTCTCTGACATAATGAACCGGCAGCGGAAAAGAGCGGTCGGCCAAGCGCGTGGCCACGTGTGTGACCCTGTTCCTCCGGTGATGCCGGAGTTCCTACGTGCCTGGAGGGAGACCGGTCCCGCCAAGGATACTGACGTTATTGTCGCCGCTATTCAGACGAGAGTAAAGCTGGGCGAACCCTCTCTATGGCCGCAGCAACGGAAGCGCTGGATCAGGCCTCGCACCCCACCGCCATGACCGACCGCATGTCTGATCGCATCCGGGTTCAGGGAATCGAGTTTCACGGCTTCCACGGCGTTTCCGTGGAAGAGCGCGCCATCGGGCACCGCTACCGGGTCGACCTCTTCCTGGAGTTAGACCTCCGCCCATCCGCTGGAGTTGACGACGTTGCCCTGACCGTCGATTACGGCGCGGTGGCGGCGCTGGTGGTGCGCCTGGGGACCGGCCCGGGGATGCGGCTGGTGGAGACCCTCGCGGAACGCATCGCCGCATCCCTCCTCGTGGAGTTCCCCCGCCTTGACGCCGTCGAAGTTCGTGCGGCAAAGCTCCATCCCCCCTGCCCCACGGTCTTCGAGGCTGCCATCATCGAGATTCGCCGGTCACGAACCCCGTTCTCAGGCTAAGCTGGCGTAGGCGGTAGCCTCACGGCGGCCAGAGGGACCGTGCAGGTGCGAGAGGATCGGCGATGGCTCAACCGGACAACGTGATGATGATTGTCGATCCGGCCACGAAAGAGGCGTACCGCGAGGGGGACGATCCTGCGACCGCAGGTCCCCTCTTCTTCACCGATCGCAAGATCCTGGACCAGTATGCGCGCGAAGAGTGCATCGAAGACTACGAGGTCATCGAGGTGCCCGCCGGTGTCGTCTCCCGCATGAAGGGCAGGCCGCACTACGTGGACGGCAGGCTGCGCAAGTAGGGGTTCCGATTGCGCATCTGACCCATACTGCCGGGAAGGCCACCCTGGCGCTTGACCGCCGACGGCCGTCGCGATAAGTCATACGCGTGCGGCGTCGCCTCGCGCCCAGGATGAGCGCCCATCTTTTCCGCCAGCGGTTCACGCCTCCGATGCGTCCGCTGGTTGTCCGTCCTTCACCTTGGGAGTCCCTATGTCCGTATTGGTTGGCAAGCCCGCGCCCGACTTCACCCTCACCGCCGTTCAAGGCGACGACACGATCGAGAACTTCACCCTCTCCCAGTTCAAGGGCAAGAAGTACGTGGTCCTGGCGTTCTACCCTCTGGATTTCACCTACGTCTGTCCCACGGAGCTTCACGAGCTTCAGAATAACCTCGCCACCTTCGAGGCACTGAATGTCCAGGTGATCGGTGTGTCCACTGATAGCTGGTTCTCCCACCTGGCCTGGCTCCGGACCCCGAAGCGCCAGGGCGGGATCGAAGGCGTGAGCTATCCCATCGTGGCGGACTTCAACAAGACCATGTCCGCGGCCTACGATGTGTTGCTCCCCGGCGGCATGGCGCTGCGCGGCACCTTCATCATCGACAAGGAAGGCGTGGTCCAGAGCCAGTTCGTGAACAACCTCTCCCTGGGCCGCAGCGTGGACGAGATCATCCGCACCATCAAAGCGCTCAAGTTCTGCGAAGAACACGGCGAGGTTTGCCCCGCCAACTGGAACGAAGAAAAGGAAGGCATGACCGCCTCAAAGGCCGGCCTCGAGGACTACTTCTCGAAGCTGTAGCCCGATCTCGGATTTCCGAATTCGGTTTGTGGGTTGGGATGCGGTGTGGCGGAAGCCGCTGCTCGGAATCGCTCCGTAGTCAGATCGCTTCGAATGCCATAGTCAGCGGCCTTGCGCCGCGTTCGGTTCGATCACAGTGGCCGTCCTGTTAGTAAGCGCGACCGGTCGCAGGACAACTCCCTCGTCCGTCATCCTGGGCATCTCTAACCCCCCGATGCGTGGACTCAGTGCCCTCCCAGGATCCACCCGGATCCGCACTGCGCGTCAGAGTCGCTCCATCGACCGGTCATCATAAACACAGCGACCGCCGGGACCCTTTCGGGCTTCGGCGGTCGTTGTTGATGATAGGCGCGGGTTGCAGGTCGCCTACTGGTTTCGGCCAACCGCGCGGCCCAACTGCGCTTCTGCGAAGAACACGTCGTAGAGTGCCGAGATCGCGTTGTTGTTCGCGGTTGCAAATTGGACCTGCGCCTGGATCAGGTCGACCACCGTCACGGTCGCCGCGCCGAGTTCGTAGCGGCGCTGGGTGACTTCCAGGTTCACCTGGGCTGCGCGTACCGCCAGCCGGCTGGCGTCCAACCGCTCCCGAGCATTGATCAGGTTCAGGTACGCCTCTTCAACCTCGGCGGTCACGTCCTTCCGGGTCTGCTCCAGATCCGCCAGCGCCGCCCGCACCCCCGCGCGCGCCTCAAGCTCCCGCGCTCGCGTGAGGCCCCAGTCGAAGAGCGGCATGGAGACACCGACCGCAGCCAGGAAGTCGCTTCGTTGGAACGAATCGTTGGGGTTCAGGTTGAACGAGAAGCTTGCGTCAAGCCGCGGCTTCCGGTTGATCCGAGCGATGGTTTCTGTCTCGCGCTGGATGCGAACTCTCGCTTCCGCCGCCACAACCTCTGGACGCGCCAGGAACGCGCTCTCCCGGAGTTGCTCCTTGGGCGGCGGCACCGCATCGGTTTCGCGCAGCTCCACCAGCCGCAGAGGCGGACCGACCGTGAGTCCCATCGAATTGCGGAGCGAATTCGCCGCCACGCGCACCGAGTTCTCGGCCTGAATCCGGTCCACCTGTCGGTTCCGAAGTTCAGAGACCACCAGCGCCCGATCCGCCTCGGCGGCTCGGCCCACCTGGATGCCTGCCTCGACACTTCGCAACTGCTCCTGTGCCAGCCGCTCCTGTTCCGAGCGCAACTCCAGCAGCCGCTCCGACCGCTGCTGCGCCAGGTAGTCCTGCGTCACGAAGAAGGCCCGGTCGTTCCGGGTAATCCCGAGGTTCCCGAGGTTTTGCTCCACGCCCGCCCGCGCCTGCCGGACGTTGGCGCGCGTGATGCCGCCATTCAGGATGGGGAAGTCGACGTTGATCCGCGGCTGAAGCCCTCGATTGGACGAGATGTTGTCCGTCTCAATGCCCTGACGTATCGCCGGCTGGCCAGGGGTTTGACTGGGGATGGTGCGGCTAGGCTCGCGCCCGAAGAGGCCGCCCAGCGAACTGGTCCCCGAAACCTGGTAGCCCACCGAACCGGTCACAATGGGGAGCAGTCCGGTACGGACCTGCCGCACTCTCTGCCGCGCGGCCTCGACATTCTCCTCCGCAACCACGATGCTTCCGTGGTTTGCCATGGCAATGCGGACCGCTTCTTGGAGCGAGATCACCTGTCCGGCCTGCATCAGGTCCCCAGGACCCGGAACGGGCAGGCCAGGACCCGGCAGACCCTGGGGCTGTGCCGCAGTGCCTTGGACCGCCGGCATAACGGGCGGTGAAGCTGGGGTTCCCGGCATAGGAGCCTGCGCGGCGTGGGCGCTGACAGCCACCAGGGGCAGAAGCGCCCCGAGGAACCACGCGGCGCTTCTCCCATTGCATCCAATCCGGCTCGGCCGGACGGCGGCTGCTGGGCAGGCGCACGCGCGGGTTTCACTCACGCTCAAGGGGAAGGTCCTTTCTTCGGCGCGGAAGGGGGTGAGGAGCGCGCCGGGGTTTGCCGCCGGGTACGCCGGACGATGAGGGCAACCCTATCTTACTACGTCCGCTTGCCTTCCTGGTCACGCCTCCAGGCGCCCTCTAAAGCCTCTCAGCATTCTCCAAAGTGGGCTGATCCATGGCACGCTGTGGTTGCCCCGCTCGTAACGCTCGTTCCATTTGGGACGCCTACGGTCAACTCACTTCCTCGAAAGAAGCAAGCGTGTCCATTTTGAGTCCTAAGTGCGAGGGCTTCCTCTAGACCTTTGGAAGGAACCGAGAACTCGCCCTTGAACCTAACCGTGGGAAAGTAGCCCGTAACCCAATCAGAGAGCGGGTCTAGGTTCAAGCGATAGGTATTGCGGTAGGTGATCCGAGCTTCGATTGTAGATGAGCGCGTCGTTGAACGTTCTCATACACACGTGATGCGCCGAATCGCTTCCGATCGACTCTGCCTAGCGGAGTACCGGTAGCCAGGAGGGTTTAGCGATGAGGGTGACAACATTTCGCGCTGGAGATGTACGGCATCCGTTCGCTTTGGCCCGAACGCTTGCTGGTGGAGCCACGCCCCCCGCCGCGTACCTCTGGTCGCTGGCGTCAGACGCCGAGCGAGAGGACCTGATTGATGCGCTCGATCTACCGGAACCCGAGGGCGATGCACGAATCACCAAGGGTTTGATCACCCTCCTCAATCGAGCGCTCCGTGAGCAGGAACTGCTTGAGGAACACCGCTTCGTTGGTGTCAAGCTAGACCGGTCGCTGAAGAGGTCACTCAAGCGCGATCCGAATGACCCCGGCACGCGACGGAGTCTCCTTCAGCGGGCCTTTCCTTTGGAGATCGGTCCGGAACCCACGCCGCGCCGCCGTCTTGAGCGCTGCCTCTATCAGGTGCTGCGAGAGAGCAGCGCAGCCTGGCCCAACTTCCCCCTGAAGTTCGACACGGTACTCAAGGAGCTGCTGCCGCAGTCGAAGCACCATTGGGTCTCCGACTCCGATCTGGCACTTGCACGGGAGGTACTGGACTGCATGGGCCGCGCGGGCCTCATCGTTGCGGTCAATGGCACCGACGCGAGCGAAGCAGCGTACGTTGTCCACCCGGATCTCTGCCCCTACGACGAGATGGAGCTGAGGCTCCGCGCAAACCCTGTAGCCGCACTTGCCACGTCCGCGGAGCGCGTCGCGTTGCCGGTGCTTCTGGCGATCAGCGTACTGGGTCTTTGGATCTTTTACCTGCGGTTTCTACCTGAGCAGTACAAGAGCGAGGCGACAGCCTTTAACACCTGGGTCACCGCGATTGCCGGGTTTCTTGGAGTCAAGGGCTTACAGGTTGGCGCGGATCTGACCCGGGGCCTCAACCGAGCGCTGCAGGGTTGGGTGAAGGGGTTGCTCTGGTTCCCGGTACTGATCCTCTTCGTCTCGGTGTCGCTTGCGCTAGGGGTAGGGATCTACAAGCCACACGAGATCCGAACTAACCCTGGGGCTGTAATCAAAGTCGACAGTAAGGAGGTGTTCGAGGTACCGGATTCCCTCGGCGACCGTGCCGCAACCCTAGTCACAGTGCCGCTCTGGCTCTCCTGGGGATCGCATACCATCACGGTGACCAAGCGATTCTATGGTGATCCAGCCACTGGGGACCCAGAGCTCTCCTTCGTCACCCGTTGGCCGAACCAACGTAGCCGGGATGCTGTCCTTCGCTCCGAGATCACGCTGATTACCCCCGAACCCCCGAAGTCGGCGAAGGGCACCGCAACGAAGCCGCGACGCTCCGAAGCTGATCACCTCCTGACCCTGAAGGCAGGTCATGGTGCCGGTCTCGTCCTGCAGGCGCTCTCCGCCAGCACTCACCCCTTCATTCCGTCGGCCAAGCACCACAACGTGGCGGAGATCCTTCCCGTACGTGGCCGCGGTCTCCTGATCAAGGGTTGGACCCACCGGGACCCACTCTCACGGAAGACGTCGTTGCTTTTCACGTTTCACGACCATACCGGCAAAACTCGCACCCTTTACCGAACTCCCCCGGTGCTTGAGCACGATCCACAGTCTCTGCGGGATGCCTATGAAGGCTTGAGGGACAAGGTGCTTGAGCTGCTCGGTCTGCCGGAGGCGCGATACAGCCGGGTTGTGTGGGAGAACCGGGAGCGACGGTTCTGGGGCCTTGTTACCGCCATCGCACCCGCCCGGAAGTTCATTGCGGCCAAGCCGCCTCTTGATATCACCAAGT
Organism: Actinomycetes bacterium; assembly: GCA_031426395.1. Classification (GTDB taxonomy): domain Bacteria; phylum Armatimonadota; class SYMT01; order SYMT01; family SYMT01; genus JANPLG01. Next base: position 11,680 of record JANPLG010000379.1, read on the forward strand.
CCAAGAGGCGAATCCGTCTGGTCCGGGACACGGCGGCGTCGCTGCGTCCGTCCATCAGTGCGATGGGACAGGAGAAGGTGGACCCGGGCACTTCGGCCCTGATCCGCTCTGCCGGCACCGGTCTCGTGGTACGGGCGGGGCTGGAAGCGAATGCGGCGCTTTCCAGCGGAGATGTGAAGTCCGCCCGCGCTGCATTGAAAGTGATTGGCGGCCTTGGAGAGCCTGCGGGAACGGCTGGCGAAACGGAACTCAACTTGGCCGCGCTGCAGTCGCTGAAGCGCGTCCGTACCTACGCACTGGAGGTTGATGAGCAAAGCGTCAAGGTTGCTGACCAGGAGATCAACCGAGTTCAGCAATCTCAAAGGGTCAGGCCGAGGTAAATCACGGTCTTCGCATTCAGAGGGCGCGGATCGTGGCCACGGCATGGGCCGCCATGCCCTCTTCGCGCCCCACGAAGCCGAGCGTCTCGTTGGTGGTCGCCTTGATGCTGACCCGGTCGGGCGTGAGGCGCAGCGCCTCCGCGATGGTGGCGCGCATGGTATCGACATGCGGCCGGATCTTCGGCCGCTCTGCAAGCAGCATTGCGTCTACGTTGATCAACTCGAAGCCGCGCTCGCGGACCCGTTCGCCCACCACGCGCAGGAGGACGAGGCTGCTGACGCCCCGGTAACGCTCATCCGTGTTCGGGAAGTGCTCGCCGATGTCTCCGAGCGCTGCAGCACCCAGCAAGGCATCAGCGATGGCATGGAGCAGAACGTCGGCATCGGAATGGCCGTCTAGGCCCAAGCCATCAGGATGCTCCATCGGCACGCCACCCAGCACCAGCGCACGTCCAGGGATCAGCCGATGAACGTCATATCCAAACCCGGTGCGTATCTCGCCGCCGCCCAGGAGCGCTTCCGCCATCCGCAAGTCCTCCCCCACCGTGATCTTCAGGTTGTTCCGCTCACCGGGAACCAGCGTCACCGGATGGCCGAGGCACTCCACATAGCTCGCGTCATCCGTGCCGACATAGCCCGCAGAGGCCGCCTGATCGTATGCGTCGCGAAGCAGGTCGAGGCGGAACGCCTGGGGTGTCTGGACGCCGTAAAGGCCCGCGCGCGGCACCGTCTCAACTGTCGCCACGCCGTCCTTGGAGCGCTTCAGAGTGTCGGAAACGGGGGTTGCGGGGACCGCCGCGCCGGAAAGCCGCGCCGCTTCAATGACTTGCGAGACGAGCCCCGTGGTGACCAGCGGCCGAGCGCCGTCATGAATGGCAACAAGCGTGGTGCCTGCGGGCACTGCCGCGAGCGCATTCCGCACACTGTCGCTCCGCTCAGCC
>JANPLG010000380.1:0-37349 GCA_031426395.1 Actinomycetes bacterium
GGCCGCCGAATCCGGGCGCAACAGGAAGCGTGGCGCTGCACGGTTAGTGGTTCTGGAAGCCGCCCTCCTGGTCGAAGCCGGTTGGACCGACCTTGTAGACGACATCCTGGTTGTAGCCGTGGAACCCGAGACCCAGATAGCGCGTCTAACTGCCGAGCGGAAGCTCCCCCCCGAAGCAGCCCAGGCCCGCATCAATGCTCAGCTTCCACTGAAGCGCCGCGCGAAACTGGCCGACTTCATTCTTTCGGGAGAGGAACCTCTCTCCCTGACCCGAGAGCGCGTCCTTGCGCTGTGGCAGCACCTGCTGCCGTGATCCTGTTCGTTTCCGGCCGAATCGCGATGGAGAGATGGGGCGAGGGAGAGATGCAGCGTCGAGGCAGCCACCTGCCTTCAAGCACTCCGCACTCCACGCCCCGCACTCCGCAACTGAACCACCGGTGTCCCGATCAGGCCCTGTTCCGTCCCTTCGAGCTTGTTCATCCGTCACCGCGCCTGCTCACCTTCTGATCCTCTGAAGATCTCCCGTTCGCCAACAATTGGCCCTCGCACCGGCAGCCCGGCTGCGGTTCAGGGCACTGCAAGCGGCGGCGGGAGAAAATGAGGGAGGAAGGCAAGGGCGCTCTTCTGAACCTACGCAGGTCAGAGGGTGCCTTCTGACTTGGCCGGCATTCGCCTGTGCCCTTATCAGCATTATTCCGTCCTTCCCGGTCTCCCCGAGGGCGAGGAGGTTCTCCGTTGAAGCCAGTTTCTTCAGTCCAGTTGGGCCGCGCATTCGCCCCCTTTGTCGCCGCATTAATCGTACTTGGCGTCACCCTGTGCGGCTCAGCAGCTCCGGCCGGTTTCGTGCCCCGCGTGGGTGGCAAGGTTCCGGGCAATTACAAGCCCGAGAAGCCCCTTGGCACCCGGCAACTGCATGACCTAAACCTCAGCCGTCTCACCCGCGAAGACTTTGAAGCCTGGAAGACCGCCGCCCAGACTGCGGGCGGGGGTCCGGTTTCCAAGGCTGCCACGCCGCCGGACGCCGCCACGCAGTTCGTGGACCTCACCACCACGCCGCGGCCCCCGCTCGTCGGAACGTCGACCCGCGCACAGGAGCGCCATCCGTTCTGGAGCTGGGACCAGCAGTACATCTTCTTCTCGTCCAACAACGTGGACCCGATCGCCAACTACGGGCAGACGGCCCCCACGGCGCAATCGCGGTTCCACATCTACCGCATCAGCAGCGATGGCGCCTTCGTCCGCCAGATCACCGGCACCGGCTCGGTGGCGGGCGATTCGCCCACCGGCAACGAAGAGTACCCGGCGCTCAACCATGCGCAGAACCGCATCGTCTACACGGCACGGACCTCCACCACGGACCCGGGACAGCTCTATGCCAAGGATCTGAACACCAACCAGGTGACGCAGCTCACCGGGCGCACCAACTTCGGCAACGTGCCCAACCTGGTCCTGAACGCGAACATCGTCAGCGTTCAGCACCCAACCATCGATCCCTCGGACGCCTTCGTTGCCTTCGCCGCGAAGGATCGCCGGATCGCGAACGATGTCTTCAACATCTACCGGGTCAGCCTCTCCACCTTCGTAGTGGAGCGGCTCACGAACGCCACCCCGGCTTCTGGCGTGGAGTGCATCGACCCCGCCTACCATCCGGACTTCGCTCCAAATCCCAATCCGCCGACGCCCGCCACGCCCCGCCGCCTCGTCTTCGCCGCGAACAGCGCCGGCGTGAACGGCGGGCTGGTGAACCTCGCCGCGCCCACCGCGCTGACGGATCACAACCTGTTCGTGATGAACAACGCCGATACCGGTGCGAACGTCCGGCAGGTCACCAGCGCCACCTCGGATGACATCGAGCCTTCGTTCTGCCAGTCGGACTACCCGCTCGGCAGCTTCCCCGCGCAGGGCAGCTACAACAACTGGCTCGCCTTCTCTTCCAAGGGGCGCCAGAGCGGCACGACCTACGACATCTACTTCTACAACTTCCCGCTGGCCGACCAGAGCCTGAACGGCCCGAACGAGACCGGCGGTGTGCCGGTGGTCCGGCTCTTCACCCCGGACACCAATCAGGGCGCGATCCCGCTCAATCAGACCGATGAGCGCTACCCGACCTGGTCGGCGTCCCGCCCGGCCCAGCGCCCCATCGACCGCATTGTCTACGCCAGCAACCGGCAGAACAACGTCAACGACCCGCAGCAGCCGCTGGTCGGACCCGTGGGCGACACCGACCTCTGGGGTTCCGAAGTCAGCGACATCACCCCGCCCACGCTCTTCATGTATGACGAGCCGAAGGGGGAGGTGCTCCACATCGCCAACGCTCCGCTGCCGGACAATCCGAACGACATCGATCCCGGCCGACGCATCGGCGCGCCTGGGGACACGTTCTACTTCTACGCCAAGCTGAAGGACCTGCAGTACGGCATCGACACCGTTTGGGTGCAGATCAAAGACCCGGACGACCACTTCACGGACAGCAATCCCACCGCAGCCGGCGACCACCGCCTCTACGGAACGGACAACGCTTTCGTGACGCGGACGGTCGATCCGGGCCGCGTCACCCACTTCATGAGCTTCGCGTATGAAACGGACTACCAGAACATTGGTGCCGAGGACTACGCTTATTACAACTCGCCGCAGGTGGCGGACCTGTTCGGGACCGCCCGCTACGCATCGTATGCCCCCGGCATAGATGATGCGGTCCGCTGGTCAGGCCGGAACTTCCCCACGCCGCTGAACCCGATCACGGGACAGCAGCGCTGGCTGCGCCTCCTCGACGATGGCAACGGTTTCGACAAGGCGAATGGCGACGGTATTTTCACCGCCACCTGGACCACCCCGACCGACGCCAGTGACTTCTACGTAGACGTCATCGCCTACGACAAGGCACCCAACCCGGCGGACCCGAACGAAGTCGGCAACTGGATCATCTACGACAACATCTGGGGCTTCAGCACGCAGCCGTTTCTCTCGCAGAGCCCGGTGCTGTACGTGGACGACCACGGTGCTGGCCAAAAGTGGCCCCGCGGACTCAAGGGCAGCTTCCGCGCCTTCCCGACGTTCCGCTTCGGCACCGAGTCGGACATTATCGACCGGCCCTCCCAATACTTCCCGCGCGAAGCTCACCTGATTCAAGAGAATCCGGACACCTTCTCCAACCTGCTCTCGATCAACGGCATCCAGCACTTCCTGAGCAACCAGATCGACTTCGTCAGACCGTCGGACGGTTTCGGACTCATCCGTGCCTTCCATTACGACTACTGGCGGATCCTGGCTAAGGGGCCGGTGCCAGAGACGGTCTTCAACCAGTACCTCCCGCAGGTGGATGAACAACCCACCAGCGTAGATGGCATGAGCACCATCCAGCGCCCGGTGCCGCTTCGCGCCATCCTCTGGAACGCACCGTATACCGGTGACATCTTCCAGGGCAGCGGCTCCATCCTGGACCAGGCCACGCAGACGCAGATCACCCGCTACCGCGATCGCTCCGGCCGCATCGTGATCGCGGGGGGCGACCTTCTGTGGGCGCTGACCGTGGCCGGCGCCGTCCCGCAGCAATTCGCTCAAAACGTGCTGGGCGCGGACTACGTGGCGGACGCCGATGGCGGACCCATCGCCAACCGGACCGAGTTCAACTTCATCGACCCGCCGAGCATCGACAATGCGGCGTGGGACATGACCATTGACGTCTGGGACACCTGGGGCTGCCGCATCCCCTGCCCGGCAGCCATCATCCGCCTGGGCGTGGACCCGACTCGAGGGCCGCTGGGGCTGAATGTGGGCGGACCGGTGCCTTACAACAACGCCGCCCTCTGGTTCTCCACGGACGGCACGCCGTTCCAGGTGCAGGACATCTCCCGTCAGCGCGCCGGACGCACCGAAGTCTACCGCGGCAAGATGGGGGTCTACTCTGACCCGCGAACGCCGGCAACACCTTCCGCTACGGACGCCAAAGTGGTGTTCATGAGCTTCAGCCTGGCCAGCATGAGCCGAGGCTTCTCTGGGGTCACCGCTAACACCAGCGTTCCCGCCACCTACAACTTCCGCTCCAAGCTGGCGCACTCCATGTTCTGTTGGATGTTCAGCTCAGAGATGGTGGGACAAATCGTCACCCTGAACGGTGGCGGCCCCGTGGCAGGAGCATGGGTGCAGGTCTATCAGGCAGGCGTGCTGGTAGGGAGCGCCTTCTCCAGTGCGGACGGAACTTACAGCATCCGAGGCCTGCCCGTGGGCGGCATCGCTCGTGGCGGGTTCGCGCTGCGGGTGGACAACCCCGGCTTCACCAGTTTCATCAAGGCCGTGGGCGATACCGCTCACGCATACGACCAGATGCTGGTGGACGTCCAACTCGTACCCGCCGCGCCCGGAACCATTTCCGGAAAGGTGTTTGACCAGTTCAATCAGCCTGTGCCGCTGGCGCTGATTAAAGCTACGATCCGCGCCTCACAGCTCTACACCGGAACACGTGACTTCTTTGGGACGACCTCCCAGGACGGCACGTACACCATTCCGAGCACGCCCGCAGGCACCTACGACGTGGTGCTGGAAACGCTTCCCGCAGGCTACGATCCCACTAGGACCACCGCGCTCTTCACCCCTCCGGTGACGGTTGGGCCCGCTCAGCAGGGACAAGACAGTAGCGCGACCCCCACCACAAACATCGACTTCCGCGTCACGGGACAGCCCGGACCGGTTACTGTGACGGTCCTGGCGGCGGGTAATGGTCCGGACGGAATCGCTGATGGACAGCCCATCGGCGGGGCCGAGGTGACCATCATCGACCAGGCCGGGAACATCCTGCCCACGCAGACCACGGCCAGCGATGGTACCACCACCTTCACCGCCGTCCCAGCGGGACCGAACTCGGTCAGCGCCTTCAAGTTCGAGCGGCAGGAGACGGCCACTTCGGTGAACGTGCCCCAGCAGAACGCCGTGACACTCCGCCTTCCTGTGGCCGCCCTCAAGGGCCTCGTGGGTCGCGTGGTGCGGCGGATTGACGGGGCGCTCATCGCGGGTCCGCTCACCCCGCCGCTTACGGTGGAACTGCGGCGCCAGGCCAGCCAACAGGTACTTCGCAGCACGGATGTGACGGCGCCCAACCCCGCGTTCTCGCCCGCTACGAACTACTTGATCCCGAACGCGCAGGATGGCGATTTCTCCATCGCCATCGCCGCCACCGACCTGCGCTACCAGCCGAATCGCGTCGACTTCACCATTTCCGGAACGCAGGATCCGTTCGTGGCGCCTACGCTCATCGTGGATGGACGCGATGGCATCGTCTCCGGTGAGGTGAGGGAGAACAGCTCCGGTCAACCTGCCATCAATGGCGGTCGAGTGGAACTCGTTTCCGAGGTGGCTCAACCGGGTGTGGTGATTGCCACTACCACCACGGGCGCAAATGGCACCTGGAACACTGGGATCGGCGTCCCCTCGGACGTCTACACCATCCGCTTCAGCGCCTTCGGCTACGTCAACGCGCAGCAGCCGGGGATCTTCGTGGCCGGCGACACCACAGTGCCGCTTCAGCTGCTGGATCGGACGACGCGTGGTCAACTCCACGGCCGCGTTCGTCGAGCGCTGGACTTCACCATCTCGAACCCCGGAGTGAACCTCCGCATCGTGGTTGCCGCTGGTCAGCCGTTCGCGGGCACCCAGGCCGCGCTGATCACAACCAGCACTACGACGACGCCTGGTCCTGACGGCGGGCAGTCCAACTACCTGGTAGGCGGACTAACTCCCCAGGATGTGAACCTGCCCGCGGGCACCTATGAGGTGCAGGTGGTCAATGACACCCGCTACGCCATCTTCCCAGCCTTCGCGGCCCGGACGGTGGTGGTGCCGCCCGCCGGCTCCGTCCGGCTTGACTTCGACGTGCAGCCGCTCCCAGGCAGGGTGACCGGCTTCGTTAAGGAGAGCCTCAGCGGAACACCGGGAGCAGGCATCCCCAATGCGACCGTCCGCCTCATCCGCAACGGCGGGACCGTGGCCTCCATCACAACCGATGGCAGCGGTCGGTATCAGACCGCGGGATCGATCGCGCCGGGCGTCTACTCCGTCGTTGCGAGCCATCCGGCATACTACGACAACAGCGCCACCCCGCTGCAGATCTTCGTCGAGGGTGACATCACCGCCCGCGATCTTCTCCTGGTCCGGATCCCGCCGAGTACCATCAGCGGAACGGTCAGGAGCAGCGTCAACAGCGCGCCGCTCGAGAACGCCATCGTTGAGCTGATCCCCGTTGGCAATGCCGGTCCCACCTTGACAACCAGCACGGCTGCAGGCGTCTCCCCGAACTACACGCTCAGCAACGTGTCTGTGGGGAGCTACCTGATCCGCGCCAGCAAGAGCGGCTGGAGTTCAAGCCAGCGGACAATCAACGTCACGGCCGGCTCCAATCTGACGGGCATTGACTTCACGCTACAGCCGGAGCACGTCTTCGGCGCCGGCCTGTCGCTGATCTCGATCCCCTACGACTCGCCTGGAGCGGATGCTGCCGGCGTGCTTGAGCAGAATCCTAAGACGTTCAAGGCGGCGTATTGGCTGACCGAGTCCCAGCTGTACTCCATCTACCCGCAGCGTGACGCTTCCGAGTTCCGACTTGGAAAGGGCATGTTCGTCCGGTTCCCGAACTCCACCGCATTCACCAACGCGGCGGCAGGAACGGTCGCCAGCAACTCGCCCTTCTCGCTTCCGCTGAAGGCCGGCTGGAACATGATCGGCAGCGTTCGACGCACCCGCATCGAGTGGCTGCGTGTCAAGGTCTCCACGTCCAACGGCCAGATCCTCACTATGCAGCAGGCCATGCAGCAGGGGGTCATCCAGAACGGCCTCTGGTCGTACTCGGATGGCTACTTCCTCTCTAACTACCTGGATCCGTTCGCCGGATACTTCGTCCGGGCCCGCGCGGATTGCAACCTGATCATTCCCGTCAACAACAATGTCTCCGCCATCGGCACGGCCCACGGCCGGAAGATGGCAAAGCTCTCGACGCCCAACGCCTGGCAAGTTGCCCGCGAGCTTGCCGCCCTGGGGCTTGGGCCCACCGGTGAGGCTGCCCGCCCGCGGGAGTTCAATCCGGCTCACCTTCCCGGCCTTGGCCGGAACTTCCCCGCCCGCCAGGGGGGATGGGGAATCATCCCCGCCCAACTCCCCTCGCGACGCCGCAATGGATAACTTCTCGCTCCCAAGCGAAACCAGTGCATCTCTACGCGGCAAAACAAGCGACATGCTGATCGTCAGGAGGAACTGCTAGTGAGGTATCTACGCCGTCACCCCGCCGCACGGTGGCTGGCCCAGATGCTCGCGCTCGTGCTGTTGGCGCCCAACCTTTTTTGGGCGGCACCCGCACAGGCGCAGCGCTCGGTGCCCAGTGTCTACGTGCTGGACTTCAATAACAAGACGACGGTGGGAGGCGCTCTCCTCGGCAAGGTCGCGTCCGCCCAGGTCTCCCTTCAGCTCTCTGAGTCGCAGAATTGGGACGTGATCCCCGACTCCCAGGTTCAACGGCGAATCCAGGAACTGAACCTGCAGCAGCCCTTCGACCGCGTGGCCCGCGTCCAAATCGCCAACGGCGTAGACGCTACGGCAACGGTCTACGGCTCGGTGATGGAAGCGCGCGTGACCTCCGGGACCAGCCCGCAGGCTTACGTCAAGCTCCAGGTGCTGGTTGAGGACATCCGCACCTCCACGCTGGTCAACGGCGCGGTGGCGGAGGGACTTAGCACCCCGCGTATGGGCTTCTCCGGCAACGCGGACGTTCTTCTTGAGGAAGCCCTCGGGAAGGCAGCGTTCAAGGCGCGGGAGTTCATGGACCGGTTCCGGCTTCCGGAAGGCACCGTGCTCAACACCACCGTGGTGGGCACCGTGGATTCGCCGGGCCTTGAGGCGCTGATCAACATCGGTGCCCGCCAGGGTGTGAAGCGCGGCATGGAGATGATCGTCACCCGTCAGCGCGAGCCGGTGGGGCGTCTGAAGATCACGAACGTCGACTCCGACATCAGCACCGGCCGGGTCATCGAAAACCAGCAGGGTGTGAAGCCGGAGGACCGCATTCGTGCCATCTTCAGCTTCGGAGACTTCACGCAAACGCGCCTCGCGTATCGGACTTCGGGCTTCGACGGCGGTTCGTTCCGCAAGGCCGACCTGAAGGACGATGCGTCCGAGAAGGTGGCCAGCGCCGACACCGATGATCCGAAGGTTGCCAAGGTTGCCCGCGGCGGACAGTTCACGCTCGCCAAGGCTCCGTCGGACACCATTCAGATAGCTCAGACCACGGTTCAGGCACCCCCGCCGGTGGTGGTGGATGAACCGAGCACCGAGAGCTCAGCCACCGGAGGAGGCGGACGTAAGCTGCTCGGCGGTGGCGCAGTCCGACTCCTCGTCGGCGGCGCGCTCCTCCTCGGGATTCTCGCCGTCGCGGGACGTGGCGGTGACAATGCCGCGCGACCCTACGGAACCGATGCGGCCGCCTTCCAGCGCCAGGTCGGATTCCCCGGCGCGCAAATCAAGGTGGAGTGGGAGCGACCCAAGAGCATCCGCTCCAGCCAGGTCCTCGGCTACGTCATCTGGCGCGCGGACGACCTCGGCGGCTTCCAGATCGTCGGCGGTCTAGATAGCGACGCTACCCAGGTCTTCTACGACACCACCGCAACGCGCGACGTCACGGCCTACGACGGCGACCCCGGGGACAATTCCTCGGGCGGCGCCGGCGGACGAACCACCATCGTGGGCGTGCCCGGTATCGTTCCTGGCCAGCAGTACCGCTATCAGATCGCCACCGCCTACCGCGGCGGCCTGAACGATGACGGCACGGGCACCGGTGGCGGCGGCGGCGGTGGCGGCGGTGGCGGTGGTGGCACGGGCAACACCGATGCCGACACCTTCATGTCTCCGCTCTCCCTCAGCTCTGGGTGGACTACGGCCCTTACTCCGCCCACAATCTCCGGGATCAACGGCCAAACGCCTTCCCCTGCACGTGAAGTGGACCTGAACACCCTGGAAGTCTCCTGGGCGCAGACGGCCGGCGCTGACACCTACACGATCTGGGTCAGCGACGATACCGACTTCCGCAGCGGGCAGACCTTCAAGTTCGGACCCTTCCGCTACTCACCGGTCGACCTTGGTGGTCCGACCGAGATCACCCGACGGATCGATGCGAACCTCGGCAGCCTCCGCCGCAAGAATCGAACCTACATCACCGTTGGTGCACGAAATAGCGTTGACCGTGAGATCCCCAAGCCGCGCGGCTGGATCTTCAGCAGTTTCGTGACGGTGCGCCCGCTCAATACGCCGCCGGACCCGCCCGGTTCCCAGAGCAAGCCTGCCAACAAGCGGAAGAAGGGCGATGCCGCAACCGCCACCGTTGGTCAGGGTACTGGTAGCAGGGAAAAGTAGAATCTCTTATACTATTAGTCCGCCCCTGGCAGACGAACACTGCCAGGGGAGGCCTCCCCAATCTTCAACGTTCCCGCGCCCCGGTCTCCCCAGGAGTTGCTGGATGACTTTCGCTAACCTTAAAACTAACATTACTCTTGCATTGATCGCGGTAGCCGCGACGTCGATGACGTCGCTTGGGGCACGGGCCCAGGCTCCGAAGAATGGCGGAAGCGTGCCTGACCAGCGCTTCCCTGCGTCCTTTCGTGCGCCGGAAGAAGTGCCCGGCGAGGTGATGGTGCGCCTTGCCAACGGGATGAACGGATCTACGTTTGCTCAGGCGCACGGACTGACCGTCAAGCGAAAGCTGCAGTTTGCGCCCAACACCTACGTCTTCCGAGGCGTTGCGGGTGACCCAGACGTAGCCGCTGCTCAGCTCCGCAAGGAGGCCGGCGTTCTCGTCGCTAGCTCCAACGAGTACCTGCAGCCTGCCGCTCTCCCAATTGTGGAGCCGAACGATCCGCTTGCTCCTGAGCAATGGGCAATGCGGGCGATGAACGTGCCCACCGCCTGGGGAATCAGCGTCGGCGAGCGGTTTGTCAATGGACCCCGGCGGAACGTGGTGGTGGGGTTGATCGACCTTGCGCCAAGCCTGTTCCATCCGGACCTCTTCGACGTCATTGACAGCAACGGCTTCGACTTCGTCAATGACGTGCCCCTGAGCCAGTCGCCCATCGGCTTCTTCGGATCCAGCCACGGAACGCAGGTTGCCGGTGCCATCGCAGCCGTGCCCGGCAACGGCGAGGGGATCGCCAGTATTCCGTTCGAAGGAGTATCGCTGCTCCCGTGCGTAGCCGGCAGCGTCGAGACCTTCGGCAACATCACGCAGGCCACGCTTGTTGCAAGCAATGTGACAGATGCCATTTACTTCTGCATGCAGCAGGACGTGGACATCATCAACATGAGCTTCACGTTGCCCGGTTCTGGCTTCTTCGTGACACCTTTCGATCCGTTCATCGCGCAGGCCTGCGAGGATGCCAACAGCCAGGGCATTGTCCTGGTAGCCGCTTCCGGCAACAACCCCAACCCGCTGCTCGGCACCACGGTCGGCTTCCCCGCTTATTTGCCCGAGTGCATCGCGGTGGGGGCGGTCGGTCCGTCCGGTGAGGCCGCCTACTACAGCCAGGGCGGCGTCCAGTTAGACGTTGTCGCTCCGGGCGGCAACGACGCCACCAATGTGACATTCCAGAACCGGGTCCTAGTGACGGACTTCTTCGGCTACGACTACGCCCAGGGCACCAGCATCGCTGCGGGCTATGTAAGCGGCCAGATCGCGATGCTGATGACCCAGGGCGCGATCGACGAGACCCTCACCCCAGTTGAGCAGGTCTTCCAGGCGCGCAATCTTGTGGAGGGAACGGCACGCACTCCCTTCGGTGGCTTCTCGACGCAGCTTGGTGCAGGCGTCGTCGATGTCGGAGCGTCCTTAAAGGCCGCGACGCACTACATCGACGTCACGTCACCGGCGCCTAACGAGATCACCGCGAGCTTCGCCGAGCCGGTGGAGTTCCGGATCATCCAACCCGTGCCCTACACCCTGGAGGATGGTGAGTTCGACATCTTCAACAACGGTACGTCCGTGGTTGACGAAGCACAGATCATCAGCCCCCAGACGGGAAGGGTGCGCTACGAGCCGACGCCGCAGACGCGTTACAACATCGGTTCCAACTCCATTAACATCACTGCGGAGAGCGAGATCTTCCCGAACGACGGGACGAGAAGCCTTGCGGGGCCCGCAGAAGGCAACATTCCAGAGCGCATCTACCTCTTCCGCGTGCGTCCGAGGATCAACTACCCCGGCCTGCAGACGCTCAGTGTGCCCTACGAACTGCAAGGGAACGCGGACGATCTCCAGTTCCTCTTCGGTGGGAACCTCATCCGCCTCGCCCGTTGGCTGCCGTTGCAGAACCGCTACGCGGTCTTCGATGCCACCACGTCTCCGCAGGACCCCGAGGCCAGTCTCACCACCAGCGATTCTGGAGTGACGCGGCCTCCGATCGGCACCGGCTTCTGGGCGCGCGTCACGGACGTCACGCAGGTCCAGCTCCTTGGCCGCTCGGAGCGCTCCGGCCTCTACCGGATCCCGCTCAAGCAGGGATGGAACCTGGTCGGAAACCCCTATCCGTTCCGGGTCCCGTTCAGCGCGGCAAGCGTAGAGTTCGGCAACGAGATCATGAGCATCACGGTGGCCGCGCAGCGCAATCTGCTTAAGGGCGTGATCTGGCGCTTCGTGGACGGGACCTACAAGTACTCCGTCCTGCCGAATGGTCAGTTCGTGGATTGGGAAGCGCACTGGGTCTACAGCAACACCAACATCACCCTCATCGTTCCGCGGGTGGTGAGCAACATCGCTGCGGCGAGCGCTGCTCCATCCGGGGTCAAGGTGGCCTCCAACAAGGCCCCCCGATCTGCGGCAGGTGATGGCTGGGCCACCACGCTCCGCGCTCGAGCAGCCGGCGCTTCGGCAGGCGAACTGGTCATCGGCCGGCGGGCGGGCAAGACGCTAGCGACCGACCTGCTAGCGATGCCACCCTCCCCTCTTCGCACTGCAGACCTTCGGTTGGCAGGAGAGAAGTCGGCCAAGGGCGTAACTGGCTATGCACAAGACATCCGAGGCAGCAAAGACTCAACCCGCTCGTGGACGGTCAGATTGGAAACATCCGAGCCGGGTGTACCCGTCAAACTGTCCTGGGATCGGGTTCCTGTGGACCGCAAGCTGTATCTGCAGCCCGCCGGTGCTACCCAGCCGAAGTTGATGACTCCCAACGGTGTCTTCAGCTTCCGGGCAGCCCGTCCGGGAGTTCACCTCTTCACGATCCGTGAAGAGGCTGCCCGAGGCGCGTGATCCCCGTCCCGCAGCGCCGGATTCTCCGGCGCTGCGGCGCTAAAGCACTGATCTGGAGATCACTCCATGCGAATGTTTAGAAATAGTACTCGGAAACTGGCAGGAGCGGCGGCCACGTTGGCCATTGGAATGGGCCTGGCGGTTTCCGCCCAGGCGCAAACCGTCGTGTTCCAGCCGGATATTGCGCCCTCCATCGCTCCTCCCGGTTGGATTGACGACGCCGGCTTCTACTCACTGGGAGGGCGCCCCCCGCACTTCTTCCGACCGTTCCTCGCGAACCGGTACCTCTATCTTTGGGTGTACCACGCCGGTGCGGATATCGGGAAGTTCGTCCTCTGGAACAACGAAGGCGACCCTTACACCAGCGGCGACAACCTCGGCTACTATGTCCGCTACAACGCGGACGGAACGGCCGCTGCATACGAGTATCCCTGGGGCAGTCCGCTCTTCTCGGGTGAGCAGCCTGGACGGGGCACCGGCAACACCCGCCCGATCGCTGACATCGTCTCGCTGCGGATCGATGACGGCGCGGGTCAGTTCCAGAACTTTGAGTTCCCAGAGGGCGGCACGACGAACATCGTATTCTCCTACCCTGATGGGACCACGGGTCCGATTGGGATCCGGGCTAATGGCCAGGGAACCATTGCCAGTTACACCTATTCGGGCGGTACCGGCGCGGGTGCCTACAACCTGCGCGTCAGTCAGCGATATACGCTGGTGCGGGACATGCTGCGCATTGAGTACGTGGTCAGCAATCCGCGTGTTGCGGGTGGGACCGGTGGCGGGACGCGCCAGGTCGGGATGCGGATGGTGCTTGCGCCGTACGCAGACGACCAGGGTCCGAGCACCAGCTTCAGCACCTTCTTCCGCCCCACTCGCCCCGGCGGCCCGCAGGGCCAGGAGCGGCTGCTGTTCGAGCGCGACTACGGGCGGCAGGTCGGGACCACAATCCCGCCGCGGTTCACGAACATCCCAGATCGCTACGAGGTGTACGACGACGACATCGGGCCGTTCCACTCCTATGTCGCGAAGGGTCTGATCCGCGAAGCAGGTGTGACGCCTCCTGACCGCGTGGTCTTCGGCAACGGACTCCAGATCTTCTCGGATTCCGTCGGTGGCCAGCTCTGGGACTACGACGTCGACACTACCGCTTCCCTACAGTTCGCGGATCTCACAACGATCCTTTACTGGAATCCGACACCCGTTCCGGTGGGTGGCAGCAGAACCTTCGTCACCTACGTGGGAGTCGGTGCCGCGTCCCACAGTCCAAGTTCCCACCTGCTTCAGTTCAATCCGGCCGCCACCAGCGATCTTGCTCGGGATACGCTGCCTGGCTACATGGCGGCGGTGCAGACCCCGTTTGCCCTTCCTGTGGTCGAAGGGCAGACTGATCTCGCAAGCTTCCCGGTGGACGCTTACGTGCAGAACGTCTTTTCGCTTCCGTCGGACTCCAATCAGGCGGTGATCACCGTGCCGGATGGATTGGAGTTCGTGGATCCTGAAACGTCCAACACGTTGGAACTGGGATCCACGGGACCTCTCGGGGGCGGCTTCACCCCGGACGAGGTGAGCGGGCGCTGGCAGGTGGTTCCGAACGGCGAATTGGCTGGATACCTACCAATCAACGTGCTCTTCGGCAACAGCTTCGGCGACCCCGCTAGCGTAACGAGATTCATCCACGTTCCACAGGGTGCCCGCTATCGGTTCGACGACAACTGGAAGATGGTCACCTTCCCCTTCAGCTACGCGAACGGGAACAACGACCCAGCCGTGGTGCTGGGAGTGCCAGCTGGCAACTACCAGATCCTCGGATACAACCCGTTGATCAACCAGTATGAGCCGGTGACCGAGATTGAGGCCGGCAAGTCCTACTGGGTCCGTATGCGCGGACTAGGTCGCACGGATGTCCGGCTCACCAACGCACGGCCGAACGATCTGAGCGGCAACCAGCTGTTCTTTAGTTTCGTGCGTCGCGGCTGGAACCAGATTGGTAACCCCAGTCCCTACGCAGTGCCGGTGAAGGACCTCCAGTTCGTCACCCCAAGCGCGATCATCAGCTACGACGATGCGGTTACTCGGAACTACATCAAAGCGACCCTCTATGAGTACAACGCGCGCACCGGCCGCTACGACCAGTTGGGTCGAGACTCCGTAGTCTCGCCAGGTCGCGGCATCTGGGTGTTCGCAAGCGGTGAACGGAACATTCTCTGGCCACCCCCGGTCGGCCCGGATGTCCAGGTATTCCGCACCACTAACTGATCCCCGTCTGGGCGGAACGTCCCTCCTTCACAGGGGGACGTTCCGCCACCCCCTTTCAATCGTAGGAGACTCCCGATGCGGTTCCGGTCCAGTTGGCTGCCCACGGCAGCCGCCGCCGTACTCCTCTGTCCCGGCCTCGCGCTGGCCCAGGGAACGCCCACCGAGCAGCCGATCACCCCCGGCGGCGGTGCGCCCAGCACCGGCGTTCCTGGCAGCCGCGTTCCAGGAACTCCGGGAGCCTTCCGTACCCCGCTGCCACTCCGGGCCGGCGAGGCCATCTCCGTACTCGTGTTCCCCTTCGGATTCCGCGCTGGCGATCCTGCGGCCGCGCCAGCCCCCGATGCGGGGGGCGCACCGGGTGCGGCGGCTCTCTCGCCGAGTCAGCGGGACACGATGAACGCGCTTACCGCGCAGGTGAAGGCGGGCTTTCTCTCAACCCCCGCATTCTCCGTAGCGTCATACCATCCTCAGTCTTCGCTCATTCAGCGCGCGCGCAAGGACGATATCCTGCGGCCCGATATGGTAACGGATGTGATCGCAGCGGACACGGGAGCGGTCGACGTGCAGAAAGCGCGCACGATTGCCTACCGGCTGGGCATCCAGACCTTGCTCGTCGGCACCGTGGATGAGACCTACGACCGCAAGACGAACAATTTGGAGCTGACCCTCGAAGCGCAGCTCATCGACAGCACCACGGGCGAAGTGCTCCGTGCAGCCGCCGTGAGCGGTGCCGCATCAGGTGCCGAGGGCGTTCCGCAGCAGTCGCTGATTGAAGCGGCCTCCCGGGATGCTTCGCAGAAGGTTTTCCCCGCGATGGGAATTCAGCTTGTGCCGCTTCGAACTGAGTCAGCACCAGTTGCGAAAGGCAAGTCGAAGCCGGCCGTTAAGAAGTCGGACTCCAGCAAGAAAGCTTCTCGAGAAGCTGAGGACGCGGCCCGTCAGGCGAAGCGCGCCGAAGAAGCGATGCGCAAGCAGGCCGAGGAACAAGCAAAGCAGGCGGAACGAGCCCGCCGCGATTCCGAGAAGCGCGGTGCGGACAGCGCCCGCGGACGCTCCGGCGATGTGAAGCTCGCCGCCGCCACACCCGTCGTGGTGCCGGTGGCGCAGGCGCAGCCGGTTCCCGCAACCCCTCCGCCAGCAGCTCCTACGCCCCCGGCAACCGGTTCCGGGAATCAGGTGGCTCCGGGGCTGAACAGCTCCCGCCCCGCGCAGGGCACCTCCACCGCTAGCGGCGATCCAATCCCTTACGGGTATGCCGTGGGCAACAACAAGGACGTGCTCCCCAAGCGCAGCCGCTCCGGCCTGCGCGTGCCGGCCTGGCTGGGCGTGGCTGCATTCCTGGCCGGTGTTAGCTTCCTGCTCTAGCTTTACGCCGATCGCCGAGTGAATCTGACGCCCCGGTGCTTCGGCTCCGGGGCGTCTTGCTTTCTGTCGGCACCCCGTGGCCTGCCGTCGTCTGACGCATCACGCACCCATTGATGCCGCAGTGCGAATCGGTGGGACGGGGTTACAATAAACGGCCATGTCATCCACCCCCTCCACTCCTTCCTCCTCCCCACCCTCGGTCTCCTACGAGGATGCCGGAGTTGTCTCCGCCGGCAAACCGCTCTCCGGCCTTCTGTCCTGGGTCAACCGCACGCTCGCCTTTCGGCCGGGTGTCGGGAAGCCGCTGCTGGGGATTGGCTACTACGCTAACGTGCTCCAGATCGCGGACAACCTGGGGCTGGCCATCTCCACCGACGGGGTGGGCACCAAGATTATCGTCGCGGAGATGATGCGGAAGTACGATACGCTCGGCATCGATTGCATCGCCATGAACGCGAACGATGTTCTCTGCGTCGGCGCTGAGCCGTTGGCGATGGTCGATTACCTTGCGGTGCAGGAAGCGCGGCCAGACGTCTTGGAGCAGATAGGTCGGGGACTTTATGAGGGTGCTAGGCAGGCGAACATCACCATTCCCGGCGGCGAGCTGGCGCAGCTCAAGGAGATGATCGCCGGCGTCCACCCGGACGAGGGGATCGACTTGATGGGCACCTGCGTCGGGATCGTGGCGCTCGACCGGATGATTCTCGGCAACGAGATGGAGCCGGGGGACGTGGTCATCGGACTTGCCAGCAGTGGGATCCACAGCAATGGCCTCACCCTGGCGCGCAAGGCTCTCTTCGACGCCGGCGGCCTGAAGCCCGAGCAGCATGTGGAGGAGTTCGGCCGCAGCGTCGGGGAGGAGCTGCTGGAGCCGACCCGGATCTACGTCAAGCCGGTGTGGCAGATGATCACCGAGGGGCTGCCGGTCCGCGGCCTCTACCACATCACCGGCGAGGGCCTCCTCAACCTCAACCGCGGTGAGCGCCCGCTCGGGTTCGACCTCAAGTGGCTGCCCGAGCCGCAGGCGGTTTTCCAGTCCATTGCTAGGTGGGGCAACGTTCCTCCGGCCGAGATGTATCGCGTTTTCAATATGGGGGTTGGCTTCTGCGTGGTGGTACCGGAGTCGGCAGTGGCACGCGTCACGGAGGTCGCCGCCGAGCACGGGGTGGATGCCTGGAGCCTCGGCCACGTGATGGAGGATCCTCGCAAACGGGTCTGGCTGCGACCGCAAGGCCTGGTGGGCGAGGGCGAAGCCTTCGGGCCGCAGTAGCGACGATGCCCCTCCGCATCCATCACCGCTTCACCGGCGTCATCCTCCGTGAATTGCCGGTCGACTCCCTTCGTGAATGCGATCTGTCCGGTGCGGATCTTGGAGGCGGTGACTTCCAGGGGATCGACCTAACGGATTCGGACCTGTCCGGGGCCAATCTGGCGGGTGCCGATCTACGGCGCGCCGATCTGTCAGGCGCCGACCTTAGCCGTTCCAACCTCAGCGAGGCCGTCCTTGCCGGGGCTTCGCTTCAAGGAGCCGCGCTCAACGGTGCCATCCTCCGTTCAGCCAACCTCTCGGGAGTGAACCTAGAGCAGGCTCGATTGCGAACGGCCGACCTCACTGGTGCCGACCTTTCCAATGTCCAGGCTTCAGGCGCAGACTTCGAGAGCGCGAACCTGACCGGCTGCGCACTTCGCTTCGCCGATCTGCGGAGCGCTCGGCTCAGCTTCGCCAACGTGAGCGGGGCGGACCTCACCGGCGCGGTGCTTGAGTTGGCGGAACTGCGCGAGGCCGTCGTGGCCGGTTCCCGCCTGGATGACGCCAACCTCGGCCGCACGGACATTCGGCAGGCCCACTTCCAGCAATGCTCCTTCGCCAACGCCAACTTCGCCCGCTGCTCCGCGGCAGAGGCGCGACTCAAGGACTGCGACCTCACGGGCGTCAACTTCACGCGAGCGGACCTCCGAGGCGCAGGCCTTCGCGGCTCACTCCTGGAGCCGGCCATCCTCATCCGTGCCCAGTTCGATGAGCGGACGCGCCTTCCGAGTAAACCGGACTCCAATCCGGATGCTCCGCGCACTCCGGCAGGCGATGGGGGAGCGACAACTGACAGTGGGAGCAACGCACGCCCTCGCAGAAGGGAGTTGCGCACCCACCCGCCAACAATGGCAGCGGTCGGCGTGCAGCCTTCCCGCTTTGGGCCCGGTTCGTCGCCGCAGGCTCCGTGGAGTTCCGTGATGATTCAGAACAAGGCAAAGGCGCGTCTCGCAGCAGGTCAAGCGGTGGTAGGGGCGTGGCTCTCCATCCCGTCCCTCGTCTCGGCCCGCTTCATGGCCTCCCTCAACTTCGACTACCTCACCGTGGACATGGAGCACATGCCAATCGACCTGGAGACGGCGTCCGCCATGTTCTCCACCATCGCCGCGGCCGGAGGGATCCCGCTGGCCCGCGTGCCATGGAACACGGCGGAGAACATCAAGCGGGTTCTCGACTGCGGCGCCTACGGCATCGTGGTCCCGATGGTCAATACGCCGGCCGAAGCCGAGGCTGCGGTGGCTGCGGCGAAGTATCCACCGCGAGGAATCCGCAGCGTCGGCGGCTCCATCCACGCCATGAACTTCGGAACCGATCCCGCCAGCTACTACGCGCGGGCCAATGACGAAATCCTCGTGGTGGTGCAGGCCGAGAGTCCAGAGGGCGTGGCCAACGCGGACGAGATCCTCGCCATCCCCGGCATCGACGCCGTCTTCATCGGCCCCAACGACCTCCTCTCCCAGATGGGGAAGACCCCCCGAATGGAAACGGACGACCCCGAGTTCGTCGCGGCCCTCGCCCACATCGTGGCGATGGCGGAGAAGCACGGCGTGGCCGCCGGAATCCACACGGCCAACGCGGAGGCCTGCAACCGCCGGATGGCGGAAGGCTTCCGATTCATGGCCATCGCCTCGGACGCCCGGTTCGCCGTGGCCGGGGGGCAGCTTGAACTGAGCCAGGTGCGCCTGCCAAGCGGCGAGAGCCACGCGGACCGCTCCGGAGGAGGGGAAGTGCTGCGTTACTGAGGGAAAGAGGGTTTGCCCGCTCGTAGTGCCGGGAACGGTCTAGCAGAAGGGGCGTTGCTCCAGCGTCGCGCCCACTCCCCTTCAAGCATTCCGCCGCGCCCCGCACCTCGTGGAACAGCAGCCTGATCGGCCGCCTGTGCAGTACTTCAGCCGATTCGGCACTCGTTCATCGCCGTCCTGTCCGCGCCATACCGTTCGCGTTCTGGCATCCGGTGAAAAGTGAACGTGGAAAGCTTGTTTGACGAAGCTTGTCTGATGAAGCTTGTTTGACGAGGTGTTTAGCGGCTCGGCAGGAGGGGTAAGTAAGCGTTAGGTTACCAAGCTAGTGGCCTGGGAGACCCTCTCACCGCTAGCCAACCCGAATCGCCGGGCGCGACCTCTATCTCTCCCTCCAGGAGCACCGCTAACATGGTAGACCCTAAGGCAGAACCTCAACAGGAACCGGTCCACGAGATGACCGTGGCTGAAGCCGGCCGCAAGGGCGGCGAGACCGTGAAATCCCGCTACGGCAGCGACTTCTACGGCGAGATTGGCCGCAAGGGCGGCAGCACCACCAAGAAGCGCTACGGTGCCGAGCACTACGCCGATATCGGTCGCCGCGGCGGCCAGACCACGGCTAATCGCCACGGCCAGGAATTCTACGAGACCATCGGCCGCAAAGGTGGCCAGCGCGTCCGCGAGCTGATTGAGCGCGGCAAGCAGAACAGCGAGTAATCCTCGCAAGGGATCTTTGCGAACGTTCCCTGCAAGAGCGGTAACCGGACTGCGGTGCAATCATCCGTCCGGTTTTCGCTCTGGCTCAGCAGCCTTCCCGCCCCGTGAAGGTGTCCAAGACAACCGCGCCCTGCGGTTTCGCTCCGTTTGGTGACAGCATTCGAAGAATCCGCCTGCGTCCTTGTGGCGTGGGCGAAGCTCGGTCCGGCTGACTGCGATGGCCAGAAGCCGCGATGCTCAACGAAGACGCCACTTGTCCGGCTGCCGGAGGTGCGTCAGAGTAAGCAGAAGAGCGGCCCCTCGATACCCGAACGTCCAGACGTCGGCGGGAACGGACGAACCTTTGCCGGGCCTATCTGCCCCGGCCCTCTTCTTATGACCAAGCCTCGTTCAGTGATGACGCGGCACTGAGTTTTTCCAGCGGTTGGTATTCCTGCGGTTCCTTCACAGGAGATTGCCCGCCGGCTGGCGCACAAGAGAGACGTAAGCACGGAAATCCCCTCCTTGCCTGCACCCCGGTCGTCGCTTTGCCTATGGCCGGAGGTAGGCAGGCGATGGGTGGGTGTGCTAAAAGAGAGTGGTTTTTGCATTCTTCCGCCGACCATATGGGTGAAAGCACGAAGTGCCGGAAGCCATTGGGCAGAGCGGCGGTAATGAGCAGGGTCAAGCTGGCAGGATCAGAACCGTGGGACGGGAGCGAGGCAACATGGATACTCCTCTCCGAAAGCGGCCAGATCACGAAGGCGCGGCCAGGCTCCTGTTGGTAACGGAGGAGATTCTAATGAAATCGAAGTGGGCATTGTGGGCGGGCGCGGCCGTTGCGGCTGGCGCTCTCCTCCAAACCGGAGCCCAGGCTCAGAACCAGGGCGGCCCGTTCGCGGACGTGCCGACCACCCACTGGGCCTATGACGCGGTCAGCCAGCTTGCCCAGCGCGGCATCTTCACTGGCTACCCGGATGGCACCTTCAGCGGTCGGCGTGCGCTGACCCGCTACGAGTTCGCGGTGGCACTGCAGCGCATGCTGCAGGAAGTACAGCGGCAGATTCAGGCGATCCAGCTCAAGCCGGGCCCGCAGGGTCCCGCCGGTGTGGCTGGCGCTCCCGGTCCCGCAGGTCCCCAGGGACCGGTCGGTGCTACGGGTCCCGCCGGACCTACCGGAATGACGCCGGCGCAGCTCGCCGACATCAACCGGCAGCTCGGCTCGCTCCGCACGGACGTGACGGCGCTGCAGAAGCTGGCCCAGGAGTTCAGCAGCGAACTGGCGATGCTCGGTTCGGACGTCGAGAAGCTGAAGCGCGATCTCGCCGCCCTCGCGGAGCGGACGGGCCGCATCGAGAACACCCTGGCCAAGATGCCGAAGATCACGGGTGCCGTGAATGTCGGCTTCCGAGCTGACAATGCGACCTCGGGCCAGCCCGGCTTCGACCGAAACATTGCTTTCGGCCGGAACGTCATCGCCGGCGGCAACAATCCGGGTTCTCAGGTCCTTCCGCCCGTTACGGCTGGCGTGGTGGACCGCGATGGCCGTCTGCTCAACCCTGCCAGTAACGTCCTGGAGCGGGTGAACGCGTTCTACGACATCGACCTGGGCATCACTGCCCCGATCAGCGATGTCGCGACCGCTCGCCTCCTCCTGAACGCGGGTAACTACCTGAAGGGGTACCTCGGCAACCGCGTGAGCAGCGTCAACCCGCTGATCGACGGTGGCGTGGGTGGAACTTCCGCCTTTCCGAACTTCACCGTGGAAGACGTGGTCCCGTACTACCTCTACATCGAAACCCCGGTCAAGATCGGCGGGGTGGGCACGCAGCTGACGGTCGGCAAGTTCGGCCACCAGTTCACGCCCTACACCCTGAAGATGGTCGACGTAGACAGCTACTTCTACAACGACAAGACCGACCTGGGTGACTACCCGCTGACGGGTGGCCGCGCGAACTTCCGTGCCCTGGGCCTCAACTTCAGCCTCTACGGTGGCGTTCACCAGAACGACTACGCGCAGCTGACCAGCACCGCGGGCTTCATCACCCAGGGTCTCTACCTCTCCGGTCAGGGGCCGGGCAACTACATCCCGGGCTTCCTCGGGCTGGACGTTGCGCGCTTCCAGCCGCAGGGCAGCATTGGACCCTTCCAGGCGCTGGGTAACGGTGGCTTCCCTGGCAGCACCCTGCTTGAGCAGAGCGTTGGCGCCCGGGCAACCTACGTTGGGAAGAAGTTCCAGATCGGTGGAACCTACCTGACCGCGGGTGGCCGAAACGACAACAACCTGATCGCCAACAGCGGGCGCGCTCCTGGCGCCATCGCGGATGACTTCCGGGCCCTCACCGTTTACGGTGTGGACTGGAACCTTCAGCTGATCAAGTGGCTCGGGATCTACGGCTCCATCACGGAGAGCCAGTGGTCCGGCACCGGGCACGGCAACTCCCAGAACACCCTCTACGGCATAAGCGACAACGATCGCCGTGCCTGGGACCTGGGCGTCAAGCTTCCGCTCGGATCGGCAACCCTCACCGGCTTCTACAAGCGGATCGGTGACGGCTTCGATGCGCCCGGCTCCTGGGGTCGCCTCGGCAACTACATCAACCCGCGCGCCATCGAGGGCTTCGGCGGAACCGCCGAGATCCCGATCGGCAAGCGGCTGGCGCTCGATCTGGAAGGAGCCTCCTACAACTACACCGGACTCCGCCGGGCAGGCATTGCTAGCAGTGACCTTCTCTACGGACGCGCCGGCATCCGGTTCCCGCTCACGTCCCGCAACTCCGTCGATACCGGGGTTGAGTTCGTGAACTACGAAGGGAACGGTCCGGGTGCTATCGACCGCGTTGAGCGCTACTACAACGTGGGCCTGACGCACCAGTTCAGCCCGAACATGAGCTTCCGCTTCCTGTATCAGTTCCTGAACGTGAGCAGCGGTGGCGGGTTCGATCTGCCGAACTTCAGCTACAAGTCCAACATCATCGCCACCCAGTTCCAGGTGCGGTTCTAACAAGAACCGTTACCCGCCTGATAATGGCGCGGTGTGAGAGTGGCCCCCGGGAGACCGGGGGCCTACTTTTTATGCCCGCACTTTTGCGTCTGCACTTTTCGCGTCCACAGCGCCCGCAAGTGCAGGTGAGCGCTCCCACCCCTGGGAACCTGCCACGAGCCCGAGAAACCCCGCCGCTCCCGTGCCTGGCCCATCCCCAGGGCAGCCGCTGTCCCCCGAGCTTCCGAAGTTCCCATGCCTAAGCCATCCTTGACCTCCGCTCTCATTGCTGCCGTCCTGGTAGGCCTGCCCGCTTCGGCACAGGCGTCGGTTCCGCTCTCCGCGCTGCCCCCGGAGACACCCGGCACAAGCATGGCCGGCACGCCCGCCGCAGGCACGGGGATGTCCGCGCCGGAACCAGCCCCGGCAGCAGCGCCCAGCGTTCCTGTGCCCGCGCCGGAGCCCGCCGTCGCGCCTGCAGGGAACGGACAGGGGCTTCCCGGCCGACCGGAGCTACCCGGTGCCATCCCCCCGGACATACAGGGACCCGGAACCGGTGCCATCCCCGCCCTGACCCAGACCGACCTCACCGTCGGCGGGATCACGGTGCAGGGGGAGAACTTCGAGACCGATCCGGTCACCGGCCTCACCACGGTCACCGGCAACCCGGTGGCCCGCCGTGGCACCGACGAGCTGCGCGCCACCCGCATGGTCCTCAACCCCGCCACCCGCCAGGTCACCGCCGAGGGGAACGTGGTCTTCAAGCAGCCGGGCAGCGAGATCAAGGCCTCCCGCTTCACCTACAATTTCGACACGCGCGAGGGCGAGGCGCAGACGGTCACCACCGTCTTCAAGAACTACTTCATCAGCGCGGAACAGGTCTTCCTCAAGCAAGGCCCCACCGGCCCCACCTACGATGCCCGCAAGGCGCACTGGACCACCTGTGATAAGCTGCACCCCCACTACGAGTACTACTCGCGCAGCATCCTGGTCTATCCGGGGCAGCAGCTCATCGCCCGGAACACCGGTTTCGACCTGATTGGCAACCGGTTGGTGACGTTGCCCAAGCTCACCCGCAACCTGCAGCGGGATGAAGAGAACTCCACCCTCTACCCGATGCTGGGGTACAACCGGTTCGATGGCTTCTACGCCGAGCGGGACTTCCAGCTCTCCCGCAACCGCCTGGCGTGGGTGGATGCCAACCTGCGGCTCACCACGGCCCGTGCCCCCACGGCGGGGATCATGGTCGCCACTCCCGGCAACGTGCAGTTGGTCGGCTCCCTCTTCTACCGGGACATCGCGGAGAACCAGGTCTCCCGCTTCCTCCAGGTGAGCCGCCTTCCGGAAGTGGGCGCCATCTGGGGCAACGATGGGGGTAGGCCTCGGCCCGGTCGGTTCCTACCGCATCAGGTGACCGGCGTGCGGCGTCCGGACGCCCTGGAGTTCAGCGACCGATGGCGGTTCAATGCGCAATTCTCCGCCGGCTACTTCATGCAGCACGCGGGGCTGAACGATAGCCGCGCCGATTCCGGCAACAAGCAGGACACGCGCGTCACCGCCCAGGCGCAGGCGATCCTGCCCTATGTCAAGGTCGGCCCCCTGGTCCTGAACGACCTCCGACTCATGGCGCGCCAGAACTTCTATGGCAACGGGGACGCCTTCTCCGTGCTCGGGGTGGGGATTGGCAAGCAGGTGCGCTGGAAGAACCTGCGACTGCGCGTGGACCGGTTCGACCAGTCCACCGTGGGCCGCACGCCGTTCCTCTTCGATGATTTGGAGCTCCAGCACGAATGGCGGCCGGGCTTCGAGTACACCACGCCGCAGTTCAACCTCTCCTACTACGCCCGCATCCGTGCCAACCGGAACAGCGCCAACCAGAGCAGCGGCGTCTTCGACCAGGTCTTCGCAATCTCCAAGCTGTTCCACTGCATTGAGCCGCGGCTCAGCTTCAGCCTCCGCCGCCGCGAGGTCTTCCTGGAGGTTCGCATACCCATCATGTCGCCCGGAACGCGGAACCGCCCCTTCCAGCCGCGCTCCCAGGATGCGGGGAACAGCGTCGCTCCGCCTCGCTCCCCGTGATGGCACAGGTCCATTTGCAATTTGCACTTATCAATCTGCAATTCGCAATTCCTGGTCTGCTTCGCTCCGCACGGGAATGACGACGGCGTGCTGCGGGCGGCTGGCGTCCCGGGCGAGGGGGGCCGTTGCACTCCGCAGCACCCGCTGTCACCCTTGCCAAGGCGTTCTCTGCGCGTGAGCCAACTGCCCCTGCGAGGGTCCAGAGAACCAGCGCCCTGATCGTCGTGAAAGGGGCAGACGGGCATGCCCAGTGGGCGGGGAGCACGAGCGGGCCGGGTTCAAATGGATTCCGGTAGGGCAACACTTCCTCGCGAGAGACGCCTACCCTCGGGAATGATGGTTGGGTTGTTGGGTTGTTGGAACGCCGTCAAATGGCGCAAGGGGCTAGCGGACCTAGGTGAGAGTATGTAACCCTGTGAGCGCTGCGGAGCGGGTAGCGACCGCCGCGCCGTTGGCGTGGAGGCTGTACTGTGCTTCATGCAGCCGGTGGTACGCACCGCGCGCGGCGATCAGTTCCTCATGGCGGCCCTCCTCGGCGACACCGGTGAGGTCGATCACCACGATGCGGTCCGCGTTCTGGATGGTCGCCAGGCGGTGGGCGATCACGAGGGTGGTGCGCCCCACGGCCAACTCCAGCAGCGACTGCTGGATGGAGCGCTCCGTTTCCGTATCGAGCGCGGAGGTCGCCTCGTCCAGGATCAGGACGGGCGGGTTCTTGAGGAACATGCGGGCGATCGACATCCGCTGCTTCTGACCGCCGGAGAGCTTCACCCCCCGCTCGCCGACCACGGTATCCAACCCTTCCGGCAGCCCCGCGATCATCTCGTCCAGGCGTGCTCGTCGCGCGGCTTCCATGATCTCCGCATCCGAGGCGTCCAGCCGCCCGTAGGCGATGTTCTCCCGGATCGTCCCCGCGAAGAGGAAGACATCCTGCTGCACGATGCCGATGTTGCGCCGCAGCGAGGCAAGCGTCATGTCGCGGATGTCGATCCCGTCCACTGTGATGCGCCCGCCCTCCACCTCATAGAAGCGGGGCAGGAGTGAGCAGAGGGTCGTCTTCCCCGCGCCGCTGGGGCCGACGAACGCCACCGTCTCACCGGGCGAAACATGCAAGTCGATCCCGTTCAGGATGCGCCGCTCCGGCTCGTAGCCGAATACCACCTGCTCGAAGCGGATATCGCCCCGCAGGTGGCCGGCATCGACAGCGCCGGGGCGGTCGAGGATGTCCGGCTCGGTGCCCAGCAGTTCCTGGTAGCGCTTGAAGCCCGCGATTCCCTTGGGGTACATCTCCAGTACCGCGTTCATCTTCTGAACCGGCTGGAAGAAGACCACCATGAGCTGCTGGAACGCGACGAACGCTCCAATCGACATCTCCTGGCGGACCACGAAGTAGGAGCCAGCCAGCAGGACGAAGAGCTGCACCGCGCGCATGGTCATGTAGGTGAGCGACATGCTCTTCGACATCAGTGCGTACGCTTCCAGCTTGGTGTCGCGGTAGTGGCCGTTCTCCACCGCGAAGCGCCCCTTCTCATACTCCTCGTTGCCGAACGCCTGCACCACGCGGATGCCGCCCACGTTCTCCTCGATGCGGGCATTGAACTCGCCCACCCGCCCGAAGAGCGCCCGCCAGGTGCGGGTCATCGCCGCGCCGTAGCGGGCGGAGATCCAGGCAGCGGGCGGCACTACGACGGCGGTGACCAGCGCCAGCTTGGTGTTGAGCGACATCATCACCGCGAAGGCGCCGATGAAGGTCATCACCGCGATCAGGGCGTCCTCCGGGCCGTGGTGCGCCACCTCGCCCACGTCCTCCAAGTCCTTGGTGATCCGCCCCACCAGGTGCCCGGTCCGGGTGTTGTCGTAGTAGCGGAAGGAGAGTTTCTGGAGATGCTCGAACGCCTTGCGCCGCATCTCCGTCTCGATGGCGATCCCGAGAACATGGCCCCAGTAGTTCATGAAGTACTGGAGCCCGGTGTTCACCAGGTAGACCGCCAGCAGCGCCACCGCCGCCAGGAGGATGAGGCCCCAATCCTGGCCGGGCAGCATCTGGTCCACGAACGCCTTCATGGCGAGCGGGAAAGCCAGCTCCAGCGTGCCGCTGACCAGCGAGCAGGCGAGGTCCAGCCCGAAGAGGCGGCGGTGCGGTCGGTAGTAGGCGAAAAACGGTCGGAGCATCTGGGTGAGCGAGCCTCCGCCGCACTATAGAGCGTTCGGCCCGCCGCGCAAAGCGTGGGACGCGGAAGAGTGACACTGGAAGAAGCGGCCGTCCGCATGCCCACGGGCGGAGTGGGAGCGAGTCGCGCAAGCTCGGCGGGCCGGTTGCCGATGGAAGCGACCCTCCGTGTATCGCACCGTTGTCGCACGACAACCACGTAAGCGCGTGGTAGCGCGATTGGTCGAAGGAACGTCGCGATGGTCCTGTTGTCTTCGCGCACAGCGAGGCATGCAGACTGCGAAGGTTCTACATCACCTTGCGGAGGGAGCCGCGGAGCGGGGTGATTGCTCTGTTTCGTGCCTACAGCGGAAAGCGGCAGTTGATGATACGCCCCCGAACGGATTCGAGCCGCTGACGCTCTCCGTAGGACGGAGGCGCTCTAACCGAGGCACTGCAAGGGCTGCTTTGTGCCTGAACCGTCGGCCCGTGATGAGAAGTAGCTGCTCTGTTCTGCTCAGGAATTGGCGCTGTGATCGTATCCCGGCCGCAGGCTTCAGGCTCGACCTGCTTGGCCGAGTGTCGCCGGATGCTGCGGCAGGGCGCGGTCACACCAAGTGCCGGCAGCGGAAACACAGGCGTGCCTGGCGATGCTGCTGACGACTGAGCTTGGAAAGTAGAGTGCTGGTCGGAGCGCCGGGTTTCCGTACCTCGCCTAAGAGGTAAAACCCCTACACATCCGCGATGCCGATCGCATCGACGACGGACTGTTCCGGCTCGTCTTGCTAGTGCCTACCGGCACGCTGTTGGGCCTCCTTCCATTCCTTCGCACCTTTGATGATCGTTCTCGGTCCCTAGCCCTCAGATCACTGACGAAGCTGACCCTTCGCGAAAGACCTATATGCATGCGGTGGTTTTCCACGATGCCGGAGAGAAACGGTGGGAGTCCGCCGATGACCCGACGCTGGAGCGGGGCGGGGATGCGATTGTTCGGATCACCACTACCACCATCTGCGGCACCGACCTTCACATCCTGAAGGGTGACGTGCCTGAGGTGCGGCCTGGGACGGTGCTGGGGCACGAAGCGGTCGGCATCGTGGAAGAGGTGGGGAGCAGTGTCTCCAACCTGAAGAAGGGCGACCGCGTCCTGATCCCCGCGATCACGGCGGACGGGAATTGTGACTTCTGCCGCCAGGGGATGTACTCGCATTGCCGGAACGGTGGCTGGGTGTTCGGTCGCACCATCCACGGCCTGCAGGCGGAGTACGCGCGAGCCCCTTACGCCGACACCAGTCTCTACAAAGTCCCGGATGAGCTGACCGACGAGCAAGTGCTCTTCCTGGCGGACATCCTCCCCACGTCCTACGAGTGCGGGGTGCTGAACGGGCAGGTGAAGCCGGGCGACACGGTGGCCATCGTGGGTGCCGGTCCCATCGGACTGGCCGCCGTGCTGCTCTCCCGCCTCTTCAGCCCCGGCCTCATCATTGCGGTCGATCTGGACGAGTCCCGGCTGGAGCGCGCCCGGCAGTTCGGCGCGGACGTGATGGTCCGAAGCGGCGCGGAGAACGTTACCGAGCGGGTGATGGAGTTGACGCACGGTGCGGGCGTGGATGTGGCGATGGAGGCGGTCGGAACTCCGGAAACCTTTGAGCTGTGCGCGGATATGGTGAAGCCCGGCGGTCGCGTGGCGAACATCGGGGTCCACGGCAAGGCGGTGTGCCTGCACCTGGAACGCCTCTGGGCGCACAACATCACCATCACCACCCGCCTGGTGGACACGGTCAGCATCCCCCAGCTCATGAAGCTCATCCAGGCAGGGCGGCTCGATCCGCTCGCCTTCGCGACGCATACCTTTCCGCTGAACGATGCGATGGCTGCGTACGACGTGTTCAGCCGCGCCGCGGAGACCGACGCTCTGAAGGTAGTCCTGAAGCAATCATCCGGTCTCTAACGGTGACGGCCTCGGAAAGTAAGAGCGAAGCGGGAGTGAACACAATCTTCGGGCGACATCAGGAGCGGCATTATACTGACCGCGTCGGCTGGCTGCGCGCCGCCGTGATGGGTGCGAACGACGGCATCGTTTCCACGGCTAGCCTGGTGGTGGGGGTCGCGGCGTCGAACGCGACGAGTGGTGCTATTCTGGTCGCCGGAGTCGCGAGCCTCGTCGCGGGAGCCATGTCGATGGCGGCGGGCGAGTACGTGTCAGTCAGCTCCCAGGCAGATACGGAAAGGGCTGACCTCGACCGCGAGAGCGAGGAGCTTGCCGCCGATGGGGAACTTGAGCGAGCTGAGCTCGCGTCGATCTACGTCCATCGCGGTCTGGAGCCCTTGCTGGCACGAAAAGTTGCCGAACAGCTGATGGCCCACGACGCGCTGACCGCCCATGCCCGTGACGAGCTCGGCATCTCCGACATCACCAGCGCTCGACCGGTGCAGGCTGCTCTTGCTTCCGCAGGGACCTTCGCGCTCGGAGCCGCGGTGCCTCTCGTCATGGTTCTGGCTGGGCCGCCAAGTATGCTCATCCCCCTGGTGATTGGAACGTCCATCCTGTTCTTGGCGTTGCTTGGGGGGCTCGGAGCACGTGTCGGAGGAGCCCCGGTGACAAAGGCGGCCCTACGGGTCACGTTCTGGGGCGTGCTGGCTATGGCGCTAACGGCGGGGGTCGGCGCAGCTTTCGGAGCAGTCGCTTAAGTGACCCCGATGGCTCGGGATCGAGCTAGATCGTCCGGTAGTGCCGCAAAGCGGCTTGAGATCGCCCTCTCGGAGTACAAACGAATGCACATCTTGTATGCAACCGATGGCTCTGAAGGCGCGCTGGCGGCGGCCCGATTTCTGAATGCTCTTTCGCTGCCCCACTCGGACCTGCGTTCGCTCTCGGTGCTCATCGTCAAGGGAGCGACCCAGGGGTCCGCGCCGCCCGTTCTTCAGACGGAACAGGCGTCACCCGCGTGACGACCGAGAAGGCGGCCGCCACGGACGGCCAGCACGGACGGTCTGGTGAAGAGGGCCGTCCGTGGCACACCCTCTCTGCGGAGGAGGTTGCCCTGGCATTTCAGGCCGACCCGGCAGTTGGCCTGACCAACGCCGAAGCGATCCAGAGGCGGGAGCAATGGGGGCCAAACGTTCTGGCCGAAGCGAAGGGACGTTCCGCCCTCGCGATTCTCATCGGTCAGTTCAAGAGCCTCATCGTTGCTCTGCTCGTGGTGGCGACCGTTGTGGCCTTCGCGCTGGGTGAGAACATCGAGGCGGTCGCCGTCCTGGTCGTCATCGTATTGAATGCGGCCGTCGGCTTCCTGACCGAGTGGAAGGCCGAGCAGGCACTGGGCGCGCTGCAGCGGCAGGCGGTGCCAACGGCCCATGTCCTACGAGAGGGGGAGGAGCACCAGCTGCCTGCGGCGGAGCTGGTGCCCGGCGACGTGGTCCTCTTGGCCGCCGGTTCGCGCGTGGCGGCCGACGGGCGGGTTGTGGAAAGCGCGCGCCTGCAAGTTGCGGAAGCCGCTCTGACGGGGGAGTCGCTCCCGATTACGAAGGTCGTTGAATCGGTCCCGGACGAGGCCGCGCCGCTTGGTGATCGGCGGAACATGGCCTACCTGGGTACGGCGGTCACGGACGGTCGGGGAAAGCTCCTCGTGACGGCCACTGGCATGCGCACGGAAGTGGGGCGGATCGGGGCGCTGCTCGATGAGGCGGGCGGCCGCGAGACCCCGCTCGAACGGAAACTCGCGCAACTCGGCCACGCGCTTGTCGGTGTCGTTCTGGCGCTTTGCGGGGTCATCGTGGCGGCGGGCTGGCTGCGAGGCTACGACCTCCTCTACATGGTGAAAGTCGGTATCTCGCTCGCTATCGCGGCCGTGCCCGAGGGTCTGCCCGCCGTCGCGACTATGACGCTCGCGCTTGGCATGCAGCGCATGGCCCGGATGGGCGCCCTCGTCCGCCGTCTCCCCGCCGTCGAGACGCTGGGCTCAACAACGGTCATCTGCACGGATAAGACCGGCACCCTGACCAGGGACGAGATGACCATGCGGGTTCTGCAACTCGGGGAGCGCCGGATCGACGTCTCCGGCGAGGGCTACGATCCGGTTGGGGAGTTCCGCGAGGCGGACCGGGCCGTGGATGCTCGCACCGACGCGCACCTGGCCCTGGCTCTGCGGATTGGGGCGCGATGCTCCGACGCCACCCTCGACCTCTCAGGCGGCGGGGCTGCCGTCCTGGGCGACCCAACGGAAGGGGCGCTGCTGGTGGCCGCGGCAAAAGCTGGGATGCGTAAGGACGACCTGGAGCGGGAGGCCCCGCGGGTCGGGGAGGTACCCTTCAGTAGCGAGGCCCAGCGGATGGTCACGGTGCACCGCACCGCAGAGGGCCGGACGGTCGCTTACGTCAAGGGAGGACCGGGCGTAGTGGCGGCCGCCAGCACCGGGGTGTTCACTGAGGAAGGCATCCAGCCGATGACGGCTGAGTACCGGCAGCGGGTGCTGGCGGACAATCAGGAGCTGGCCGGGCAGGCGATGCGGGTCCTTGCTCTGGCGTACAAGGATTTGCGGGAGGGCTATCAAACAGAGGATCTCGCGGAGGGTCTGATCTTCGTCGGGCTGGTGTGCATGATCGACCCATTGCGCGACGAGGCGAAAGCGGCAATCGAGTCGTGCCGGGGCGCTGGGATCCGCATCGTGATGATCACCGGCGACCAAGAAGCGACGGCGACGGAGATTGGCCGGCAACTCGGTCTCGATCGCGACCTTCAGGGGCGCCCGCTGCGAGTCGCCCACGGTCGGGAACTGGCCGGCCTGGACACCGGAGGCTGGAGGACGATTGCCGCAGGAGTGGGCGTGTTCGCTCGTGTTTCTCCGGAGCACAAGCTGCGGATCGTGGAAGCCCTGCAGGCCGGGGGTGAAGTGGTGGCGATGACCGGCGATGGAGTGAACGACGCTCCCGCCCTGAAGCAAGCCGATATCGGCGTTGCGATGGGGATCAAGGGCACCGAGGTGGCCAAAGAGGCGGCCGCCATGGTCCTCACGGACGACAGTTTCGCCACCCTAGTGAGGGCCGTGGAGCAAGGGCGTGTGATCTACGCCAACATCCTGCGGTTCGTCCACTACCTCTTCTCGTGCAACCTAGCGGAGATCCTGGTGGTCTTCATCGCCCTCATCGCCGGCTGGCCGCTGCCGCTGGGTGCGTTGCAGATCTTGTGGCTGAACATGGTCACCGACGTATTCCCCGCTATGGCGCTGGCCCTGGAGCCGTCGAATCCGGAGGCGATGAAGCGTCCTCCCCACGACCCCAGAGAGCGTCTGTTGACGGCGCGCTTCGTCGCGCTCATCAGCTGGCAGGGGTTCTTGCTGAGTGGAGTGACCCTGCTGGCGTTCGCGGTCGGGATGAGGTGGTATGGTGCGGAAGGCGCGGTGCTTCAGCACGCGAGCACCCTGGCGTTCATGACGCTGGCCCTGGCTCAGGTTTTTCACGCGTTCAACGCGCGCTCCCAGGTTCGCTCGGCGTTCACCCACCGGATGTTCACCAACGGATGGCTCTGGGGGGCAGTGGCCGGCAGCCTGCTCCTGCAATTGGCGGCGGTCTACGTGCCGTTCTTGCAAGTTGTGCTGCATACCACGCCGCTCACCGCCGCGGATTGGGGGGTGGTGCTCGCGTGCTCGGTCGCCCCGGTGGGCGTAGTGGAACTGGTCAAGCTCGCTACCGCACACGCGACCCACGGCTGCGA
The DNA here is from genome assembly GCA_031426395.1 of Actinomycetes bacterium. Lineage (GTDB taxonomy): Bacteria > Armatimonadota > SYMT01 > SYMT01 > SYMT01 > JANPLG01. Next base: position 32,564 of record JANPLG010000380.1, read on the forward strand.
AGCGCCCCTGCTCTGTCGCGACCCGGCTCGCTGAGGTGTGCGGACGCGAAGAGCTGGTCGGAGCATCTGGGTGAGCGAGCCTCCGCCGCACTATGCAGCGTTCGGCCCGCCGCGCAAAGCGTGTCACACGGAAGAGTGCGGTTCGACCGCGCCGTCCGCTGCCGGTAGCGCTATCCGCCGGATGGGACGCGCCGCAGTTCTGCTTCCCAGATCGGCACCGAATGGAAGGCCTGCCGGGCCTCTTCCCGAAGCTCCCGCCACGCCGCGGAACCACCGCCATCGAGGTCGAGCAACTCCGCGCTGCCGACCTCTGCCCGGACGCGCTCCAGCGAGGGACAGCCGGCGAAGTGATCGGGCAGAAAGGCGATGCATGCGTCCAAGAGCGCGTCCTGGTGGTCCGGGCCGACCGGGACCACTCTACGGATCTGGCCGAGGGGCTGCGGCGGTGCCTCGAACCAGTGGGCTTCCAGCCACTGCCGATTACCTTCCCCCTGCCATATCTGGAGGTGCATCGGGTGGATCCCGTCCGCCCCCTCGTAGCCGCCGTCCCCGCCGACACAGTAGATCCGACTGAACCCAGCCATTGGCTTATCCTTTCCGCGGTTTCCAGCCGCTCACATCACGGTGCTGATCCGGACCGTGGCCCCGGCGCAGTTCGCTTCTCCCACCGGGCGGGCGCACAGTTCGCGCAAGCCTTTCCAGAGCACCGACGCGGCGTAGTGCTCCACGTCCGGCGCCACGAAGTCGAGCAAGGACTCCCCGCAGACCACGACCAGCCGCTGCTTAGCCCGGCTGAACGCCACGTTGGCGCGGTTGAGGCTGAGGATGAACTCGGCGCGCGCCGCGATGGCGGAGGGGTCGCTCACCGTCGCCGAGACGATGATCGTCTCCCGCTCGCCGCCCTGCAGCCGCTCGACCGTGTCCATCACGTCCACCGCGCCCTCGAAGGAGCCGAGGGTTGTCCGGAGCAGGGAGCGTTGCGCCCGGTGCGGCATCACCAGCCCGACGGAGGCCGGGGCGAGGACGCCCAGCCGCTCCCCGGCGGCGAGGATCTCCCGGATGATCGCCGCTTCCACCGGGTTGGACTGTTTCGACGTCCGGTCGCTGTGCGTCACCAGGAAGAGGCCGCCCTCACCGCTCCAGAGCGATTCCCAGAGATCGGCACCCGGCTGGAAACGGAGGGTCTCCTCCGGCCGGCCCTGCAGCTCGATGTCGTCCTGGCGGTAGAGGCGGGTGAGCAGGGTGCGGATCGTCGCCGGCAGCCGGAAGGTGAACCGCAGCCGGGAGCAGAGGATCCGGGACCCGGATCCATTGCTCCCGGGCCCGCGCTCGACCTTGAGGTTCTGCACCGCCGCGTAGGCCGAGACGTAGGGCTGGAAGAGCACGGCGGGCGGGCGGTCCTCATGCTCCCAGTCGTGCGCGATGATCGGGGTGAGCTGCCGGTGGTCGCCGGCCAGCATGATCCGGCCCTGCACGTCCACCAGCGACGCCAGCGCGAGGAAGCAGGGCAGCACCATCATGGAGGCTTCATCCACGATGAGGAGCGGCGCCTGGAACCCGTCGGGGCCCTTCCAGGGGGCGCGGTCGGAGAGGTGGCCAGCCAGCTTCAGCAGGGCGTTGGGCGTCCCGCCGATCACCACCACGCCCTTGGCCCGGAGCTTGTTCAACCGCTGCGCGCACTGGGTGGCGTTCAGCCGCTCGATGCCCTCGGCGAGCTCATCCTGCGGATCCGCCTTGGCCAGGGCGACCGGGGGCAGGCTCAGTCGCGCCGTCGCGGCGTGCTCCCGGAACCGGGGCAGCAGCTCCTTGATCCGCACCAACAGGGTATCGACCGCAGTGTGGGTGTAGCCGGAGATCAGGACCACGTCTCCCGGACGGTGGGAGGTCAGGATCCGCAGGAGGACGGCCACGGCGGTGGTCTGCGTCTTCCCGGTGCCGGGCGGACCCTGAAGGAGCTGCACGCGGGTGCCCAGTCCCTCCACGGCGGCCTGCAGCTGGTCCGGTGCCAGCGCCCCCTTACCGAAGTCGAGCGTCTCCAGCAGGCTCTCGAGGCGGCTGAGGAGCTCCGGATCGGGCGGGGGCAGTGCCGGCAGCTCCGGCTTGCGGGGATCGAACCAGCGGTAGGCATGGCGGCCGGCCGACGCCAGCAGGCGCTTGTCCACCCGCGCGGAGACGAAGTCGGAGATGCTCTCGTCCAGCGTCGCCTCCGGCCAGGGGTCGTCCCTCTCGCCCCATGACCGGCTGGCGAGGATATAGCCGCTCGCCTTTGGGAACGGAAGCACCGCGAGTTCCACCCGCCCCGCATCCCAGTCGAGATCGACGATCCGGCAGGTGCTCGCCATGCGGAGGAGCTGCCCCACCGTCTGGCCCCGGGCGGGGTCTGGGCCGCAGATCGTCAGCCGGGCGAAGCCGCTGAGCCCGCACCGGCTCTCCAGCGTCTGACGGCTGATCGGGTAGCCTTCGAGATCGATCCGGGCCTCCAGCAGGTTGGGGCCGATGGGGCGGACATCCCGGAGCGGGAGGGTGCGCCCGTCGGTGACCCGCTGCAGGGGAGGGGCCAGATGGGACGCGATCCAGTCATTGACCCGCACATGCTGCTCGAGGCGGAGGAAGTCGAGTCCGGCTGCGGCGGCATCGTCCACGCCGAGGGAGAAGTCGGCCAGCTCCCGGATGTCGAGCGACGGCTTGGGGATGTCGGCATTCTTCCGGGTGATGCCCTCCTCGATCCAGCGGAGGGCCTGGGCGCGTGCCCCAAGGTAGGACCGCAGGTAGCCCTTGGTCCCGGCCACCTGGTAGCGCCGGATCACCTCGGCGAGCTTCCGGTCCGGCCGTCCGTTGCGGCCCAGGCTCTCTGGGTCCGGCAGCGTGCCCCAGAGGCCGCGCCAGTAAGGGGCGGGCAGTGCGTCTTGGAAGCAGGCATGGATCTCGAAAAGGCGGCGCTCCGCATCCCGGTCGTCCAGGGGCCGCCAGGGGTTGCCGGGCCGCGCGCCGTCGAACGGCAGCTTGCCGACGAAGTCGAAAAGCCCCTGGCGGAAGACGCGGTCGAGATCCACGACCTCCTCGCCGACCTGCCGGGTCCAGTGGAAGGAGCGTCCGAACCAGCGCAGCGAGGCGGCGACGACAAGGCCCCGCCCGGTCCACCCAAGCGCGAAGCGCTGCTGCACCTCGTCCTGCAGGCAGGAGTAGATGAGCTGCTCCAGGCTCTCCCGGCACCCCAGCAGCTCCCGCAGGTGCGAGAGGAGCTGGGTGTCACAGCGGGCGCACGCCTCCACCAGGCGGGACATCTCGCTCCGCGCCCAGACATAGAAGTGGATCGGTGCCCGCTCCTCGTTGGGGCAGAGCGCGCGGATGGCGTCGATGAGCTTCTCGAAGAAGCGCTGGAGCAGCTCGGCCTCGCGGAAGGTGTCCTTCTCGTAGTCGCCGGACCATGGCTGGCGGATGACGCCGATCAGCTCTTCACCCTGCACCGGCCGCTCTTCCCAGAGCGTCTTTCCCTCGCTGTCCTTGCCGACGGACCACTGCTCCCTGACCTCCGGCTCAGGGCGCCAATTGCCATCGGTATGCCGCAGCAGCGTGCTCAGCGGCCGGTCGCTCCGCGTGACGTGCGCCGCGATCGCCCCGAGCCGGTTCTCGACGTAGTCGTAGCTGATGGAGAGGAAGACCCGCACGAGCCGCTGACCGCTGAACTCATGCTGCGGGAGCTGGCCCTGGCCGGAGTTGGGGATGTCCGCCACGGGGAAGGCGTCGGTCGCCGATTCCCCGCCGGGCAGGTTGCGGCATCGGGCCCGCGCGTGGGCGATCTGGGTGAGGATGTTCCCGCTGAAGCCGGGGTCCGCGCGGAGCGCCGACGCTGCCTCGCCCGCCGGATCGAGAGCCGCCAGGTCGTCCAAGGTGCGGACGCCCTTGCCGCGGAGCGCACGGGAGGTGGAGGGGTCGATCCCGATCAGTTCCAGCCGGCGCTGGCGGGCGCTCTCCGCCAGGCAGTGGACATGGAGCGAGCAGTCGTCGCACCGCTCATCAAGCTGGTAGTCCAGGGTGTCGAGCTCGGTGCCGAGGATGCGCTGGAGCGGACCGCCCTCCGCCAGGAGCCGCAGCATGTCCGCCTCCTCCATCTCCAGGTCGAGGGGGCTCAGATTGAGGATGTCGTCGACCCGGTTGTTCTCCTCCTGGATCCGGGCCACCACGCACTCCAGGTCAGCGGCCGCGAGGAGAATGCCTCCCGCTTCCAGCCCCTCCTCCAGCTGGCGACGGACCAGGATGCGGTAGAGGGCGAGCTGCACGCGGTGGTAGGTCTTGTCCCTCCGGCTCGCCTTGCACTCCACGAGCCGGAGCAGCGGCCGGCCCTCCCTCCAGAGCAGGAGCACGAAGTCGACTCGGCCGGCGACCTGGGCGCCGCCGATCTCCCCGAAGAGGGCGATCTCCCGCCCGAAGGCCGGCGTGCCCGGCGGCAGGGCGGCCACGGCGGCGGCGAACTCGCTCCACGGGGTGCCCTCCGTCCTGGCCCGGCCACTTTGGGAGTCCTGGGGAAAGAGGTCCACCAGTCCCGCCGCCCGAACCAGCCCCTCCCACTCGCGCTCCCGGAGCTTCCCCGCCTCCTGGAGGACCGGGTCCACGGTGCCGGAGAGCTGGTAGTAGAACGGGAGGCGCCTGGCGATCTCCATCTCATTGAACGCTAGCTTGAAGCGGCGTTCGCAGGAGTGGTGGCTGATGAACTCGCCGATGTCGGTGGCGCGGACGAGCGATGGGGGAGTCAGCACGGACGATACTCTGCCTTCGCTCAAGGTGG
>JANPLG010000381.1:0-2944 GCA_031426395.1 Actinomycetes bacterium
CAGTTCGTGCGCGAGGTCCTGACCGGGACCGGCAGCGCCTACGAGAGTCCGGCCGCGAACTACTTCCGGGTGGCACGTGACAGCGATACGGCAACGGAGAATGTGACGCAGCTCTTCCTGGGCGTCCGGTTCTCCTGCAACAAGTGCCATGACCATCCATTTGAGCGGTGGACGCAGGCGCAGTACTACCAGTTGGGCGCGTACTTCGCGCAGGTGGGGTACAAGCCGGGACAGTCCGGCGACGAGTTCGTCTACGACCGCAAGGTCGGGGAAGTGATCTTTCCGCGCACCGGCCTTGCCATTGCGCCGGAGTTTCCGGTCACCTTTGCCGCAGTCAAGCAGCAGCACGCCGACACCCGGCGGGAAGCGTTGGCAGACTGGCTCACCAGCCCCCAGAATCCGTTCTTCGCGAAGAGCACCGCCAACCGGATCTGGAGTTACTTTATGGGCCGGGGGATCATTGATCCGGTGGATGACATCCGGGGTAGCAACCCTCCCAGCAATGCGCCGCTGCTCGACGCGCTGACCCAAGGATTCGTGAAGAGCGGGTTCGATCTACGGCACCTGATGCGGACCATCACCGCGTCCCGCGCCTACCAGTCCTCCATCTCCACCAACCGGTGGAACGAGGATGACACGGTCAACTTCAGCCATCAGACGCCTCGGCGGCTCACGGCGGAGCAATTGCTGGACGCCATCAGCATGGCGACCGGCAGCGTGCAGCGCTACCCCGGTGCACCCATGGGCACCCGTGCGCAGCAACTTTCGGACACGCGGGTCTCGGCGGGCGGGTTCCTGGATCTGTTCGGTCGACCGGCCAGGGAGAGTCCTTGCGAGTGCGAGCGGACCAGTGAGGTGAGCCTGGCCCAGGCGATGAACCTGATGAACGGGGAGACGATTGCCAACTCCATCGCCGACCCGAAGGGCCGAGTGGCCAAGCTGATGGCAGATCAGCCGGACAACGTGAAGCTGGTTGAGGAGCTCTATCTGGCTGCGATGAGCCGACCGCCCAAGAAAGCGGAGCTTGAAGCGGCGCTCAAGCATATGGGATCGTCCAAGGACCGTGCTGAGGGAGCGCAGGACCTGATGTGGGCACTGATCAACAGCCCTGCATTCCTGTTCAATCGGTGATGACGAGCAGGGATTGGAAGTGGGGCAATAGGGTTTGAGGAATTGGCGTTGGGCATTGGGCGACGGACAGGTGGCTAGGGTTTCCCTAACGCTCACTGACCCAGGCCCGACGCCCCCTTTGGGAGGTTTGCGATGCTGACAGTAGAAGGAAAGCGCGGCCGGCTGTGTGACAGCGTCACCCGGCGCGATTTGATCCGGGTTGGAGGCATCAGCATGATGGGGCTAAGCCTCCCCAATGTGCTGGCGTTGCAATCGGCACAGGCCGCGGAAACGGGGTCGTCCACGCGGGGGTTTGGGTCCGCCAAGAGCGTGATCTTCATCTTCCTCCAGGGCGGTCCCAGCCACATCGATATCTGGGACCCCAAGCCGGACGCGCCCGAGAACATACGGGGTACCTTCAAACCGATCCCCACCAAGATCGCCGGCTGCCAGTTCAGCGAGACGATGCCGTTGCTGGCTCAGCAGGTGGACAAGGCGACGATGATCCGGTCGGTCAGCTACACGCCGGCAGGCCTCTTCAACCACACCGCCGCAATGTACCAGATGGTCACCGGCTACACGCCGGACCGCGTGGCACCAAGCGGTCAGCTCGACCCACCGTCGCCGACGGACTTCCCGCATGCGGGTTCCCAGATTGCCCGCCTGCGCCCGCCGGACAACCCGATGCTGCCGTTCGTGATGCTCCCGCGCCCGATGCAGGAAAGCGGCATTGTGAACAAGGGCGGCACGGCGGGCTTCCTGGGGAAGGCATACGACCCTTACTACCTCTTCCCGACCGGAGCGGACACGGATCAGAACAAGATGGACGGCGTGAAGGTGGATGACCTGGTCCTCCGCGCTGGCATCTCCGAGAACCGGATGGAGCGCCGCGCCGACCTGCGGAAGACTCTCGACGCGCAGATGCCGGAAGTGCAAAAGGCGACCGAGAAGTACGCCCTCAACAAGTACTATGAGAAGGCGTACGACCTGATCCTCTCGGGGCGGGCGCGGAAAGCGTTCGATCTGACCCAGGAGCCGGCCAGCGTGCGGGACCGCTACGGGCGGCACACCTTCGGACAGAGCTGCCTGCTGGCCCGACGGCTGGTGGAGGCCGGAACGCGCTTTGTGGAAGTGAACTGGCCTTCCGTGGCAAACGGCGATCCGAACAGCACCGCCTGGGACACGCATGCCGCCAACTTCGGGCCGTTGAAGAATCTCCACTGTCCGAAGCTGGACAGCGCGCTCTCCGCCCTTCTGGAAGACCTGGAACAGCGCGGCCTGCTCAAGGATACGATGGTCGTTGCCATCGGGGAGTTCGGCCGCTCACCGCGGATGGGGGTCAGCACTTCCGGGAACGGAAACGCTCCGGATGGACGGGACCACTGGCCGTATTGCTATACCGGTCTGGTGGCCGGCGCCGGCATTAAGCGTGGAACCACCTACGGCAAGAGCGACGCCACCGCGTCCAGCCCCGCCGAAGATCCGGTGCATCCTACGGAGATCCTGGCGAGCGTCTACTACGCGCTGGGGATCAAGCCGGACACCATTGTCTACAATCACCTGAACCAGCCGCGCGAACTGATTCAGTCGAAGATCGTCGAAGGGATCTTTGCGTAGGGGCTGATCTGTCCGTCATTCCGAGGTAGAGCGACCCTGGGTGCGAGTGATTCCACCGTTTCCGCCCAGAGTCAGGAACAACCCTCACCCTCAGAGTTGGCAGCCCCAAATGGGTGGGCACACTTGATTTACGACAGAGGGGGGTGGTGTGGGTAACCACCACATATTCAAGCCACGTATTACGGCGGGTGGGGTGGTTGTGGCGGCGGTGGTCCCC
>JANPLG010000382.1:0-1316 GCA_031426395.1 Actinomycetes bacterium
GTGACCGCCACCCGCGACAGCCCACTTACAACCCTGACCAACCCCTCATCAAGGCTGGGGAACCGCTCTCCCTCTCCCACGGTGACGCTCTGACCCGCAGCCATAAGACGATCTACGCTCGCAGCATCGAGCACGCTGAACAGGTCGTTCAGCCATCCCAACTGTTGTTCTGGGAATTGCCTGCGCATTCAACTTCCTTCTCTTGCTTCGAGGGCGCCGCCCTCGTATTGCTTGCTAGTGCTCCCCCCCTTTTAACGAGATGGAAGCACTGGTATTCCTGATTCCCGACATTGGCTAATTTTGGGTTAACCGGCGTTTAGTATAGACGCCTTTGCGCGGTGTTACCCCTCTAAAAGGCTGCAACACTTGGCACGAACCGCGCTTTCTCTATGGGGCGTGATCGCTCCTCCGTCCACTTCGGCTGCAAGGTCGGCGCTCTTGGTAACCCCTGACTGGAAGGCGCGAAAGCGGATCCTTACCCATCGACTCCGCTGAGCCACGCATACGGCAAGTAGCATCGTTTGCGTCCAAGGCGCATTTCCTTTGCGGTTGCCTGTTGTTGAGCGTTGATGCGCGCCCCCAGCGGCCCCAGCACCCTTAGTGAAGGAGAGCGCTAACTCGCGTTGAAGCTGCCTCGGACTGCGGCGAAGAGCTGGAGATCAGACCGGGAAGCTCACTTCCGCATGGGTGAGCTCATCGCAGTAGAGTCGGAAGCGGCCACCAAGATCGTTCTGCGCCAAGGTAGCCACAATCTGCAGGCCGAGGCTGTTTGAGGTCTTCACATCGAAGTCGGGCGGCAAAGGATTGCCGTCGTTGACCACTTCCATGGTGATGAGGTCATCCTGGCGCTGGATGCGGACCTCGATGAGACCCGCGTCCAACCCGCGCAGGCCATGCTCTTCCGCGTTCTGGACCAGTTCATTCAGGACCAGCGCCACCGAGCTGGCCTTGCTGGAAGGGAGGGAGATATCCTCGCCGCGCACCCGTAGTTCCACGCGCTGGCCAGGTCGGATCAGGCTACGGCCGGTCAGCATCAGGATCGTTTCCGCCACCTGGCGCAGGTTCACCTCGTCCAGCTCCTCCTTGGAGAGGAGGTCGTGGACAGCGGAGATGCTCGTGATCCGGTTGATCGATTCCCGAAGCAACTCCGCCATCGTGCTCTCGCCGGGCCGGTGCATCTGCAGCCGCAGGAGGCTGGCCACGGTCTGGAGGCTGTTCTTGACCCGGTGGTGCATCTCCTGAATGATCGCGGAGCGTACCATGAGCTTGGCGTTCTCAATGGCGATGGCGGCCTGGTTGGCGACGATCCGAAGGCT